>CAJTWU010000007.1 GCA_910579975.1 uncultured Vampirovibrio sp.
ACAATCATCATTTCCATTAATGAAAATCCGTGTAATCTTCTCATGCTTTTACCTCGCTCTATATAATTCTTAAATTATGCAACACAATATGTATTGTGTTGCATAATTTAAAGAGCTTGGAATAGCCTTATATTAATATATACAGCTTGATTTTAAAACTTTGGTTTTTTAGGGCAACTTCACAAAGAGTGCGATATATGCTATAATACAGATATAAAAAACGCAACACAATACATATTGTGTTGCGTTTTGGTTAAATCATCCACGCTTCTTCAATTAAATCCATATGTCCTTT
This sequence comes from uncultured Vampirovibrio sp., assembly GCA_910579975.1. Classification (GTDB taxonomy): domain Bacteria; phylum Cyanobacteriota; class Vampirovibrionia; order Gastranaerophilales; family Gastranaerophilaceae; genus CAG-196. The sequence continues at coordinate 296 of CAJTWU010000007.1, forward strand.
TTGAAGGAATTTTGCAAAATCTCTAGTATCGACTTGAGCTGCTACTATCGACATTAAATCTCCCGGGAGCTCTGAAATCATATTTACAAGAGTATCGTGATTGAGCATTATCATTGGTTTAATCATTTCAGGTTTCATTAATGTGTTTAACATATTACAATATGTCTGGTTTTCAAACAGTGTTAAATATTCAGGATTTGTTTTTGTTAATTGAAATGTAACTTGTCTTTGTGTATCAGGGTCAATTGATGCCATAAACTTACGAAATTTATCATCAGGTAACTGCTCAATACTCTTAATTAATTCCATCGGATTTGTTTTTTCTGACGGCATTCCTGTAACGCCTTCAATAAATTTTTTCATAGCATCTGGAGGCATACATTTTAATTGTTCAATAACATCATATTTTTCTAATTTATCATTTAAGAAAAAGTTTGCTAAGTCGTCTTCTGTAAACATCATAATAATTTGTTCTAAAGGAAATGCTTCTCTTACAACATTAACAAGTTCTTCAATATCCACTTCCATAAGCATTTGAAGCAGTTTTTCCTGTGTAAAGAAGTATAGACCCATTCTTAAATCATCCTGTCCGAGCATTGGAAGAACTTTCATTCTGGTTCTATCATCCATTTTATGTAAGAGAACAAATTTATTTTCTACATCTGTTAATTCAAATAGTTTGATGAGTTTTTCAGGAGAATGGTAATATTCTCTTGCGTGTTTAACAGCATGTGAGTTGCCGCGCTCTGCTTCTGCTTCAATAATCTCATCAACAGTAGAAAGACCGTAGTCACGAATCATTCGAGAGGACGATATATGCATCCTTTCAGCGAATAATTTCATATTTGCATCTATTACCAGCGACATAGTCTCTCCTTAAAAAGTTCTTATATATATAAAGTATATAGATTATAAATAATTGCCTTTTCTGTGAAGATTTGTAACAAGATTAAAAATGTGCTATACTTAACTTGTTATGAAAAGATTTGTTTTAAGTATTTTAGCATTATTTTTGGTTTTTATAAATACCTATGCTTATGGAGCTTCTAATTTTACTAAAAAAGAGATAAAGACGGTTGCTTCCGACGGGTTCAACTTGAAATCAACTCTTACTTATCCTAAAGATAAGACTATAAAAGAGTTTTCTACTGTAGTTTTACTGCATTCACTTGGATACAATTCCCAATGGTGGGGTAACCTTGAACAAGATTTGCTTGATAAGGGTTATGCTGTTCTTGCAATTGACTTACGCGGTCATGGGGCGAGTATATATAATGCTAAATTAACTAAAACATCATGGAAAGATATGAAGAATTCAGCTTATGCAAAATATCCTGATGATGTTATAAAAGTTATTAATCAGGTAAAAGAAGACAATGTTAAAAAAATATTTTTTAATAATTGGGCAATAGTTGGTTCAAATATTGGAGCAAGTGCCGGGGTTCTTGCGGCTGATAAAATATCAAATAAACCTCAAACTATTGTTATGATTTCGCCTGTTGTAAAAACTAAGGATTTATATATTCCTGTATCAATTGCCCATCTTGATAATGTAGATTTTTTATCAATAACAGGTACCGGTGAAAGTGAAGCTCAAATAGCAGAAGCTTATTTGAAAAGGTTTGCACAAAATAATTTTTCAACTTATATTTCTCCGGTAAGGACTTCGGGCATGCTTTTATTGAAAAACGACTCTGAACTATCAAGAATTATTGCAGCATGGATTAATGAGTACCTTAAAGATTAGCCCCGTTGTCTTTTAATTTTTCCAATGCTTGTTTTGCACCTTCATATTGACGACAGAGTTTAAACACGAATTCTATTGAGGCTTTATCTTGTTTTATAGCATCTTTTAGTTTGTAGATATCTGCTAGTTGAAGTTTTGAAAAATCTTCTTCTTTTGAAGAAAACAAGAATTTTTTAAGAAGTTCTTGTGAGTCTGTATCCATGCCCGCAATGTTGTGTTTAAATGCATACCAGTTATAAAAATGGTAGATAAAATAGTACTTGTTAATTTCACCTTTAGTTAAGACAAACATTTCATCGGTTTTAATTTTAAATCCGCTTCGGGTTAATAGCGATAAATACAATGCTTTTGAACCTTTTTGCGGGTAAATAAATCCTTCATTTTCACCTATAGAGTTTAAAGTTTTGGAATTATCTATATAAAAAACTTTTGTTCCATGTTTTTTTATGTATTCAAGAACATCTTCAGGATTATAATTTGAACTTTTAAGGATAAGAGATAGCTCTTCTTCCATTTTTGTTTTTTCATTTTCGGCAAGAGAGTCAAGACTCATAAAACAACCGTCAGAGTAAAAACTTTTCCTTTTTGAAGAACTTTTTGCTCCAAGTGTCTTATTAAGGTTATGTGTTAGTCTTTTTTCCTGTAAAGTAAGAAAAAACATTACAATGTTTTTAAATAAGCTCATGGTTTTATTATGTCATTAAATTTATTAATCTTCAAGAGTGCTGTATATGTTGGAAGTATTGTAATATTATTTTCAGAAGTTTTTCCAATGTATTCAACCGCTTTTCTGATATCAGGAATTATTTTAATATTTTTGCATTCAGCATATTTAAGTCTAAGAGCCATGTCATTTGCACGTATTCCTGATACAACAATTTCTTTTTTTGATTGATTTATTGCTTCAAATTCAGCATCCCAGAGCCATGACACATCGCGTCCGTCTGCATAATTGTCGTTAATTATTATTAAAATATTTGAGTCTAGATCAACTGTTTTAAGTACTTCATTTGCGCCAATCGGGTTTTTGATAAGTTGAATAAGCGTGTGTTTTCCTTGTATGTGTTTAACTTCACTTCTTCCAAATGCGACTTTAAATGTTTCAAGATTTTTTTGAATATCCGAGAGCCCGAGTTCAAGCGCTAAAGCTATTGCTCCAAGTGCATTGTAAGCATTAAATAAGCCTACAAGAGGAACTGTGTACTCAATGTTGTTTATTTTTAAGATTGAATGAGTTTTATGCAAAGTCACATCGGCTTTGTATTTAGGCTCAACTCTTTTATAACCGCAATCGCAATAATAATGACCTTGTTGGGCAAAGAATTTTTTATTGTAGTTTAGGGGGTTACCGCAATTAGGGCAATTAAAAGCTTCTTCTACAGCAGTAGTTTTATTATCGGCATTAAAGACATTTTCTACACCATAAAAAACAGGTTGTTTATTTTTAGATACAAATGTAGCTACAAGCGGGTCATCAGCATTTAAAATCAGTTGTAAATCAGGTTTTTTATCAATGCCTTTTTGGATAAGTTTTTTTGTAGTAGCAAGTTCGCCATATCTATCAAGCTGGTCTCGAAAAAGATTTGTTACAAGAAGGTAATCAGCCTCAAACTTATCGTAGATTTTTTCTAAATAAGCTTCATCAGATTCAAGAACCGAATACTTGACCGGTTTGAACGGATTAATTCCCAATGCAAGAGCATTAACTACGCCGGTAAGCATATTAGCACCCATCGAGTTATTGATAACAGAATTTTTAATCAAATGTGTGATTAAACCTGAAGTTGTTGTTTTGCCGTTTGTACCTGTTATATTTATTTTGGAGTTTGTAATATATTTGTTTGCATAGGTTAAAAAATCAGGGCACAGCTTTAAGACAAGCATGCCGATTACGGATGTTCCTGATGATAATTTTGTTATTCTCATTCCTGTATAAACGGTCTTTGCAGCCAAAAGTGATAAATAAAATCTAAGTTTACCCAAGAAATAATCCTCCAAGCGTATTTTATTTTTGGTAATAATAAAATATAATCTTATAATAATACAAAAAAGAACGGAAAAGGTATGATTTTTACAATCTTAATATCAATAGTTTTTATTGCTGAGATAATTATTGCCTGGACAATAATTTCAACATTAAAGCGTTGGGGAAGAAATATTCAAAATCTTAATTTAACGGTTTCATATTTAAAGCCTTCAATTGGCGAAATTTGTGTACTGGCAAGAAAAATTTCGGGGCAAATTGTTGAATTTACTGAAGATTTTGTTCAGCATCAAAAAGATACTGTGATAAATAATATTTCACGTTTAATAATAAGTGCATTTTTTCTTCGCAGATTTAAAAAATCAAAAGCTTTTAAATTAATCGGTAAGGGTTTATCCTTGCTCGAAATCGTGGTATAATTAGAAATATATAATAAAAGAGGTTAGATTATGAGCAGAGAAAAATCTTCTATAGGATTTGGAATAGGGCTTCTTGCCGGTGTAGTAGGCGGTTTGGTTGCAGGAATTTTATACGCACCTTGTCCCGGTTCTGAAATGAGAGCTAAGGTTAAGGATACAGTATGTGATTTGGCTGAAAAGCACTCACCAGCAATTAACGAAGCAAAAAAACAAGCATTGGAGTCTGTGGATTTATTAAAATACAAGCTTGAACGTCAGTACAAAAAATTTGGCAACATGCTTAAATCCAAGAAATTGCGCCGGGCGAAAGAATTAGAAAGCGAAACACACTTTGACTGGTAGTCATACGCAAGTAAATTATTACATGGTGTAAACCAGCTTGCAGCCTGTTCCAAAGGAGCACTTGGAGGGGAAAATAATATTAGTAGTAAAGAGGAATGTGCTCCGCCTAAAGGTTTAAAAAATGGAAACAGCACAGTTATATCAAGGTTTGACCTTTTTAGCATATGCAACAGGAGTTATTGTTATTCTTGTCGGAGTTATGCTTGTTAAAGTTTTGTTTGATGTTTCAAAATTAACAAAAAATTTGGATGAAACAACAACAATTATCAAAACAGAGTTAGAACCTACTTTAAAAAATCTTAATAAATCCGTTGAAATTGTAAGCGGTATTATTATAAAGGCAGATGAGGGAGTCCAAAAAGTACGTAGTTTTATTTCCAAAACTCCTTTGAAATTATTCGGTCAATTATCATCTTTTGCAGGAAAAGCTACAGGTGGTTTCTTTAAGGGACTCTGTAGTGCTTTTAAAATGTTTTCTAAAAGATAGACAATTTACATACCCGAATTGGCGATAAAAATTTTTATCACAAAAGTTAAACTACAATAGAAGGAGAAAATATTATGTCAGTAACAAGATTTTTAGCAGGTTTTGCAGTAGGTGCAGCGTTAGGAGCTGTTGCAGGTATTCTTCTTGCACCAAAATCAGGTGAAGAAACAAGAGAAATGCTTGGTGATATGGCATCTGATATTGCTAAGAAGACCGATGCAAGAGTAAAAGATATTCAAAGAAAAGCTGATGATATCGTTTCTGATGTTCAGGAAAAAAGCGAAGAAATCATGTCTAAACTTCAAGATATGCTTGGTAAAAAAGAAGAACAAGAAGCTTAAGAATATCTTTAAAAATCAGGTAAAAAGAGGAATTTTTAAAAATTCCTCTTTTTTGTTTGACTTATTAATATCTTTATTATATGATTACAAAGTCGTCTGCTCCAGTGGCGGAATCGGTAGACGCGTTGGACTTAAAATCCAATCGGGGTTCACCCTCGGTGCCAGTTCAAGTCTGGCCTGGAGCAATTCTTAAAGGTCTGTAGTAATACAGACCTTTTTAAATAAAGGAGTATGGCTATGACTGATTGCATTTTTTGTAAAATTATAAATGGCGATTTTGGAACAGAGTTTGTTTATGAAAATGAATACGCTGTTGTATTTAATGATATCAATCCTAAAGCTGATACTCATCTTCTTGTTGTTCCAAGGTTTCATGTAGACTCGCTTAATCAATTGGATGACGAGCTTCTTTTAGGTAAATTAATGATGACTGTTAAAGATGTTGCTAAAAAGCTGGGACTAAATTCTTACAGAACAGTTATTAATACAGGAAAAGATGCCGGACAAGAAGTTTTTCACTTGCATATACATATTTTGAAAGGGAATATTAAACTATGACACAATTCTATAAAGAAATAACACCATCAGGTTTTGGTATTGCAATCAAACAAAAAGAAGTTCTTTTTTCAGAGCAATCACCGTTTCAAAAAGTAGAAATTATTGATACAGACTCATCACTGGGTAAAATTCTTACTCTGGACGATTTGATGATGACCACAGAAGGTGATGAATTCCATTACCATGAAATGATTGCACATATTCCTATGATGCACCATAAAGCCCCTAAAACCGTTCTTGTAATCGGCGGTGGTGACGGAGGTACGGTTCGTGAAGTACTTAAACACGATACTGTAGAAAAAGTTGTACTTTGTGAAATTGACGGCATGGTTATTGATGCTTGTAAAAAATATCTTCCTACTATTGCGTGTGAATTGGACAATCCTAAATGTGAAATTCTTGTTGAAGATGCTATTGAATACATTAAAGATAAAGAAAATATGTTTGATATAGTTTTAATCGACTCAACAGACCCTATGGGACCGGGTGAAGGCTTATTTACCGAAGAATTTTATACAAATGTTAAGCGTTCACTAAAAGAAGGTGGTATTGTTGCAGCTCAATCAGAATCTCCTTTTGTTAATAAAGAAGAAATCAAAAAAATGTATACTCTATTGAAAAAAGTCTTCCCGATTTGTTCAACATACACTTCAAATATTCCAACCTATCCTGGTGGTTATTGGGCTTGGGCGTTTTGTTCTGAAACTGTTAAGCCGCTTTCATACTGGGATGAAAGACGAGGAAATGAAATAACTAAAACTTGTAAAATATATAATAAAGAGTATCATGAAGCTAGATTTGCACTTCCAAATTACTTGAAAGAACTGTTATAAAAAAAGAGCCATTAAGGCTCTTTTTTTATCTCAATCCCAAAATTTCATTAGCTTGTGTTTCATCAAGAAGTTTTGCTCCACCCAAAATCTCTGTATTTAGTACAACCTGTGCATAAGATTCTGCAAGTTCCAGTTTTAAATATGCATCTTCCATTGTTTTGGAAGCTATAATAAATCCATGGTTTGCCATTAAAACTGCATCGTATTTATCGAAATACTTTACAGTATTATCAACAAGTTCTCGTGTTGATGGCAATGCATATTCAGCCAATGGAATACCTCCAAAATAAAAAACATTCTCGGCCATAATTGGAGACATTAAATCTTTTCCCGCTGAAGCAAAGCTGCTTAAATATGGTGAATGGACATGGATTATGTAATTAATCTCCAGTCTTTGTTTATAAATCTCTATATGCAAAAACTTTTCACTGGACGGTTTTTTGTTTTTTTCTAAAGATTTACCTTCAAAATCAGTAAAAACAATATGTTTTTTTTCTAAATATCCATTAGCAGAGCCTGATGTTGTTATCAGCATTCCATTTTTGTATCTTGCAGAAATGTTGCCTGAATATCCAGGTGTAAAGTTCTTTTCACCACAGAGTTTACCATAAGATATTATTTGTTTTTCAAGTTTTTTGCGAAGAAACATTATAGAACCTCTTCCATAATTTTGACATCTTCTACAACTGCTCGTTGTAATGTTTTTTGCGGTTTAGCTGCTTCAAAGTTATTTTCTTTAGGCTCATTGGATTTTTTTGCTTTTTTATCCTGTTTGATTTCAAGTGTATCGTATTCTACATTTGCACCTTTTGCATCCATCATCATTTCAACGGTGCAATATAAGTTTTGTCTTACGAAATCGTAGCCAACGTTGAATTTCATATCATCAGGTCCAACAGAGAAATAGAAAGAATTTTCCTGAAAATCTCTTCCATTTGCAGCATCATTGGTAAGGTTAATAGAGCTAAACCATGATACTGTTAGATATCTTGAAAGTCTAAAGTATTCTCTTAAATACAAGTTTTGTTTACCGTATCTGTAAGCATCAAATACAGGCATTGGAGTGTTATCATCATAAACGGAGAAGTAATAACCTATGTCTTGCATCCAACGCTTATATTGTGTATGCAATCTTGGACCGATACGACCAATAACTTGAGTATCACCATTTCCATAAATAGCAGAAGACAACTGGGTGTTAACTCCAAATTCAAAAGCTTTCAACTCTTCCGGATTTTTGTAACTATAAAGATTTTGCCCGGCTTCAGCCATATATCTAAATCTTGTTGTTCCCATGTCTGTGCCTTGAAGTCTTTCAAAATGGTTATCATAGTCTAAATCTTGATAATAACCGGCATCAAAGCGGTGTCTAAAATGAGACCTTTGATCTTTTATTAAAAAAGAGTTTGAAGAATAAGATTTATCATAAACTAATGAAGCACCGTATTTTGGTCTTCTTCTTCCTAAGAACCATTCATCAAAATAACTATTCATACCATATTGTAAGTATAAATGGTCATCAAGTTCCTGTTTACCATAAACAATAAATTTGCTGGTTGCTGTGCCATAAGCAGCCATAGTTTGGTTTGTGCCGCTGCTAAAACGACCGTAACCGCCAATTCCAAATCCGCTTTTATAGTTCAAAATAGGCATTGCTTTTAAAACAGAGCCTTTTGGAAGTTCAAAAACAAAACCCGGTCCTGAATAAATACCAAGTCCACGATATGAACCGATTTCCCAGATATTTGTTTCTACATAATCATGGTTTTTATTTGTATATAATTTTACTGCAGGAACTTTAAAAATTGTTTTTTCACCTTTGAAAATACGAGGCTGCTTAAGTGAAATGATTTCTAAATCACCTTTTTGTGTAATTTTAATGTCTTTTGCTTTTAGCTTAAAAATACCGTTTTCAATGTCTTCTTCTATAGAGGCATTTTTTGGAACAAGCATTTTATGTATTTTAGGTCCGCGTGTTGCAGAGTGAAAATTAATAGGATATGAATCTTTAACTTCAATAGAACCTTTTTCCTGAACTATTTTATCTCCGTATACATAACCTTTTTGTGCTTTAATTTCAATAGTAGCTGTTCTTGTAAGAGGGTTTTCGATAAGAGCATTTTCTTCATTCATATCTACGAAAATGTAGTCTCCTGTTACGGTTTGTCCATTTTTAAGAATTTGAACATTACCCTCTGCTTTTATTGTATTATTTATTCTATCAAATGTTATTGTGTCTGCTTTAACAGTAGTAGATTGTTTTACAAATTCGACACTAACATTACCGCTTGCTAGAATGAGATAATTTGGGGTGTCATAATCTACATTATCGCAATCAAGTATAATATCCTCTGTATCAGCCTCTTCTATGGCTTTATCTTTTTTTCTGAAAAATGATTTTTTAGTTTTTGGATTTTCTAGTTCAGAGTCTTCATCAGCTTCAAATCCATCAGGATTTATATCTTCAAAATCATCTTTCAACTCTTTTGAAGCATATTCAGAAGTTTCTATTTCACCGGTATATAAATCAGCAGCGGTTGGCGCTAATTCAAATTTATTGTTTTCTTTTTCACTAAATTTTTGTTTAAGTTTTAAACGAAGAAGCTTTATAGGAGGTATTGTTTCTCCGTTTTTTGAAGCTTTCTTTTTTTCTTGGTGAGTTTCTTCTTGTACCGGCGGTGTAAAAAACGCATCTCCGGTATAATCAGAGGCTTCTGAAAAAGCAAAATCTGCCCAAACAGAGTTTGCAGCAACAATTGATGATATTAAAGCTATTATTAATTTCCTGTTCAAGATTAAATTCCTATATATAATTCAAAGGATTGTTAGGCTGACCATTGACTCGTACTTCAAAGTGGCAATGAGGTCCTGTGCTATAGCCTGTTGTACCTTCATATCCTAATGTTTGACCTTTTGTTACTCTTTGTCCATTTGAAACCGCAATAGAATTCATATGGGCATAAAGTGTTGTAATTGGTTTTCCATTTACAATTCCATGTTCAAGAATTACAACTTTGCCATAACCTCCGTACCAGCCTGAATAAATAACTTTTCCTGAATTCGAGGCTCTTATTGCACCTAGATTTGGACCGCCAATATCAACTCCTGAGTGAAAAGAACGGCTATTAAATATTGGATGTGTTCTATAACCAAATGGAGAAGTAATTCTTCCTTGAATAGGTTTAATAAAACCAGAGGCTACCTGAACACTGCTGTCTTTTGTTGTTTTGTTTATATACGTTCCAATACTTGCAGATTGTTTTTCAAGTTCTTTTTCTGCCTTTTGGTATGCAATTCTGTCCGTACGGAGCTTGTTAATCATGTTTTCATTTTTAGCAATAGCTTTATTTATATAAGCTTGTTGAGAATTAATCGAAGCAACTGAACGCTCAAGATTTCTTTTTCTTAATTGTATATTACGTGCAATTTGGTTAATTTCTTGAGCCTTTTGCTTTGCTTCAATCATTCTATTGTAATCTTCTTGTAAAATGATTTTTTGGAAGTAAAGCCTGTCAACAAGCATATTAATATCTTCTGAGCTAATAAGAATTTCAAAATAAGCTTTTCTTTGTGATTTGTAAACACGTCGGATGTGGTCTGCAAGTATAAAATTAAGGCTGTTATATTCAGCTGAAGCCTTATCTAGCTTTGCTTGTAATCCATCCAATTCTTTTTGTGCAGAAAGTATTTGGCTTTTTGAGCTTGTTAAATTTGCAGTAGCATTTTCCAGTTTTTGCTGGTTTTTGTATAATTTGTTTGTTTCAACGCTCTCGAGCCATTTTAAACGATTAATTTTTTCTCTGGTTTGGCGCTTTTGAGTTTCAATATCTGTTGCCGCACAAGAACTTAAACACCCGTAAGTGTTTAATAAAATCGCTAAAAATATTAAAATATTTAATATTTTCTTTGAAGTCACGTTTTATTTCCCCATGCTTAATACTGTAGCTAAAACTGTAAAGCCAACCATCCAAAGGATTACGGCTACAAGAATAAATCCAACTATAATCTTTTTGTTATTTCTAAAAAAGTCCATTCCTAACCTCTCTTATATGAATATCATAGTATAAAAAAAGCTGGATTTCAATTAATTATAGATTTGTTACATTTTTAAAAGTTTTAAAAGTTATTTTGCACAGAAACAATAATAGTATAATCTGTCTAAAATATACTTAACACCCTTTCCAACTTTTCCTAAAAATGTTTTTGGTGTTTCAGAAGCAGGGGTTGCAGTAATTTTATACATTGGTGCTAATTGATTGCTTTTTTGTAAAAACTTCTGTTCTTTTCCAGTAAAAATTTGATTATAGTATGTAATGCTCTGAACTTTCATATTGCAAACTTTTCTAAAATGTCGTTAAGGTTACGATTCTGGAATCCTTCGACAAGAAAATTGTAGCAGAGTTGAGTGATAAATGCAATGTTTATCACAAGATTGTGTTGGTTATGAAGTATTCAACTCAAGTGTATTACAATATCAGAATGATTTTAGGGTTAGAAGTCACGTAGCGTTTACTTGCACACTATTTTATACTATAATCAAGGAATGGGTAGTACCACTATCACCCGACTGACACACACCTACTAAGTGGATATAGGTCAGGAAAGGAGGTGATAACTATGCATGAATGGCTTAGAGCAATTAAAAAAGCCCTAGTTGTACTAGAGCTTTTGCTGAGACTAATAATAGTCTTGCTTTTCACTAAATAGGGTACTAAGTGCAGTTCCTAACACAGATTTCGCAGTCTGTTAGGGACTGCCCCCTATATTTTTATTATTTACTATAACCCTCTTTTTGTCAAGGGTTTGGGTTAAAGTTTGATAATAAATGCAATGTTTATCACAAGGTTGTGTTGGTCAAGAAGTATTCGACACAAGAATATTGCAACATGAGAATCGCGTTAGAATTGAAAATTAATTGAATTTGTTGGGTTTCACCCAACCTTACTTAGTATTTTTAATATCTTTTAAAAGTGCACTCAATATTGGAATTGCAAATAATAAATAGATAAACAACCATAGATATGTATAGAATGGACTAGCTATGCTGTCAATACTGTATTCACTAAGTTTCCTTTGTTTATACTTTTCAAATTTTATAGATTCTTTATTTAAGTATGTAGATTCAGCTATTGAAAAAGGAGAAGAAAAGGCCCCCATTATAAAATGATTCTTATTATCCAATGTAATATAAGTACTATAATGAGAACGTGAAAGTTTTAGTGTAAACGCATCCATCTTTGTTGTTTCACTTATATCAAATTTTTCTATCAACTTTATGATATTACAGAATTCATGCTTAACTTCGCAATGAAAGTTTTGATTGCAAATCATAGATTCTTTTGTTGGATGAATTACAATTAATACAATAAGTATAAAAATGGTAACAAAACAATATTTAAATTTCATAAAGTTCACTGTTTATAATTTATAAAATGGTGTCGTAGGGGGGACTTGAACCCCCAAGGATTTCTCCACACGCCCCTCAAACGTGCGCGTATACCGATTCCGCCACTACGACCCGTACTCTTTATTATTCAATTATCAAATTTGCATTTGTCTTCGCGGCGGAGGAGTTTCACTCCCTCCATTGGCTCAAGATTTTCGCTTAATCGGATTTAATATCCTACGCAAAACGTGACGTTTAGTCACCTTTTGCTGCTCGCCAACGGAGTCCTTGCCACTACGACGCGATTTGCAAAAATAATATTAACATAAAAATTTTTTCGTTACAATGCTTAATTTTTATTGACACGAAAAAGCTTCTGATAGACAATAAACTTGTGTATTAAGGTATATATTTTACCTCAACTTAAAAAGGTGGTTTTATGAAAGTTTCAGCTATATCAAATAATTCAGAAGATTGCAGACCAAGACGTAATTTGTTTATACGTTTCAGTAATAGTTTTATGTCTGTGCCGGAAGGTGAAAATCCTATGGCAAAAGCAGCTGCTTCTAATCCGATTGAACAGCCTGAAAAACCGGCTAAACTTGGTATTGAAAACTTACAAGAATTCACAATCTTCCCTAAAGAAGTTGTTGATGGAAAAACTATAATCACTGCATAGGAGAGTGAGATGATTTTGAAAATTTTTAGAATGGAACACAACAAGTTTGTACCTGAATATAAAACAGAAGGTGCTGCAGGCATGGATTTATGTGCTGCAATTGAAGAAGGTATTACATTGCAGCCGCTTGAAAGAAAGCTTATTCCTACCGGTCTGAAAATAGAACTTGAACACGGTTATGAAGCTCAAATCAGACCTCGTTCAGGGCTTTCTATTAAACACGGTATAAGTTTAATCAATTGTGTAGGAACTGTGGATGAAGATTACAGAGGTGAAGTATGTGTGCCTGTTGTAAATCTTTCTAATGAAGCATATACTATCCAGCCTGATGAAAGAATTGCCCAGATGGTAATTGCTCGTGTAGAACAAGCTAAAATTGAAGTAGTAACTGAACTTTCAGAAACTTCTCGCGGTGAAGGCGGCTTTGGTTCTACAGGAAAAGTATAAAATACTTGACGTTACCCTAAAAAAAGTATAGAATGAATGGATAACATACTTGTAGTATGTTATGGTCAATTAAATTATTTAGGAGAACAAGTGATGTACCAAGATGAAAAGCTTATTTGTGAAGATTGCGGTTGTGAATTCGTTTTTACAACAGGCGAACAAGAATTTTATGCTGAAAAAGGTTTGACAAATAAGCCTAAGAGATGCCCGGAATGCAGAAAGGCAAAAAAACAACAGCACAGAGGAAAGAAAAGAATGTATGATGCAGTATGCGCTAAATGCGGGGTACAAACACAAGTTCCTTTTAATCCAACGCAAGGTAGAGATGTTTTATGCAAAGCTTGTTTTGATGCTCAAAAATCAGAATAGGTATTATTAAATATTATATTTACACTTAAGTCTTGAAATTCTTTCATTGGATTTCAAGACTTTTTGCTGTAAATCGTTGTCTTTTTCAACAATTTGGCAGAGTTCTTCTATCAATTCAAGTGTTTCATTATCGGAATTTCTAAATATAAACATATCAAGTCCGGCTTTTATTCCCATAATACAAGCTTCTAAGCTTCCATATAATTGAACACCTTTCATTACCATATCATCAGAAATAATAACACCATCATATCCCAGATTATTTCTTAAATATCCAACTGCATTTGAACTCAATGAAGCTGGTTTTGTATCATTATCAAAGCAAGTGCAATGCAAATGTGCGGCCATAATCATTTCAATATTATTATCAACAGCATATTTGAATGGTTTTATATGTGTTTTTTCCATCTGTTCAATTGGTAAATCAATTATAGGCAATGTCAAATGACTATCCTTGTCAGCATCACCATGTCCCGGATAATGTTTAACACAAGGTATTATCCCAAATTTTCGGGAAGCTTTAGTAAATATTTTTATTCCCTCAATAACTTTCTCCGGATTATCAGAAAAAGCACGTTCTCCAATAATAGGGTTATTTGGATTTGTATTAACATCGGCGCAAGGAGCAAAGTTTAGGTTTATTCCATATTCTGCAAGTTCTCGAGAGATTTCTTCTGTTTGTGATTTTAAAACCCCTTCCTGGAATGCATACCTTGCAGAAAGTCTTTTGGGACGTATGTTTTCTGTACGTTCAACTCTTCCTCCTTCCTGATCAATAGAAAGAAATGGTGAAATTACAGCTTTTGATTTAATATTTCTAATTAAGTTTTTAAAACTCATTTCATCTGTAATATCTTTTGTAAAAAATATTACACCGCCTAATCCTTTTTTTAGTGCTTCATCGAGATTTTGGCAGCCTAAAATAAACATTTGATAAACTAATTTTTCCATAAAACAATCATACATTTAAGTGATTAGAAAAATCAACTTTTTATTATATAATAATGGTGAGGAGTTATTTCGTATTATGAAAAAATTTGTTTTATCAGTATTAACAGCGCTATTTATTATTTCAGCAGTATGTTTGGATGTATCTGCTGCAAAAAAGGGTTCTAAATTGTCTAAAGAAGCTGTTCAGCAAATGTCTGATGATATTGATAATTTGACTAAAAAGATTTATTCAAGAACTCTTTTATCTCCACAGGATAATGAAACTCTTATTGGTATTAAAATTCAGCTTGATAACCAGATGTTAATGTCCCCGGCTACAGAAATGGCACCTTTATATTATAAAGCTGGTAATGTATATAAACTTCGTGATATGAAAGCAGAAGCAATTGATTGTTATCAGACTATTCTGGAAAACTTTCGTGATACAGCTTTGGCACCAAAGGCTCAAGCTGCTTTAGAAGATTTGGGAGTTACAGTTACTGCTCCAAAACTTTCTGAAGAGGAAGAAGCAGAAGATGGAATTTAATCTATGAGATTTGTTGAAGTTTATGCCGGAGCTTATGCTAGCGGTAAGTCGGAAACCTCTATTAATCGTGCACGACAATTTGCTAATAAAGGCGAAAAAATTACACTTGTCGATTTAGATACAGTTGAACCGGCTTATACTTTACGTCCAATTGCTCAAGAATTAAAGAATATTGGTATTAATGTCATAACACAGCCTGATAATTTTGGTTTAGGCGAAGCAGCAAGCTATATTACTCCGGCTCAAGTAAATTGTCTTTCTACAGAGGGAAATATAATTATTGATGTTGGTTATGGTGCTGGAGGATTGGATATTCTGGATATAATAACTAATATTAATCAAGAACAAGACCTTAGAATTTATCTGGTTGTTAATACTTCCAAGTTTGAAACTTCAACTATTGATAATATTGTTGAGTATGTTACATTTTCAGAAGGGCTTCAAAAACGTCCTTGGAAAAAGTTTTCGGGAATTATTTCTAACACGCATTTTGGGGATGAAACAACAAAAGAAGATATTATAAAAGGTTATGAAAAGCTTAAAAAAGCTGCTGAAATTACTAAATTACCTATTATTGCAATAGGTGTGCCTGAAAACTTAGCTGTTGATTTCGGTAATAATTACGATGGTGTAGAAATCTGGGTTTATAAACGCATGATGCCTAAAGCATTCTGGTAGTTAAAATTATACTTTTTTCGCATTTAACTCTTACATTATTGATTAATAATGTTGATGTTAACACGAAAGGAGTTATTCTAATGAAAAACAATGAACCTAAAAAGCCAATGAAAGAAAAAATGCATGAAGCAGCAGATAATGTTAAGAAGAAAGCTTCTGAAATAGAAAAAGATGTAAAAGAAAAGGCTCATGAAGCTAAAGAAAAAATTTCTGAAAAAATGGATGAAAAAAAGCGTAAGGCTTAAATAAAAAAGACTCTTTTAAAGAGTCTTTTTTATTTGTCGGAGAAGGGAGTTGAACCCTCACGAATTTCTTCATACGCACCTGAAACGCACGTGTCTACCATTTCACCACTCCGACATATTAAGCTAATTATATAATGAAATCATTAATTCTTCAAATTCAGGAAATGAAATCTTCGTCCACTCAAATCCATTGATTGCAATTTCGTTTTTACAAATAAGTCCTGCAACATAAAAACTCATAGCAAGTCTATGGTCGTTGTAACATTCAAGCCCGGCATTCCCTTTTAATTCTGATTTTCTAACAACAAATCCGTCTTCACGTTCTTCTATATTAACCCCGATTTTTCTAAGTTCATTTACAAGGCAAGAAATTCTATCTGCTTCTTTATTTCTTAAATCATTGGCATTTTTTATAATAGTTTCACCTTCTGCTTGTGAAGCTAAAACTGCAATTACAGGAAGTTCGTCAATTAGTCGTGGAATGTCTGCTCCTTCAATAATACAACCCTTCAATGCCTCTGTATATTTTATTTGAATATCAGCACAAATTTCTCCTGAGAGTTCTCTTTTGTTGAAAACATTCACTTCCCCGTTCATGCGTTTTATGATGTCCAAAATTCCTGTACGTGTTGGATTAATACCGACATTTTTGATTACAAAATCAGAACCTTTTACAATTAAACCGGCAACGATGAAGAATGCGGCTGATGAAATATCTCCAACTATATCGATATCTTTTGCAAAAAGTTTTGAGGGATAAATTCTTGTGCCTTCAATATTTGCACCAAGATATTTGAGTAATCTTTCTGTATGGTCTCGTGAAGGATATGGTTCATTAAAAGCTGTGTATCCTTCAGCATTGAGTCCGGCAAGCAGTACTGCTGATTTAACCTGTGCACTGGCTATTGGAGAATTATATTCAATTCCATGCAAAAGTGAACCTTTAATTGTAAGCGGTGCATGTTCTTCTAAGGATGTTATTTTTGCACCCATTAAGGTTAATGGTTCGATTATGCGTTGCATTGGTCGTTTAGATAGACTTGTATCGCCTGTTAAAACTGAACTAAAGCTTTGTCCGGCAAGAATGCTTGAAACTAATCTCATAGTCGTTCCAGAATTGCCGCAATAAAGAGCAGAGTTAGAGCCTGTAAGAGTTCCACCTTCAATCCATAGAGTCTTTTTGTCTAAAAACTCTGTTTGAATACCAAGCTGTTTAAATAAATTTAGAGTGGAATGACAATCTGCTCCGCTTGAAAAATTTCTGATTATACTTTTACCCTGAGCCAATGCGGAGAACATAACTGCACGATGCGAAACCGATTTATCGGCCGGTATTGTGATTTCACCTTTTAATGGTTTTGAAAAACTTATTTTTTTAATCATTTCTTACGATTTCAAATATAGCTTTACATTTAGCAAAAACCTTTTCAGCATCTTTTAAGAACAGCATATTTGGACCATCACAAAGTGCTTTATCAGGATTTGGATGAATTTCAAAGAACAAAACATCTGCTCCCGCTGCCATAGCAGCCTTAGCCAAAACAGGAACAAATCTTCGGTCTCCGCCTGTAGAGTCACCGTTTGAACCGGGCATTTGAACACTATGTGTTGCATCAAATACTACAGGATATCCCAATTCTTTCATTATAGGAATTGCTCTGAAATCAGAAACAAGGTTGTTATAACCAAAGCTGACACCTCTATCTGTAAGCATAATTTGATTGTTGCCAGCCTCTTCAACTTTCTTAACCAGTGGTTTCATTTGTTGAGGAGCAAGGAATTGCCCTTTTTTGATATTAACAATTTTCCCGGTTTTTGCAGCTGCAACTAATAAATCTGTTTGCCGGCATAAAAATGCGGGGATTTGTAATATATCAGCAACTTCTGCTGCAACAGCCGCTTGGTCCGGAGTGTGAATATCCGTAACTATAGGAAGCTCAAATTCTGCTTTGATTTTGGCTAAAAGTTCAAGTCCTTTTTCCATACCCAATCCGCGATAAGAAGTTATCGACGAACGGTTGGCTTTGTCAAAAGAAGATTTGAAAACATAGTTTATACCAAGTTTTTCAGTAACTTTTTTTAACCCTTCTGCAGTTTCGCGCATAATATCAAGAGATTCAATTGCACAAGGTCCTGCAAGGATTGTAAGTTTATTTCCGCCGATTTCAAAGTTGTTTAATTTAAGCATTAAAAGCTCTCCTTATGCTATGTCCCATCTGCCGCAAGTGCCGCCCCAGCGAGCGATAATATTACCTTTAATATCACCGATTTTTTCAACATGACCAACAGGTTCAGCACCTTCTAAGATTGTAATTACTTCACAATTATTAGAACATCCTGTACATTGACATGTAACTGATTGGAAGTTCATATTACCAACTTCCCAACCTTTAAACTTAGTTGGGATTTCGGTGTATTGATGATTTTCCATTGCAAGTAGAGCAGCTCCTATTGCTCCCATTGTCTGATGGTTTTCCGGTACAACAATTTTTGTGTTCAAAGCTTCTTCAAAAGCTTTAACCATACCGGAATTTGTTGCAACACCACCCTGGAATGAAATGGTAGGTAATAGTTCTTTTCCTAATGCAAGGTTGCTCAAATAGTTTCTTACAAGAGCTTGACATAAACCATAAAGCAAATCTTCTACAGGATATCCTAATTGTTGTTTATGTATTAAGTCTGATTCTGCAAAAACACCGCATCTACCGGCAATGCGAGCCGGATTTTCTGAACGTAGTGCTGTTTCTCCAAATTTTTCAATAGGAACATTTAGTCTTTGAGCCTGATGGTCTAAGAAACTTCCTGTACCGGCTGCACAAACTGTATTCATAGCAAAATCAGTTACTATGCCATCACGTAATATAATAATTTTACTATCTTGCCCGCCGATTTCAAGAATTGTTTGAACGCCTGGAATATTAGTACTTGCAGCTACTGCGTGAGCAGTAATTTCGTTCTTAACAACATCAGCACCAACAAGCGCGCCGGCGAGGTTTCTTCCTGAACCGGTTGTTCCTACACCTTGAATATTATATTCATTAACTGCTTGAGCAAGGATTTGTCCTAAGCCTTTTTGTACTGCTTCTACAGGTTTACCGGCTGTTTTTAGCATGTATGAATCTATATATTTGCCCTTTTCATCAACAAGAGCGAGTTTTGTTGTAACTGAACCAACATCAATACCTAAATATGTGTTTATACTCATCTTTTTCTATTTCCCTTCAATAAATTAATTATAACACAAAACAAAAATGTTTATGTTAGAATAACAACGAGGGCAAGAAAATGAAAACGAAAAAAATATATGTATCGCTATTAATTTTGTGTGCTTTGATTTCAGCACAAAATGTTGAAGCTAAAATGACAAAAGAAGCGCATAATCTGTACCAACAGGCATGTGCTTGTGAATATAAAAGTGATTATAAGACTGCAATTAAGATAATTCAGCAAGCAATTGAGATGAATGGCGATGATGCTATGCTTTATACTAAAATTGCGGGACTTTATTCTGATACAGGAAATTATGAAGAAGCACTTTCTGCTTATAAAAAAGCTGTTAAACTTCGTCCCAATGATGCGTTTATTTATATAAGCATGGGAAGTATTCTTCAAACAATTGGAGATTATGAAAACGCCTACAATGCTTTTAAACAGGCACAGACTATTTATCCGGAGTATAAATATAATTATTTGAATTTAGCAAATATTGAGTATTTTAGAAAAAATTATACATCTGCAATTGATAACTATAATACTTTTCTGAATGCTTATCCTGATCATATGGAAGCAAATGAAAATCTTGCAAATGTTTATTCTATTACTAATGAACATTCAAAAGCCTGTGATATTTATGCGTCACTTTATAAAAAATACCCTTCGGCTTTTACTGAATATGAAAAATACGGTTTGGCACTCTTTGAAACCAAACAATATCAAGCCGCTTCAGGAATGTTAGA
This sequence comes from uncultured Vampirovibrio sp., assembly GCA_910579975.1. GTDB lineage: Bacteria > Cyanobacteriota > Vampirovibrionia > Gastranaerophilales > Gastranaerophilaceae > CAG-196. The sequence continues at coordinate 20,244 of CAJTWU010000007.1, forward strand.
AAAAGCTCTTAACGGTAATGAAGATAGTGCATTAATTAATGCTAAGCTTGCATTGACATATCAAAATATGGGTGAAAATGAAAAATCGTTAGAAAAATTTGTAAGAACATTTGAAATTAATCCAGAGCTAACTGCTCTAAAATTTGATTATGCAAATCTTCTTGGAAACATGGATAAAAATAATGAGGCAATTGAGCAATACAAAGATTATTTAAAAGCTTTTCCAGAAGATGCAGATGCATACAGAAATCTTGGGTTAGTTTATAAAAAAATTGATAATACTGATTTAGCATTGTTCAATTTTGAAAAATCATATTCAAAAGACTCTTCTAATATTGAAACTAAAAAAGAGCTTGCTTATTGTTATCATAAAAAACAAGATTACAATAATGCACTCAAATACTATGATTTTGCTCTAAAATCAGAACCTGAAAATCCTGAACTTTTGGCAAATAAAGCCTTAACTCTTCATGCGATGGGTAATTATGTTTCTGCAATAGAATTATATAAAGAACTTCTTGAAAAACAATCAAATGAACGTCTTGAAAGAAATCTTGCAGCAGCTTCTATTGCCTATGGTTATGAATTGTATGACAAACAGGATTACGGTCAAGCGATTTTGTATTTTGAAGATGCAATAGATTTGAATGATAGAGAAGCTTCTGCTCACTTTGGTTATGCTAGAGCAAATGCAAAAATGGGCTGTACTGATATTGCAATTGCAAGCTATGAAAAAGCTGCAATGCTTGCTCCGGGTAATATCGATTATGCAACAGAATTAAATAATTATAGAGAAGCAAATAAAACAACAACAGAGCCTGCAGTGCAGAAGCCGATAGAAGAAGTTCCTATTATATCACCTGTTGTAACAGAATCTGTTAGTGATGTAAAAACATTAATTAAAAAAGGTGATGAAGCATATAAACAAAATAAGCTGGATGAAGCAATCGATTTTTATACAAAGGCTGTAATATTTAATCCTTCTGATAAGTTTGTAATGCAGAAAATTGCTAATATTTATAAAATTCAGGGAAATAATACAAAGGCTTTGAGTTTCTATGATAAAATTCTTGCCTTAGATGAAAACAATTCTGATGCGTATTTCAACAAAGGTTTGGTTTATGCAAATCAGAAGAACTATGACGAGTGTATAAAATGTTTTCAGAAAGTAATTAGTCTTTCTCCTGAATATCCTTATGCATACTATTCTCTTGGAATGGCTTATGAACAAAAAGGTATGAATGACGAGGCAATTGAGTATTACAGTTTGTATTCAGGTATTGAGTCTGATGAAAAAATGCTCAATATTGTAAACCAACGTATTAAAAATTTGGAAAATAAATAATGCGTAAACTCTTATTGCTGCTGGTATTGTCACTTTTTTTGTTTTCGGGCTGTGTATATGATAGAGGGATAATTCTTTTTAATACAGAGCCTATAACAAAAGAAAATGCTCTCACCGATGAAATAAATTTCAAAGTCGGGCAAAGAGTTTATTACTTATTTATCGCGCCAAAACGGATGGAGAATAAGTATATCCGTGTTCAAGTGTTCAAAATGATTGATAATGCACCCTGGGGCGGAAATGAAGTTGTTCGTACAAAAGACTTTAGACTTATGAAAGACCAGCGGTATTACCATATGGATTATTTTACCTTTCATCAGACTGGAAAATATGTAATGCAAGTATTTTCGATTGATGATTTGCAGCATCCGCTTGCTGTGGATTTCTTTTTTGTAAAGTAATATATTGGTCGATTTATGATTTTATGTATAAAGAGCCTGTATTGGGAGTATGTCTAGCTACGCCCAATACAGGCTCTACTTTTATTATAATTTAGTTTTTTATTTTTCAATATCTGTGGCTTTTTTGACTTTTAGAACTTTATTTTCAACTTCAAGTTCAATTTTGTCTTTTTCTGGAATAATATCAATTAATTTTAGTATTGTTTTTGGTATAAAAATAGCCCACCCATTTCCACTTCTCATTAGTTTTCTTTTCATTTTAATAATCCTTCTTTATAATATATATTTAACAAATAATATGTAAAAAATATACTATTACATTGGAAGTTAAATGTAAGAGAGATATTAGTATCAAATTAGTATTATTTTAAGACTCGCTTTCAGCCGGAAGCATATTCTTTGGAATATATTCTTCCACATCCTCCGGAGCAGGTTTTATTGGAAGTCTAAAGCCGAATGTTGAGCCTTCGCCTTCTTTTGATTGTACGAATACTTGACCGTGGTGATGTCTTTCTATTGTAACTTTTACCAAATGTAAGCCTAAGCCTGTGCCTTTAACTGTATGGGTAGCATTTTCCACACGGAAAAATCGGTCAAAAATTTTCTTTTGATATTGTTCAGGAATACCTGGACCCTGATCTTCAACGCTGATTTCAACATATTCACCGTCGCGTGAACGCTCTGCTCTGATTTTGATACGTTTGCCATCAGGTGAATATTTGATTGCATTTGAAACAATGTTCATTAAAGCTCTAGATATACTATCAACATTTAAATATATTTCAGGTAAATCAGGTTCTTTCATAATAGAAATTGTTAAATCATGTTCTTTAGCAAGTACTTGAACTTGGTTAACACAATCTTCAACAATTTCCATGATATTTTGTTTAGTTTTTTCAAGACGAATATTTTGAGACTCGTATCGAGAAAAATCAAGAATATCATTGACCATACGGTTGAGTCTTATAATTTCCTGGTTCATTACTCCTATGAATTCTCTTTGAGTATTGAAATCAAAATCGTTACCGAAGTTATAAAGTGTATCAATATAGCTTCTCAAAACGGTTACAGGTGTTCTAAGTTCGTGAGAAACATTTGATATAAAGTGGGAACGAAGCTGATCCATTTCAACATCTTTTGTAACATCAATTAATACAATAATGTAACCCACATAAGAGTTTGAGCGTGTAAACATTGGCGAAATCAGACATTTAATAATGCGTTTGTCGATTTCAATATTAAATGGAACAGGAGCTCCTTCTTCATCGAGAGGAGTGTCTTTAAATTCTGCAATTTTTTCGTTAAAACAAAATTCTCCGCTTGAATCACAGAATTGTTGAATTTGTGTTCCTACAATGTCATCTTCAGCTACTTCAAGAAGCTTCTTGGCGTGGTTGTTAACCATAATAACTTTGTCGTGGTTATCACAAACAACAACACCGTTAACAATACTCATTAATACAGACTCAAGTTTATTACGTTCAAAAGTTAAGCTTTCGATTGTTTGCTCGTTATACCGGCTTAATTTTTCAGACATATCGTTGAATGCGCCGTAAAGCTCTTTTACTTCTTTATCGACATCTTTGTCATCAAGTTTGTAGCCAAACTCACCTGAAGAAATCTTTTTAACACCCTGATAAAGTTTGCGAAGCTCGGTGGTAATAATAGAGGAGTTCATATATACAATACCGACAATTACTAACCAGGCAAGAAGGAAAACAATTCCTATAGAAACTTTTGTTGTTGCAGAAACATTGTCCATAATCCGGCCTGAAAGTCCTACAGTTACGGATCCTACATTTTCTGTTTGTCCGAGGTTTTTTATTACCATTGGTGAACTTACTGTAATGCGGGCTTTTTCTGCTTGTTCAGGGTAATCATCTTTACTTGAATATATAACTTTTGAGTTGTTATCTTTAAAGATAATAAAAGCAATATCATCATTGCTTTTTAATATAGAAACAGAATTTGAACGTAGTGCATCATATTTTGCAAGTTGTGGAACTTCCTTGGTAACTTCAACTCCTTCAATAGCAAGAGTTTTAGAAAGTACTTGCGCAAAACTCTTATATGCGCTGTTCATATTTTTATCAATGCTGTAAACCGAAAACCCTGCTACACCCATAATGAAAGCAGTACTCACTGCAAGACCGGCGATAATAAGTCTTGTTTGAGCTGTCATTCCTTTCTTAGTCTTCTCCCCCTTAACAGGTTCTACAGCAATGTTTTCCATAACGAAATTATATCATGCTAAAAAATTTTATTCTAGTGCTATAATTTTTAACATGATATTTTTAAGAATAGCTTTATTTCTTTTTTTATTTTCTATGCCTTATGTTTACGGGATTGAAGAGGTAAAGCTGGACATAAAAGATTTGAGGGAAGTTGATGCCTCATCACAAACTTCTTATCTTTTAGAAGAAGTTTTAACCAAACATTTTGACAAATCTCCGGTTGAGACTGTTCATTTGTTTGGATATTACAGAGCTGCTTTTGATTATGAAGATGATGATTTAACCTATGGTTTCAGTTCTATGAGTGCCGGTATTGACGGCGACTTTAAGGATGGTAAGACTCATTATGAAATGCGTTTTAGATTTAATCCAAAACACGATTGTTCATTTTTGCAATATTTCCCAAGTAATATGTATATTGCAAACACTTCTATACCGCATCATACTGTTGTGCTTGGGCATACAAGAACACCAACCGGATATGAAGGAGGAAAATCTTTAACCACACTGCCTTTATATGCATACTCCCAAATTTCAAGAAATTTCGGGAATGTGAGAAAAGTCGGTGCACGTGTTAAAGGTAATTACGATTATATTGAATATGACCTTGGAGGATATAGTTCTGATGTTTATTTTACCAGCTTTTTTCCTGGTGCTGAGTTTGCCGGATGGGCTAGTATTAAACCTTTAGCGAAACTGGATAGTGAAAAATACGGTGTTTTAAAACTTGGAGGCGGGATTACCACCGGTCAAAGACACGGTGATTACTTTGTATCAGGTGCTTATGCCGGTTATGAGCGCCAAAAATTTTCTGCTGATTTTGAATGGGCAAAAGCAGATGGTTATAACGGTGCCCGAGGTTTTTCGTCAAATAAAGCAGAAGGTTTTTATACAACTCTCGGGTATAAAATTACTCCAAAATTACAATTAGTAACTCGTTATGATCAGTTTAAGCCAAATGTCGATTTGTCCGTAGTTAAAAGAGAATATTCAGCAGGTATGAATTACTTTATCAAAGGTCAAGCTTTAAAAGTAATGTTAAATTATATTTTTTGTCAAAATAATACTTCTAAAGACTCTCACAGAATACTTTTGGGTACGCAAGTACTACTCTAAACCGGAACAAACACTGCGCTTGGTTTTCTGATATTTCTTGTTATACCATCTGAAACAGCTCTACCGTCACCGGTTGAGATTTCGACATGACCATATTCTTTGCTATATCCTTGTGCACCTTTATTGAAAACTAATATGCATCCGGCAGGTAAATTTTTGTAATCAATGCTTGAAACGGATACTTCTTTGAAATTGTCATTATTTCTTAGTATGGATGTCATTTGATATCCATGACCTCGTTGTCCGTTGCTCAATCCGGTACGTTCAAGTGCATTATTTACATATCTTGAGCAGTAATGTGTAAATCCAACTTTGTGATTAAGTGCATCTTTTGCCAGCTTATTTCCTTTGCTGGAATTATAGTCGCTAATGTTTATACTGCTTTTTTTCTTGTTTTGATATTGGAAAGTATCACCAACGCTGAAGTTTGTATTAAAACTCATTGGTGTTTGGTTCCATAAACTACCTGTATTTATGTTATTCCAATTAAACGTAGGCATTTGGAACGAAAAATTTGTTGCAAAATTACCAAAATTAAATAATGATGGGCTGAATAAAGAGAAATTGTTGAAAGAAAAACTATTAAACGGCATAAACAAATTGTTTAAGCCATAGCTGCAATTATTAAAGAATGTGCACATATTAAAAGCAGTCATTAGTTCTCCTTATATATATAAAGTATATACACAAGATTTAATTGCCTTTTTGTGTTACATTTCTTTACATCTTAAATCGGGATAAAAACAGCACTAGGATTTGTATCCAGTGTTGTTGATATGCCGTCCGAAATTCCAGTTCCATCACCTCTGGTAAATTCTGTATGACCGTATATTTCATCAGGATCTCTTGTGCACTGGTCGTATACTAAAATACAGCCGGCAGGAAGTGTATTTACATCGAGTTCTTTTGTAGATATTTCTTGAAAGTTAGGATTATATCTTAGCGTGTTTGCCATTTCATAAGCGTGCGCTCCTGTGCAAGAACCTAAACCCGCTAAAGAAATCGCTTCCTGTACAAATTTTGCACAATAACCAACTTCTCCTACTGCTCTGTTTTCAGCTATAGTTACTAATAAATTTCCTTTTGAAGAATTGTAATTATCAAGAGGGGATGATTTGCTAAAAGTGTCAACATTTGAGTTTGTTGTAAAAGTAGGTGTATTCCATATATTTTGAACAGGTTGTATAAAATTGAATAAAGGAAAGTGAAAATTTTGAAAACAAAAATTTGGGATAAACATATTGTTGAATCCATAGTTAAAGTAATTGGTGTTAAATTGTCCAAAACCATTAAAAAACATCTAAACCTATTTTCCCTTATTTATATAAAGTAGTTTAGGTTAAAAAAATTGCCTGTTTTATCGGTGTTTACCAATCTAATGAGCCAAAATCTTTATATTTCTTAATGTAATTTTGATGAGAACTAATTATTTTTTGGTAGTTATTTTTTTCTTTCGGTGAAGAGGCTATTTGTGCTTCATAATAAATAACTTCTTCTTTTAACTTGCGGATTTTTTGTTTTAAAGCTTCATGTTTTAAAAATATTTTACCAAAATATCCGCAATCATCATTGATTAATGATATTGCAGAGTTTGGAAAGTTTCTGCAAGACTCAGGCATGTTTGGATGTAAGCATTGGTTGTCTGTGTTCAAATATTTACAGGTATAGAATTCTACATCCGGTATTAGATTTTGAACTTTTTTTACATACACTTCGTTAATTGATAAAGCTTTATAAATATCCAGCGGCAGATAAAAATCCTCGACAGGTTGTATTCCATCTCGTATAATATTACCATTGTACGCCGGTATAAGTTTACAGCAAAGTCCGCATTGGTTACAAAAGTTACTCATAAATATATTATACATAATTTATAGGATTACAGAAAGAGAAAAATAATATACTATTAAATAAAATAAGGAGAAAGAAAATGAAAAAGACACTTACTGTTCTTGGTTTGGCACTTTTAATTAACAGTGCAGCTTATGCAGATGGAAATGCTTTTACGCCATTAAACTTTAATGATACAGCGTATAAAACAAATACTTCATACACATCAACTCAATCAGCCAATGTTGTTTCTGATACTGAAGCTGTGGGCAATGGAAACATCCAAAATGCGATTTCTCAATTGGAAAATGCTCAAGTGGATATCAGAAATGATTTGTTAAACTGCAAAACAAAATATGCCGATGTCGATGCTCAATATAAACTTATTAAAGCTGAAAGAGCAGCTTTGAAAAAACAAACTAAAGCTGTTGAAAAGCGAATTAAAGAAATCGATAAGGCAAAAGAAAAAATTAGAAAAAATATGTTATAAGAAAAAGCGGCTTTCTAAGCCGCTTTTTCTATTTTGTTCTCTGTTGGAACAATTGCGGTGCACCCGTTTGGTTGCAAACCCCAAATTGGCAGCTTGAGTTGTAACTGTAATCATCTTGTACTTGTCTAAAATTTCTTAGTTCTGTTTCAGGAGTTTTGACTTTTGCCGGATTTAGTCTTGCTTCTGGAGTACTTGAGAACTCTTTAATATTAGATTGGGGTGCATAAGTTTGCTGCATTGGTTCACGGCTGAATTGAGCGATACAAGCAGCACCCTCTCCGTCAATAGGACATGCTGCAAAAGCAGGGATAGAGGTTAAAATGAACGATAATATTAAAAGTTTTTTCATATAGGAGTTTCTCCTTTCATTTTTATTGTAATAGCCCGGGCGGACTTTTCATTAGCATTTTTGGCTAGTACTTTTCCACTAAATGTAGGATTTGTAAAGTTTTGTAAAATGATAACATATATTTGAAGGGTGACGGAGGTTAATTTTGTACGCCTATAGAGAGCAAACTCAAATTAGACCATTGCATGCAGTTCCACAAAGAAAAAGAACTGCTCCTCCTCGTGTTGTACAGAAAAAGAAAAAAATAAAGAAGCAAAATCCTCTTGTATATTTATTTAGACTAACTTTTTTGTTTTCCTTCTTTTCGTTGTATGCAATATTTGTTCATCCTACGGTATATAATTGTTTGATTAAACAGGTTTTTTTCCCTGAAAAAATACCTACTGTAACAGGCTTTATAAATACTATGAATACTCAAAATCCTTGTTACAGAACAGATGTAGATTTATATAGAATTGCTAACCCTGTAACAAATTATATTCATAATGATATGTTTAATAATGAACTTTTGCTTACTCCTACCATTCAAAAAGCTCATAGTGAAGTTACTACTATGTATCACACAACCGAAATTGCTCCTCTGAAACAGCAGTTAACAGGTTTAATGGCGCAATATCCTTCTATCAAACCTTCAATTTATGTTTGGGAATATGAACAAGGGCAATACATTGATATCAAATCTAATGAGCTTTATCCCGCTGCAAGTATTATCAAGCTGCCTGTTCTGGTAAGAATGTTCAAATCTATTGAGTCCGGGCAATTTAAACTTAATGATGAAATGAAAATGCTTGAGCAATATCGTTCTTCCGGATCCGGGAATATGCAGTACGGAGCGGCTGGAAGAAGTTTTACTATGAATTATCTTGCAAAGGTTATGATTGAGGATTCTGATAATACTTCAACAAATATGATTATGGCTAAAATGGGCGGTATGGATGATGTTAATATTGGCTTAAGAGATTGGGGTATTTCTAAAACGTATATTAGAACCTGGCTTCCTGATTTGAATGGTACAAATAAGACAACTGCTTATGACATAGCAAAAATTCTTTATAATCTTGATAATCCCGGATTTTTGAATATTAACTCGCGTGAGTCAATTATTGACTATATGAGTCATGTTAAAAACGACCGTTTAATACAAGCAGGACTTGGAGAAGGTGCTTTGTTTATTCATAAAACAGGCGATATAGGAACAATGCTTGGCGATGCCGGTATCGTTTATGCACCAAACGGGAAAAAATATATTATTGTAATTCTTGCTATGCGTCCACATAACTCTTATCAAGGAAAAGAGTTTATTGTTAAAGCCTCAGAAATGATTTATAAAGCTATTGCAAATTAGAGTTCTGATGTGCAGTTAGGACATCTTTTTGCTTGAATAGGAATGCAAGTGAAGCAATAAGGACATTCTTTTGTTGTTGAAGCTTCCTCAAGGGCTTCTTCTTTACACATTTTATCTTTTAGTGTATTAATTGCTTTAATTATTGCAAAAATTGCACATGCTACAATTAAGAAACTAATTATTGTATTTATAAAAGCACCATAATTAATTGTTACAGCTCCGGCTGCTTTCGCTGCCTCAAGAGACGGATAACTTGTATCATAAGGATAAATTTGAAAATAAAGATTTGAGAAATCAACTTTGCCTAAAATCAACCCAATTGGAGGCATAATAATATCTTTTACCAAAGAGTCAACAATTTTTCCAAATGCAGCACCAATAATTATACCGACTGCCATATCGATTACATTTCCGCGTAGAATAAATTCTTTTAATTCTTTAAACATAATAAACTCCTTTTGAAGTATGTTAACATTGTTTAAAAAATCTTGCAATTCTACGAATGTCTTCTAAAATAGGATATTCTGCTTGATGAATTAATTGTTCCGTGAAAGATATCGCCGTCTACGTATTTTATGTCTTTATTAAATAGTAGAATTGATTTTAAAACTATATTTGCATAATCCAATAAATTCTGATCTGACTCTAAGAATGCAAAAGCTGATTTTGGTTTTATGAGTTTTTTAAATTCATCTAACACATCCCAATTATATGGGTGAGTTTGATACTCAGAAGCAATATTTTTAACTAATAAAGTGTTATAACTATCTCCTAGTTGAACTGAAATTTTCTTTGCATTTTTTTCTGCAAAGTATTCTTTTAAATTAGTTAGTGCATACAAGCCGTTTGCAGGAGGGATTACTGCATTAACGATTTTATCTAAAAATATCGGTAATTTACTTCTAATCAATGCATTCATTGGACCGACGATGACTTCGTTAGGAGAATAATTAGCCAAATCATTTTCGAATATTTTTATGCTTCGCTCTTCGCCGCAGTTGCTGCAAATATTATTAAAATGAGCAGCATGAGAAAATTCATGCAGATAAGTATGTAGAAAATGTTTTGTGGTTGGATGGAAATTTCCTTGAGCTTCTTCAAGTTCATTTTGTGCGGTTAAATCTGTAAATTCACTATAATCAGCATTTATACAAACAGCATCTTCTTCTTTTAGATAAATACCAAGAGGTTTGTCTTTTAATACATCATTTAATGGGCAAAATACAAAAGCTTTAGGTAGTTTAAACCCTGCTTTTGTCATTATTTCTGCAATTTGTTCAACGCACCAGGCAACGGTGTTACACCCTCCAAACTCCGCATCAATGCCATAACGCGTTTTAAGTCTTTCTGCGATATTAGCATGTTCATATTGATCCATTCTTCTTACTGCATTGATTTCAGTAGATGTTAATCCTTTTTTGAAATTTGGAGTTTGTGTTTGTTTGTTAAACTTAGATGTTATTTCCATTTTTTGAAACCTTTTTTATTTCTTTCCTCTAAACCAATCTGAATTTTCCGGCCAATCATTTTTTATCCATTCTCTACAATCTTTAAAAACAGAATCTTTTTTCTTTTGGCATTTACCGTGTCCAATTGCAAATTGATTTCCATTTTTTTTGTAAATTGAAAATGAGAATATTTTTCCTTCCCTTTCATAATAAACCTCAACATCAGAAAACAACTGTCCCTCTTTATAGAATTTCCCGCTTATTTCATTTCCCCAAAGGTCCTTGTTAGTTTTTTCTGTTATTATTCCTTCTTCAAATCTTCTAGTTTCAATGTTTTTAAAACCAGAGCCTTTTCCATAATCATTGGTACTTCTTTTAAGTTCTCCAGTGAAATTTTCTCCGGTTGATTTATTAACAAGAACGTTATTTCTAAATTCTAATCCTTTTTTGTTCAATAGTTCTTCAAAGCTTATTTTAGGAGGTTTTTTAGCTATCATAACTGCAACATAAATACCATAAGCAGCTGCAATAGCTCCAAGTATGCCTAAAATAATTTTCCCTGTTTTTGGCTTTTTATTATATTCAGTATTTGGATAAATTGGGCTGTTCATTGTTTTGGGAGTAACATTGTACGGATACTCTTTTGCCTTAAAGGTATTTGCAGAGATAATCGGATTAATTTTCATAACACACACCCTTTGTAAAAAGTTGGATATATTAGGTATTAACCTATAAATCTTCCTGCTTGTCAATATATAGAATGTAGCTAATAATTACCACTACTTGTACAGAAATCATGTTTGTGAGAAGATAACTCTAACTGGGATAAACAGTATAAATAGTAGTACTAATTTGATAAAGGAAACAAAGAAAATGGCTAGAAAAACTCCATTAGAAAAAATCAGAAATATTGGTATTGCTGCTCACATCGATGCAGGTAAAACCACTACAACTGAACGTATCCTGTTCTATACAGGTAAAACCCACAAAATCGGCGAAACTCACGATGGTGCAGCTGTAACTGACTTTATGGAACAAGAAAAAGAACGTGGTATTACAATCCAATCAGCTGCTGTAACAGCAGAATGGAAAGGTCACCAAATTAACATTATCGATACACCGGGTCACGTTGACTTCACAATCGAAGTAGAACGTTCACTTCGTGTATTAGACGGTGTTGTTGCTGTATTCTGTGCAGTTGGTGGTGTTCAATCACAATCAGAAACAGTTTGGAGACAAGCTAACAGATACGAAGTTCCTCGTATGGTATTCGTTAACAAAATGGACAGAACAGGTGCTGATTTCTACCGTGTAGTAGATCAAATCAAAACAAGATTAGGTGCTAACGCTGTTCCTATTCAATTACCTATCGGTGCAGAAGATCAATTCACAGGTCTTGTTGACTTGATGACTATGAAAGCTGAAATCTACACTAACGACTTAGGTACAGATATTAGAGAAGAAGAAATTCCTGCTGACTTAGCAGAAAAAGCTAAAGAATATCACGATGCAATGGTTGAAGCTATAGCTTCTGAAGATGATGCTTTGATGGAAAAATTCTTTGAAGATCCTGATTCAATTACTGTTGAAGAATTAAAAGCCGGCTTAAGAAAAGCAGTTTGTGACAACAAAATCGTTCCTGTTTGCTGTGGTACAGCGTTCAAGAATAAAGGTGTCCAATTGCTTCTTAACAACGTTGTTGATTATATGCCATCACCAGTTGATGTTAAAGCTATTGAAGGTGAATTAGAAGACGGTACTAGAACTGAAAGACATTCTTCTGACTCTGAACCATTCTCTGCTTTATCATTCAAGGTTATGACTGACCCATTTGTTGGTCGTTTAACATTCTTAAGAGTTTATTCAGGTGTAATTACATCAGGTTCTTATGTTCTTAACTCAACTAACGGTAAAAAAGAACGTATCTCAAGATTGGTTCGTATGTATGCAGACCAACGTCTTGAAGAAACTGAAGTTTATGCTGGTGATATCTGCGCAGCTGTTGGTTTAAAAGATACTACAACAGGTGATACATTGTGTGATGAAAAAGCTCCTATTATCTTAGAAAGAATGAGCTTCCCTGAACCGGTTATTTCTGTTGCAATTGAACCAAAAACAAAAGCTGACCAGGATAAAATGGGTATCGCTCTTCAGAAACTTGCTGAAGAAGATCCGTCTTTCAGAGTTAAATCTGATACAGAAACAGGTCAAACAATTATTTCAGGTATGGGTGAACTTCACTTAGATATCATTGTTGACCGTATGTTAAGAGAATTCAAAGTAGAAGCTAATATTGGTAAGCCACAAGTAGCTTATAGAGAAACAATCCGCGGTAACGCTGATCAAGATTCTAAATTTGCTCGCCAATCAGGTGGTAAAGGTCAATATGGTCACGTTAAAATCAGAATTTCTCCTGCTGAAGAAAATGCAGGTTTTGTATTTGAAAACAAAATCGTCGGTGGTGCTATTCCTAAAGAATACATCGAACCAGCAAGAAAAGGTATGGAAGAAGCTCTTGAAGGCGGTATCTTAGCTGGATTCCCTATGATTGACGTTAAAGTTGAACTTTACGATGGTTCTTACCATGAAGTCGACTCTTCTGAAATGGCGTTCAAAATTGCTGGTTCAATGGCAATCAAAGAAGGTACAAGAAAAGCACAACCTTGTATCCTTGAACCTATGATGAAGGTTGAAATCGAAATCCCTGATGAATTTACTGGTACAATTATTGGTGATATTTCAAGAAGACGTGGTAGAGTTGAAGGTCAAGAACCTCTTGGTAACACAGGTAATGTTATCGTAAGAGCAATCGTACCTTTGGCTAACATGTTCGGTTATGCAACAGACTTGAGATCAAATACTCAAGGTCGTGGTACATTCTCTATGGAATTCCAAAAATACGAACAAGTTCCTGCTAACGTTGAAAAAGAAATCATCGAAAAATCAGGTGCTAACAAGTAATTGTTGGAATGATAAATTTAACAAAGGCGGCTTCACAAGCCGCCTTTGTTTTATATTAATGGAATTGGAACCAGTCGTCTATAAAATTTGTATTCGTTATAGCTTAGAGGTAAATTATTCCAGTATCTGTAAATAGTTATACCTTTACCTATATATTCGTTTGCTATTTCATCGGCTTCTTTACTAGTGCTGACCAACAATGGATAGCAAAATGGACAAATAATATTTTCAAAACTTAAGAGGTTAAGGGTCTTGAACCTTTCATGCAGTTCCCAAAATCGGGAAACTCTTTCTTTATCAGCTTCTTTTGTATTTTTGCCTTCTCCTATCCAAAGAGTAGAGCTTGTTTCTTTAAAGAACTTGTGTTTAGCGTTAAAGCTTGCGAGTCCTTTTGGTTGTGAATAATAAGAGTGGGCATTGTCTATTATTATATTGGGATAAATTTTTACTAATCTATTAACATTATCTTCGCAGACTCCAAAATAATTTGGGTATAAGATAAAACTTTCTTTTGGAAAATCAATGGTGGGCATAAAATCATCATCAATATGATAGAACAAAGGTTTGCAATTTATTTCAAAAAGACTGTGTCGTATTACATCACATAGATAATATGGGATAAAAAGTTCCTTTATCTCAAAATGTTTTATTATATATTTAAGTGAATTTCTTGCTAAATCAAATTCCATATAAGAATTATAAACAAAAAAAAGAGCCTAGTTAAAGGCTCGTTGGAATTAAGAATAGCTGGAAGTATGAAAAAGATTTAATACTTATATTTAACTTGAAGAATTTGTTTTTCGCTATCGCATAAGTGGCTAGTTTTTGCTAATAGTTATTATAATATTGACAATATTTCTTGAGATATTACAATGAAATGTATAACTAGTAAGTTAACGTAGTATATTTAATCAAAGAAGGAGATTAATCTCATGGCACGTGAAAAGTATGAACGTACGAAACCGCACGTTAACGTAGGTACAGTAGGCCACGTTGACCACGGTAAAACAACATTAACTGCTGCAATCACAGGTTGTATGGCAGCTGCTGGTAAAGCACAAGCAAAAAAATTCGATGAAATCGACGCTGCTCCAGAAGAAAAAGCAAGAGGTATAACCATCTCTACTGCTCACGTAGAATATGAAACAGATGCTAGACACTATGCACACGTTGACTGCCCAGGCCACGCTGACTATGTTAAAAACATGATCACAGGTGCTGCTCAGATGGACGGTGCTATTCTTGTAGTTGCTGCTACAGATGGTGCAATGCCTCAGACTCGTGAACACATCCTACTTGCAAGACAAGTTGGTGTTCCTAACCTAGTTGTATTCTTAAACAAATGCGATATGGTTGACGATCCAGAATTATTAGAATTGGTTGAAATGGAAGTTAGAGAACTTCTTTCTTCATACGAATTCGATGGTGACAACATTCCATTTATCCACGGTTCAGCTCTTAAAGCTTTAGAAGCTGTTCAAGCTAATCCAAATGTAGGTCGTGGTGATGACAAATGGGTTGACAAAATTTGGGAATTGATGGATGCTATCGATTCTTACTTCCCAACTCCAGAACGTGACTTAGACAAACCATTCTTGATGCCTGTTGAAGACGTATTCTCTATCACTGGTCGTGGTACAGTTGCTACAGGTAGAGTAGAACGTGGTATTGTTAAAGTTGGTGATGAAGTTGAATTAGTAGGTTTAGGCGAAACTAAGAAAACAACTGTAACAGGTGTTGAAATGTTCAGAAAATCACTTGACCAAGGTCAAGCTGGTGACAACGTAGGTGCTTTGTTACGTGGTGTTGATAAAACTGAAATTCAAAGAGGTCAAGTTCTTTGTAAACCAGGTTCAATCAAACCTCACACTAAATTCTCTGCTAACGTATACGTTCTAACAAAAGATGAAGGTGGACGTCATACTCCATTCTTCCCTGGATACAGACCACAATTCTATATCAGAACAACTGACGTTACTGGTTCAATCAAATTCGAAGGCGAAATGGTAATGCCTGGTGATAACGTAGTTATGGATGTTGAACTTATCAACCCAGTAGCTATCGAACAAGGTATGAGATTTGCTATCCGTGAAGGTGGTAGAACAGTTGGTGCTGGTGTTGTAGACAAAATTGTTGAATAATTTTGATAAACTACAATAGTATTGAAGAGCAGATTTTTAGGAATCTGCTCTTTTTATATTAATAAATAGTTTTGTTCAGTATTTTGAATAATTGTTTTTTTGTAGCTTTCAGGAATAGTAATTTTTACATACTCTTCCTTTTTCCTCAGTCCGCTCAAGCCTATAATTAAATTGTCATGGTTGAAGAAATTTTTGATGAAGTTCATATTTAAAACCTTTCGTTTGTGTGATATAATATGCTTAATGATATGATGTCATTTGTCAACAGATTATAGAAGGGAGTATTGATATGGCTAAAGTAACAAAAGATATGGGAATTTTGGATATTGTGCAACAACATCCAGAGGCAATTGAAGTTTTCCAAAAATATGGCATGGGTTGCTTAGGGTGTGCAGCTGCAAGATTTGAAAACTTAGAAGCTGGCGCGAAGGTTCATGGTTTTGATCCGGATCAAATGGTTGCTGATATTAATGCACTTATTGCTGAATAGTACTAAATAAGGAGAGTTTTATGCATTTGTGGGAATTATTGGGGATTGTGGGTATAGCATTTCTTATTTTAGAAATGTTTACTCCAAGTATGTTCTTTTTGAACTTTTCTTTAGCAGCATTTATAACAGCAGTACTTTCTGTTTATACAAAAAATCCTTATACATTGGTTATTACTTTTTTTGTTTTTTCATTTGTAAGTTTTGTATTTTTGAGACCAATTCTTGTAAAACGCTTTTGTAAAAACAAAGAAACAGGTTTGGTAAATAAGTATATTGGAAAAATTGCAAGAGCTGAAGAAGATATAACAGAGTCTTCCGGTGTTATTTCTATATATGGTGAAAGATGGGAGGCGAGAAGCGAAAGCGGCGAGTTTATTTCTAAAGGCGGTGAAGTAAAAATTATTAGAAATGAAAGTATAATAATGTATGTAGAGGGAGTTTAATGATGATTACATTCTTTATTTTTTTAATTGCATTAGCAATTGTATTTGTATCCAAAGGAGTTATTATTGTTCAGCAAGCTGAAGTTGTTATTGTTGAGAGATTAGGTAAATTTGATAGAATTCTTCAATCAGGTTTTAACTTTATTATTCCTGTTATTGAGGCACCTCGTGCGATTGATTGGAAGATTACTCAAAAAGGTTTTGACGGTTCAACTTATTCAATTATTCAAAAGAAAACTAAAATTGATTTAAGAGAAGCTGTTTATGATTTCCCGCGTCAAAATGTTATTACAAAGGATAATGTTTCAATTAGTATCAATGCTCTTTTATATTTTCAGATTGTTGATCCAAAATCTGCTGTTTATGAAATTCAGAACTTACCGGAGGCTATTGAAAAGCTTACTCAAACAAACTTAAGAAACCTTGTTGGTCAGCTTGATTTAGATGAGTCTTTGGTTTCAAGAGATAAAATTAACCATGAACTTAGAGCAATATTGGATGATGCTACTAACAAATGGGGTGTAAAGGTAAACCGTGTTGAATTGCAAGATATTATACCTCCTCATGATATTCAGTCAGCGATGGAAAAACAGATGAAAGCTGAACGTGACAGACGTGCTGCAATTTTGGAAGCAGAAGGTTTAAAGAAATCAGCAGTTCTTAAAGCTGAAGGAGAAAAGGAAGCTGCAATTAATCGTGCTGAAGGGGATAAACAGGCAAATATCTTACGTGCAGAAGGTGTTGCTCAAGCAAGGATACTTGAAGCTGATGGTGAAAAAGAAGCTATTCATAGAATTATTGGTGCTTTAGCCGATAAAGGTCAACCTGATAAGTATTTGATTGCTATGAAATATCTTGAGACTATGAAATCTATTACAAGCGGTAAAGATAATAAAGTTGTTTATATGCCTTATGAAGCAACAGGAATATTAAGTTCTGTTGATGGTATCAAGCAAATGCTTGACTCCGGTAAATAATCTTGTGCTATAATAGAGTTAAAAAGAAAGGGATTGTTATGAAAAAAGGAATATGTTTAGCTTTATTGCTTGCAGGATTTACAACTGCTGTGTTTGCTTATAATTATGATACTAATTTGCCGTTACCTGGTAAATCAATTGCAGATACTAAGTTACAGCAAGATTCATTATTTACAGTATATATGTTTGCGCATAGAGTTGCAGCTGCTGATTGCCAGAACTTTTCTATTACGGATACTCAAGTATCTAAGCCAAAAGTTGATAACAAATGGCAAGAAGTTTGGACTGTTCAAGCTTGTTCAAAGTCTGCAAATATTCCTGTTAACTTTGAACTAAAACCGGATGGTGCAAGTTATGCAATAGATCCGATGGGTGTAAGAGTTATTAATAAATAAAAAAAAAGCGGGTTTTAACCCGCTTTTTTTTGACGTTATTTGTTCTTTAAAAATCATTTTCTTAATTAATTATGGTAAAATAGTTATGGAGGATAGAGAATGATTAAATTTGGAACAGATGGCTGGAGAGCTATTTTAGATGAGGAGTTCAATAAAGTAAATGTAACCAGAGCGGCTTTGGCTATGGGTAAGTACGTTGCTGATACATTTGGATATGATAAACCTATAATTATTGGTTATGATCCACGTAGAATGGCTGATGAGTATGCGGAGCTTACTGCAAATCTTCTTTATCAAAAAGGGTTTAAGATAAAATTATCAGAACGTGTTGTACCAACTCCTGTTTTGGCATATAATGCGAAGCATTTGAATGCTTGTGCAATTATGTTTACAGCTTCTCATAATCCTCCGGAGTATTTGGGTATGAAGTTTATTCCTGATTATGCCGGTCCGGCTACTTCTGAAATAACTGATAAAATTGTTGAAAATCTTGATAAAGAATACGGATTTGGGCAAGACGGTTCTTTAGAGAAAGTGGATTTTATGCCTGTTTATCATGAGCATTTAAAATCGTTAATTGATTTTGATAAGATAAGTGGAGATAATGTTATTTTTGACGGTTTATATTCTGCTTCAATAGGCTATTTTGATAAACTGGTGGATATTAAAAAGACTCTGCATATGGAGCATGATGTGAATTTTGGCGGTGGTATGCCTGATCCTAAGCCAAAATATTTAAAAGAATTAATTGAAACGGTTAAAGCAAATCCCGGCACGATAGGACTTGCAAACGATGGTGATGCTGATAGATTTGGGGTTATTAATGAAAACGGCGAGTATGTTTCACCTAATGAAATTATTGCAATACTTTTAAAATATTTAAAATCCAAGGGAGTTAAGGGTGCAGTTGTAAAAACTGTCGGTTCAAGTCTTTTAATAGATAGTGTAGCTAAAAAATTAGGTGTTGATGTAATTGAAACAGCAGTAGGTTTTAAGCATGTTGGTGAAGCTATGCGTTTGAATGAAGTCATAATCGGCGGCGAGGAGTCCGGTGGTTTAAGCATTTCAGGACATATTCCTGAAAAAGACGGTTTGGTTGCTAATCTTCTAATTATGGAGGTAATGGCTGTTACAGGTAAAAAATTAACAGAGCTTCAAAAAGAAATCTATGAACTTGCCGGTTGTAAATTTTATACTGATAGAATAGATTTGAAAACAGAAGAGATTACACCTGTTTTAGACTATTTCAAAGGTTTAAAAAAACTCGGTAATTATGAGGTTACGGATATTGATTTAAAAGATGGCGTAAAATTGATGCTTGGAGATAAAACCAAGATTTTAGTACGTCCGAGTGGAACTGAACCTTTGTTGAGAATTTATTTTGAAACGGATAATTTAGAAAAGCTTGAAAGTCTGAAATTGACAGCAGTGCAAAAATAGTTTAAAATTGATATATATTAAGAGAGGATAGCGTATGCCAAATACAGATTCAATGCCAGTCGAGGTAATTATATTAACAGAAAATAATGATATTAAAGGAACAGTTTATGTTTCTAAAAGTATTGCTGAAAACAGACAATTGACCGAGCTTTTGAATAATAAGGATCGTAGATTTTTAGCTGTTACTAATGTAGAAATTTATGCAAAAAATTCTAACCAACCGCCAAAAAGATATGAATTTTTAGAAATTCACATGGATTCAATTTTGATGATTCATCCTACATCTCAAGCTTTATTTAAGGAGACTCCTAAAACTCAGGAAGATATTCAAAGATTTAGAGAGTTAAGAGCAAAATTGAACCAGACTAAGCCATTTTAGTTAAAAGTTTTGATGTAAAAAGGGTCGAAATGTTATAGTGCATTTCGTCCTTTTTTGTGCTAATATAAGTTTGACTTTAAGAAAAAAAGAGCTAATAATATTGTATACATAGTCGAAGGTGTATAAATGAAACTAATCAATAGAATGAAAGTATTTGAACAAAAATATGTGTTTTTGAGATGGGCAACGGGTGCAGAGTATGGAAAAGTTGTTTATGTTGGCGATGACTATATTGAGTTTAATATTATTGACATAGATACTATGGAATACAGAGAAACTGTTATTATTAATTCTCAGCTTATTCTGGAAGCTGTTTTTGGCGGTCCGGACATTTCACGTATTATTGCAGAAATTTCCTCAATGATAGAAGGTTAAGCGTTTTTGTAGTATAATTTGCCTATGGTAACAAAAGCTATTACAGCTACAACTGTTGGAATTAATTCTTATAAGATTGAAGTGGAAGTTGATGTTGTCAATTCTCTTCCAAATATTAGTATTGTTGGTCTTCCTGATAGTGCTGTTAATGAAGCTCGTGAAAGAGTGCGTTCTGCTATTAAAAACTCTGGTTTTTCATTCCCGTTAGGGAGAGTTATTGTCAACCTTGCTCCGGCTGATATAAAAAAAGAAGGAACTAATTTTGACCTTCCAATTGCAGTTGGGATTTTAAAGGAACAAGGTATAAATATTCCTGATAGTGATGACACTGCTTTTATAGGTGAGTTGTCTTTAGATGGTTCCTTAAGACGAATTAACGGAGTTTTGCCGCTTGTTACCGGATTGAAAGAACAAGGAATAAAAACGGTTTTTGTACCTTCTGAAAATTCAAAAGAAGCTGCTCTTGTTCAAGGTGTGCATGTTTTTGGAGTTAAGCATTTAGGAGATTTGGTAAATCACTATGCTGGTACTCCCATACCTGAAACTTTTGTGGATATTAATAAATATCTTTTTGAAAAATCTGATGTAGAGTATATTTTTGATTTTAAAGAGGTAAAAGGTCAACAAAAAGCAAAAAGAGCATTGGAAATAGCTGCAGCAGGCGGTCATAATATTCTTATGTCCGGTTCTCCCGGTTCAGGTAAAACCATGATGGCTAAATGTATGGCTTCAATTCTTCCACCGCTGGAATTAAAAGAAGCTCTGGAGCTTACCAAGATTTATAGTATAAGCGGACTCTTAAGCCCTGATGAACCTTTAATGACTAAGCGGCCTTACCGTGCAGTTCACCACACAGCATCAGCAGTTGGAATTATTGGCGGAGGTTCTAATCCCAAGCCCGGTGAAATTACACTTGCACATAGAGGTGTGTTATTTTTAGATGAGATGGTAGAATTTCCCCGTCAGGTATTAGAAGTTTTAAGACAGCCTTTGGAAGATGGGGAAGTTACAATTTCCAGAACTAAAAATTCCATTAAGTATCCTTGTAACTTTATTTTGCTTGCGGCAATGAACCCTTGTCCTTGCGGGTATTTAGGTGATAGAGAAAAACAATGTACTTGTAGTGATGTACAAATACAAAGATATAAATCAAGACTTTCAGGGCCGCTTTTAGATAGAATTGATTTAATTATCGAAGTTCCAAGGCTCACAACAGAAGAGTTGATTAATACTAATACAAAAACCGAGCCTTCTTCTGTAATTCGTGAGCGGGTTATTAATGCTCGAAAAATACAGGCAATAAGATACCAATCCGAGGGCATTCTTACTAACTCTGAACTATCGGCTAAAATGATTAAGAAATATTGTATTTTAGATGAAAAATCTGAGCAGGTCCTAAAAATGGCTGCTCAGAAATATCAACTTTCGGGAAGAAAGTATAATAGATTATTAAAAATTGCACGTACTATTGCAGATTTAGGTGAGTCTGTGAATATAAAAGTTGAACATATTACTCAAGCATTACAGTACAGAGGTTAGTTAGTACGCTCTGCGAGTTCTTTATCCATTAAATAAAGTGCAACTTTATCATCACCAAAGAGTTCAAGACGTTTAATAATATTCTTTACGTTTTCCTCTTCTTCTACTTGTTCTGCAATATACCAGTCAATAAAGCTCAGGGTTGTTCTATCACATTCTTCTTCAGCTTGTTTTGCAACGGTCATAATTGCACGTGTAATACATTTTTCATGTTCATAGATATGGTTGAAGATTGATAAAATTCCCTGAAACTCAAATTCAGGTGTTCTGATTTGTTTTAAGGTAACAAAACTGTTGCAGTTAATTAAGTAATCAAAAATCTTAAGCCCGTGTTCGACTTCCTCTCTAGCCTGGATTTTCATCCAAGAGGCAAAGCCGTTCAGGCCCAGCTCTTTTAAATAAGCTGACATTGATAAATATAGATAACCTGAATAAAATTCCTTATTTATTTGTTCGTTTAGAATTTCGTTGATTGCTTCACTAATCATTTTTGCTCCTCCATAGTCCATGTATGTTGCAAAGTTCCAGTGCATTAATGTCTTCATCAAGGCAAGTAATATCAAATTCTGCTTTTTCACCAGGATTGAAGTATTTTACATGAAGACAAGATTTATCTTTTTTGTAGACTTCAATAAATTGAATATAATGTTCATTTTCCATCGGATGATGTTTGAGTGTCACAAAACGCTTTCCTTCAATCATTTCGATTTCAGGTGTGTGTTTTTCAGCTAGTTCATTTTGTTCTTCCTGATGCGGTACCATGTGTTCCATAGGTTGGCCGCAGCAAACAAGTTCGCCATCTCCCGGTAGAATAACTTGAACGAGATTTCCGCAAATATTACATTTGTATAATTCTAATTTTTCTGTCATAACAAATTCCTTTCTCAAACATATTAACCTTTTATCAGAAAACTTCATTGTACCAATGGGCAATTTATGCTACTATTTGTAGTATGACTAATTTTTTTAATAATTCATTAGGACAACCTTCAACACCTATTGAGACTCAATATGAAGATTTGAAAAACAATTACAGACAAATTTTTTTGCTTGCAGCTAACCAAATTAGAGCGGCTGTAGATAAATTTAAACCCGAAAATCCATGTGCAAATTGCACTGTTAAAGATTGTAAGATAGAAACAAAAGACGTCTTTACGGATTATCCTGTCGGGTGTGCATTTAGAGATTGGCAAATGCAAATTATAACTTTTTTGTCGGGAGATTACAGACAAAAGTTAAAACAAGAATATAAGGCAATAATGGATAAAAAATCTGAATGCGAATGTTCAAAGTGTGGTAATTGCTGCCGTCTTGCAACAAGTGAGCATTCTTACGAACAGTTAAAACAAAGAGCTATGCGCGGTGACAAATTTGCTCGGGATTTTGTTTCTGTTTTTGTACCTTACAAATCAGAAGATGAGGCGCGTTTAGCTAATCCGGAGTTTTTCAAACTTTTAGAAGATACAATGGAAGAACAAAAAGTATTTTATTATCATTGTCCAAAAATTAATGGCAATGAATGTTCGGATTATGAAAACAGACCTGATGTTTGCAAGGATTTTCCTCATAATCCATTGAAGCTTTTGCCTTCCACCTGTTCTTACAATGTTTGGAAAAATGCAGCGGCAAAGCAATCAATGCTTTTGAAGGCAAAAACGGATATAATAGAATTTTATAAAAATAAACTAGGCTGAGCCACCAACTCTCTCTCCTTGAGGAGAGGGTTGGGGTGAGGTGTCAACAAGAAAGCAAAAAATGAAAGTATTATCAGGACTAAAACTACAAGAACTTGAACAACTAATGACCGAATTTGGTGCAACAAAGTTTCGTGCCAAACAAATCCATAATTGGATTTATACAAAATCAGTTTCAACAATTGATGAGATGACAAACCTTTCTAAGGATTTTAGAGAAGAACTTAAACAAAAAGCTGTAGTTACTGAAACAAAAATCAAAGTAAAACAGGTGAGTACAGATGGAACCATAAAATATTTAATTGAATATCCTGATGGAGAGTGTGTTGAAACGGTTCTTATGCGCTTTGACAATCGTGCTAATTTAACTGCTTGTGTAAGTTCTCAAGTTGGATGTGCTGTTAACTGTTCATTTTGTGCAACAGGAAAACGCGGTTTTATCAGAAATCTTACTTATACTGAAATTATTGAACAGGTTTTAACTATTCAGCGAGATACAGGTTTAAAAGTTACTAATGTTGTATTTATGGGGCAAGGAGAACCTTTATTAAATCTGAAAAATGTTTTGAAAGCATTAGAAATATTCAATGATGATTTTCAAATCGGAGCAAGAAGAATTACTATTTCTACAAGCGGTATTGTACCTAAAATTAATGAACTTGCAGAGGCTGAATTACAATCAACTCTAGCGATTTCTTTGCATGCTCCTAATCATAAATTAAGGGCAGAATTAATGCCAATTGAGAATAAATATCCGATTGATGAGCTTAAAAAAGCACTGCTTAATTATGTTGAAAAAACAGGCAGAAGAATTACTGTTGAGTATATTCTTATTCACGGTTTCAATGATACACCTTCTTCAGCTAAAGAGCTTGCGCTTCTTTTAAAGGATTTAAAGTGTAATATCAATTTAATACCATATAATTCAGTTGACGATACAAAATACAAAAAATCAACTAATAATGATATTATGCAATTTAAGTATTTGATGGAACATTCAGGTAAAAAAGTTACGGTTCGTTTAGAACGTGGTGCTGATATTGATGCTGCATGCGGACAACTAAGGGGTAAAGCTGTTTCTAATGAATAATATTTTTCAAAAAAACATATCTGCATTAGCGGTCAAAAATCCAAAACTCGCTTATAAATTACAAAATTATGTTCCTATGGATATGCCGCAGCTGGTTCAGACTAACGGATATAATTTGATTTACAGGGGTAAATATATTCATAATGAACAAAGCCCTCTTGGAGAGGCTCAGGAAATTTTTTCTTACGCAAAAAATGAGCCCGTTTCTATTCATCTGGTATATGGTTTAGGTTTAGGGTATTTATTTCAGATTGCTTCGCTTAACTCTAAAGGTGCTGTTATACTTTATGAACCTGATTTGAATATTATGAAAGTTGTTTTTAATCTTGTTGATTTTTCAGGTGACATTATAAAGCCTGATGTGTTTGTCTGTTCAGAATATGAAGAGGTTGCGGAAGCTGTACATCAAAAATCAGGGATGAAAAATACTCCTGAAATGCTTACATTACCTACTCAAATGGAAGCTGAAGGTTTTGAAGAGCTGGTGAAAAAACTTCAAAATATGGTGGGTTCATACAGTTTGGATTTAAAATATACAAAAGAAAAGTTTTATCCATCTTTGAAAATGTTACTAAAAAATATTCCAAATTTGTTTGAAGAAATTCCTCTAGCAAGGTTAAAAGATACTTATAAAGGTAAAACTGCTGTAGTTGTTTCAGCTGGCCCTACACTGGATAGAAATATTGAAATATTAAAGAAGCAAAGGGATAAATATGTTTTATTTGCAGTTGGAACGGCATTAAAAACATTAATTGCTAATGAAATCAAACCGGATTTTTTAGTTATAATTGAGACATTTGATTCTTCTAAACAAATTGAAGGAATTGATTTAAAAGACGTTTATTTTATAACAGAACCGTATTCTAACCCGGCATTAAGAAATTTTGAGTTTAAAAAACGGTTTTCACATATAGCTTCAAATGTTCCTGTAAACCAGTTTTGGGCTGAAGTTTGCGGTGAAAATATCGATGAATATTTTTCTAAAGGGACTGTTTCTTATACAGCTTTAAATTCAGCAAGAATTTTAGGTTGTTCAAAAATTATTCTTGTAGGACAGGATCTTGCTTATATTGGCGGTCAATGTTACAGCAAGGACTCCGCTTATAAAGATTTAGTTTGTGCACATAATCCCGAAAGCGGAAGGTGGGAGATTATGGCGCGCGATTTTGATAAGTTTGCAGAAGCGCTTTCTAATTCCCCTGATATTGAAAAAAGAAGAGCAGCTGCTAAAAGACGTTTAGAAAATCTTAACAACTCTATGCATTTTGTTAAAGGAATTACAGGAGAAATGCTTCCAACAGAATCTGTATATGCAGCATTTGTTGCACCGTTGGAAGAGTTTACAGCGAAATTCAATGATAGAAAATATATAAATACATCGCTTGTTGGTGCACAATTGAATGGTTTTGAAAATATGAGTCTTGAGAAAGCATTAAACGACTCGGAAATAGTTGATGTACAGGATTTAGATATTAATTTTAGTTATGATAAAGATGTTATTTTTTCTAACCTATCTCAAAAATTTGATGAATTAAACCAAATGATATCTTTGATAGAAGAAGGTAAGAGGTATGCAAAAGCTTTGAACAATGATTTGAAACGCTATAGGGCGGCAACGGTTGAAGTTTTAAAAGCCCTTAAGAATCTTTCTGAAAATTATCTCACTTTATCTGCTAATAATTCTAAGTTGTTTGAATTTATTACTACAGCAGATAAAATTGATTTGGATTATGAGATGAAAATGGTTCAGAAATTTGATGTTGAGACTGTAACTAATATTAGTTCAAAAATTTTAAAATATCTTGAAAATGCAGAAAAAAGGATAAAAGAAATTAATGAAAGTTTTAATACAAAGAGTTAAAAACGCATCAGTGACTATTGACGGCGAGTTGTATTCTTCCATTAACAAAGGAATTTTAGCGCTTGTTGGAATAGAAAAAGGTGATACATTAGAA
Organism: uncultured Vampirovibrio sp.; assembly: GCA_910579975.1. Taxonomy (GTDB): domain Bacteria; phylum Cyanobacteriota; class Vampirovibrionia; order Gastranaerophilales; family Gastranaerophilaceae; genus CAG-196. The sequence goes on from CAJTWU010000007.1 coordinate 46,681, forward strand.
CAGGTTCAAAAGGCTGCTAAAAAGATTGCGGGACTTCGTATTTTTGCTGATGAGAATGATAAGATGAACCGTTCTTTAATTGATATAAACGGAGAAATGCTTGTAGTTTCTCAATTTACTCTTTGCGGTGATTGTAAAAAAGGTACACGGCCAAGCTTTGATAAATCTGCGGAGCCAAAGATTGCAAATGAATTATACGAAAGATTTATTGAAGAGGTTTCTGCTTATGGAATTAAAACTGCGCATGGGAAGTTTGGTGCAATGATGGATGTGGCTCTGGTAAATGACGGTCCAGTTACATTTATGATTGAAATGTAAATTTTTGTTACAAAATTCTAAAGTTTTTTGATAAAGTGTCGTTAATAAAATTATTGAATGAAAATTCGGAGGATATGAATGTCAATTAATATTAACGATATCAATGCTTGTAAAGCTGCTTATGTAGAATATACCCAGACAGGAAAACCTCCGAAAGGCGTTTCTGCAAATGATATTCAAGGCATTGAAGATAAATATAGCAATCAATTAAAAGGTTGGAGAGTTCAAGCAAGTAAAGATCAGAATGTTTATGAGATTGATGATACTGAAGAAAAGACTGTAAAAGGTAAAAAATCTAAAACAGGACAAATAGCGCGTACAAGTGCCGATGCAGTTATGTCTGTGGGTGGCGCAGTTGGTAGTGTAATTGGTGCAAAAGTTGGCGAAAAGATTGCTGAAAAATCTATTGCGAATGCCACAATTAAGTCTTTTAGTTTCATGATTGGTTGTACAATGGGGCTTGCTAACGGAGTTTTATATCAGGCTAAGAAACCTAATAAAGACGAGCATAATGAGTTGATGGAATTAGAAGTTCAAATGGAAGAATACTTATCAAGCTTAGAATCAGAGCAAGATGTTATGAATGAAAATTCTGAAAAAATTGAAGATCTTTCGAGTGGTGCTGCTAATATTGGAGAAGAAGCTTCTGAAAATATTGAAGAATTACAAAATGAATATGACGAAAAAATTACCAGACAAAATGAATTATCTGCTAAAATGCAGTCAGGGCAACCACTGACGGAGGAAGAAAAAGCTGAATATGAACAACTAGGATTAGATATTCAATCTCTTGGAGAAAAAATTTCTGCATTGCAAACAGAATCTTCTGAAGAAATTGAAGAAATAAATGGTGATACAGAAAACATACAGGAAGAAATAACTTCAACTTCAGATAAACTTGCTGATATGTTAGAAACAGCTGATTATGCAGAGACTTTTGATAGTTTTACAAAGACACTCAGTTATGTTGAAGCTGGTCTGCAAGGTATAAATGCGGTCTCAAGTACTGCTTCTGCGGTTAAAGCCTTTAGTGCAGCTGCAAGTGGAGGTCCATTTACAGCTTGGGCAGCGGCATTTGGTACTATGGGAATGACAGGTGCTGCAATGTCAGGTGTTGGCGTAGCAGAACAATTAAAGTATGCAAGTGATATTGGTAATGAAATAAATGTTAGAGAAAGTGTGCAAGAATTAGCTGCTCAAACTAATGATATAGTTGAAGAAAATGTAACAGCTCTGGATGAAACAAATACTAATATTGAAGAAGTTCAAGCTGGTGTTGATACATCAGGAGAAGTTTCAGAGGGTGAAACGGCTTCTTCTGCTACAACGCAAGAAAATCCTCTAGATGAGCCTAAAGAAGAAGAGGAAGTTTTAACATAATAATTAGTCTAAATTAGAATTCTTTATTTTACCTTTGTTGCAAAACTTTACAATTTGTGTTAGGATTGTTAGGAAGATAATAGAGGGCATAAAGGGAATTCAATGAGCGAAGGACATTGGATTGTAGATAGAGTTATTATGGGACACAATATGTCCTTTAATATGGATACACTTGTTACAATGTGGGCTGCAATGGCATTTTTGCTTATTGTATCTTTTATTGCAACAAGAAAATTGTCTATTTTCCCTTCAAAACTGCAATTAGTTTTTGAGTCAATTTTAGGGTATTTTAATAATCTTATTAATGGCATGATACATGAAGGCGGAAGAAAGCATTTCCCTTTAATTGCATCTCTATTTTTGTTTATTGTAACTGCAAACTTAATGGGGCAGTTGCCTTTAAAAATGATTGAATTAAAACATGGTGAAATGGCATCACCTACCAATGATATTAACCTAACAGCGGGTCTTGCTGTTATCGTGCTTGTTTACTATGTTGTGGCAGGTTTGATTAAGAAGAAAGGAAAGTTCTTGCTTCATGAGTTTTCTTTTGTAGGAATAATCTCAATGCTTGTTGAGATTTTGGAGTTAGTAACAAGGCCTCTAACTCTTGCATTACGACTTTTTGGTAATATTTTAGCCGGAGAAATTCTTATAACAGCGCTTTTAGGTCTTTGTGCTTGGGGTTTGCCATTGCCGATTATGTTTTTTGAGATATTAGTAGCTTGTGTACAGGCTCTTGTATTTACAATGCTTACTACAGTATACATAGCAACGGCGGTAAATGAAGAGCATTGATGTGAAGTTCATTTTGCCGGTAATCTGTTCAAAAGGAGCACTTGGAGCAGAATATATAGATTAGTAGTTTAGTGAAATGTGCTCCGTCCAAAGGTTATAAAAAAGGAGAAATAAAATGGAAGAAGTAAAAACAATTTCTGATTTAGCACAATTAGGTGCAGGTATTGCAATGGGTTTTGGTGCAATAGGTGCCGGACTTGGTATTGGATTTGCTACAAAAGGTTTGATGGATGCAATTTCAAGACAGCCTGAAATTGCCGGTAAAGCAGTTGGTTTCTTCTTAGTTGGTGCTGCATTAGCAGAAGCATGTGCTATTTATGCATTGGTTATTGCTATGAAATTGTCAGGCATGATGGGTTAAGCGAGGATTTTATAAGAAATGGAGTTTAACGGTACTTTTCTTGTAACAATTATTTCGTTCTTAGTGTTTGTTTTTCTAATGAACAAAATTTTGTATGCGCCTGTTCTTAATATTATGGAGGAGCGTAAGAATTTTGTTGACGGGAATTATGATGCTGCTCATCAAAATGAGGCAAAATCAGAAGAATTAACAAATCAAAAAGAAGAAAAATTGACCGAAGCAAAAAATGAAGCACGCGGCAAGTACGTAGAAACTCTGGACGGTTATAAGAACCAGAAGTCTGAAATGGTTTCTGAGGCGCAAAATTCTGCTAAGGATGAAATAGAACAGGCAAAATCTGATTTAAGACAACTTTCTGATGATGTTAAAAATGGTCTTAAAGGTTCTATGAATGATTTAGCAAATGATATTGTTGAAAAAACTATAGGCTATAGAAGCCAAGCCGATGGATTTGATGATAACAAAGTTAATGAAGTTTTGTGGGGTTAAAGGGGTAAATAGAGGTTCAAATGTTTGAAGAAATAGTTAGTTACATAGCAAGAACAAATTTATTTAACTTCATAATCTTTATGTCGGTTATTCTTTTCCTTGCACATAAAATGGATGTAAAGGGAAAATTAGAACAGTCAAAACAAAATATTAACGATGTTATTGAAGAGTCAAAAATTGTTAAAGAAGAGTCTGAAACTCGCTTAAGTTCTATTGAAGAGAGTATGAGCCATATTGAACAAGAAATTAATACAATTTTATTGAAATCAGCTGAAAACGCTAAGCTTGTAGGTGAAAAAATTGTTCAAGATGCTGAGAAAAATGTCATTATTATACGAGATAATGCAGATAAGGCTATTGAGAACAGCAGAGTTATTTTGAAAAATGATTTAATAAAAAGGGCAACATTGGCTTCTGTAGAAGTAGCTAAATCAAAAATTTTGCATGAACTATATCATAATCAAGGGTTGCATGACCAGTTGATTGAAGAAAGTATAAACGCAATTGAAGGAGTTCAAAAATGAAGACACAAAATTGCGAACTGATTTCTAAAAGATGGGCTCAAGCTCTAATGGAGCTTGCTCAAGAAGATGCTAATATCTCTAAAGAAGATATATTAGATGATTTGAAAGAAGTATCTGATACAATTAATTCATCTGATGAATTATCAAATGTTATTAATAATCCATCTATATCTACAGAAGAGAAACAGATTGTATTGTGTAAACTTTTTCAAAACAGTGTAATGCCTATTGTTTATAACTTTTTGTATGCTTTAAATTTGAGAAAGAGAATTGATATTATTTCTCAAATAGCTGTTGAATTTCAAAAAGAACTTGAAAGAATTAAGAATATATCACGTGTTAAAGTTACATCAGCGATTGATTTAGCAGATGAACGCAAAAATGATATTAAAAATAAGATTGCTGAAAAATTGAACAAAGATGTTATTGTTGATTGGAATGTTGATAATGACATTATTGCCGGTTTAATTTTTAACATAGATGAAACTATTATTGATAATAGTATTCGTCATAAATTAGATGATTTAAGTAATAATATTATAAAGGGGTAAAAATGGCAGTAATAAATCCTGATGAAATCAGCTCTATATTAAAAGAGAATATCAGAAACTATGAAGCAAAAGCCGAAGTGTCAAACGTTGGCAGTGTGCTTGAAGTAGGAGACGGTATTGCACGCATTTACGGGCTTAGAAATGTTATGTCAAATGAGCTTGTAGAATTTGTTGACGGCAGAGGAACTCTTGGTATTACATTAAACCTTGAAGAAGACAATGTTGGGGTTGTAATCCTTGGTGAATATACTCATATTAAAGAAGGAATGGTTGTTAAAACAACCGGACGTATTGCTTCTGTTCCTGTTGGTGAAGCGCTTATTGGCAGAATTGTAAGTCCTACAGGTGCTCCTTTAGACGGCAAAGGTGAAATTATTACTGATAAAACCCGTCCGATTGAAAGAGTTGCTCCTGGTATTGTTGCAAGAAAATCAGTTCATCAGCCTCTTCAAACAGGTTTAACTTCAATTGATGCGCTGACTCCTATTGGACGAGGTCAAAGAGAATTGATTATCGGTGACCGTCAAACAGGTAAAACTGCTATTGCAATTGATACAATTTTGAACCAAAAAGGCGGGGATGTAATTTGTATTTATGTTGCAGTAGGTCAAAAGGCTTCTACAGTTGCCCAGTTAGCTAAAACATTAGAAAAACACGGCGCAATGGATTATTCAATTATTGTATCGGCTACAGCTAACGAAGCAGCTCCGTTGCAATATATTGCTCCATTTGCCGGTGTTGCAATGGCAGAAGAGTTTATGGAACAAGGAAAACATGTTCTTATTGTTTATGATGATTTGACAAAACATGCTCAGGCTTATCGTGCAATGTCATTACTTCTTAAAAGACCGCCGGGACGTGAAGCTTATCCGGGTGATGTATTCTATCTTCACTCAAGATTATTGGAACGTGCTGTTAAGTTATCTGATGAATTGGGTGGCGGCAGTATTACAGCATTACCAATTATTGAAACTCAGGCGGGTGATGTTTCAGCATATATTCCTACAAACGTAATCTCTATTACGGATGGACAAATTTTCTTGGAAACATCTTTGTTTAACTCCGGTGTAAGACCGGCAATCAACGCTGGTATTTCTGTATCACGAGTTGGTGGTGCAGCTCAAACTAAGGGGATTAAACAAGTTGCTGGTAAACTTCGTCTTGATTTGGCGCAGTTTAGAGAATTGGAAGCATTTGCTCAATTTGCTTCTGATTTGGATGCTGCTACTAAGAAACAGCTTCTTAGAGGTCAAAAGTTAACAGAAGTTCTTAAACAGCCTCAATATAAACCATTATCGGTTGCACAGCAAGTAACAATTTTGTTTGCAGCAAATGAAGGTTTCCTTGATGAAGTTGATAATAAAAAAGTAGCTGATTTTAAAGCTGGTTGGTTTGAACACTTTGAAGCTGCTATGCCAGAATTAAATAAGAGATTGAATGAAGGCGATAAATTATCTGATGAAGACAAAGAAGCTTTGAAGGCTGAACTTGAAGCTTATGTGAAAACATTATAGGAGATAGATTATGAAATGTTATAATCACCATGAAAGAGATGCTTTTGGGATTTGCCAAATTTGCGGTAAAGGGCTTTGTTTAGAATGTATGGATAAGGACCGTGATGTTGTTGTTTGTGCAAATGAGCATAAAAGAAGCGCTTTGTATAATTTTATTCTCAATTCACTGTTTATTATTGTAGCAATTGTTTGCTTTGTATCAGCTTACAACGACAATTTTGATTGGTTCAGAATTGTATTAGGTATTCTTTCTTTGTCTATTGGTGTTGATGGATTTAGAAAGGCAAAGAGAAAATAATAAGGTAAATTATGCCAAACTTAAAAGATATCAAAAGCAGAATATCAAGTGTCCAGAACACTAAAAAGATTACTAAAGCAATGAAAATGGTTGCGGCAGCTAAGGTTAAAAAAGCTGAAAATACAGTTAAAGCGTCAAGACCGTTTTCTGATGAATTATTGCATTTATTCAGAAGAATGCTTGCAACAGTCGGTGAATATTCTGTTTCAGGTTTGAAAGTTGCACGTGGATTGGATAACTATCCTGTGCTTCTTGAAAGAAGAGAAGTTAAAACGGAAGGTTTACTTGTAATTACTTCTAACAAAGGGTTAGCAGGTGCTTATAACGCTAATATAATTAAAACCACCCTTAAACGTATTAAAGAAAATACTGAAAATGGGATTAAAACAGTTATTTATCCTGTTGGGCAAAAAGCTGTTTCAGGTTTTAGGCATAAACCTGGAAACTATGAGTTAAAAGAAGGTTACATTAGTGTTGCAAATGACCCGACTGCAACAGGTGCAAATCTTATTGCAGAGGATATTGCAGAAGATTTCGTTAACGGTGAAATTGATAAGATTGATATTATTACAACTCATTTTAATAATATGATGTCTTATAATATAGTTAATTGGGAAGTTTTACCTGTTGAAGTTGAAAAAGCAGAGGTACATGAACTTGATCCGGTAATGGAATTTGAGCCTAATGCGCATGCTGTTTTACAGAAGCTTGTACCAATGTTTATTACAAATTCTATTTTCCAAGCATTATTAGAAGCTAATGCGAGTGAACTTGCTTCTCGTATGACAGCAATGTCTGCTGCTTCAAATAACGCGGAGGAAATGATTTCAACATTAACAGTTGATTATAACAAGGCACGGCAGGCTGCTATTACCCAAGAGCTTGTTGAAATTGTATCTGGAGCTTCAGCTATTTAGTTGATCCCTCACCCCAACCCTCTTCCATAGGAAGAGGTAGTAAGTGAAAGTTTACTATCTTACGTCTCTTAGTGAGTCTGAAAGCTTTGTTATTTTTTCTTGCAGCTTTGAATTTAATGCTGGATCTTGAAGATATTTCAAAATAGTTTCTCTATCGCCATTTATCAGATATGTTGCAGCATCCACTTTTATTTGAGGGTGTAAAACAGATATACCCAGAAAAGCACGTCCTTCACGTTCTTCGTCACGTTCAATGAAGAGTGCAACATTATCAAAGTTTTCGGCAAAGTTTCTGAAATATCCTTTGTCGGGAATTTCGCGTTCAACTCTGCATTTAATGGTTTCCACTATTTTTTCTAATTCTTTTGATAAGTCCATTTTTTTATTGCCTTTTGTCCAAGGTTGTATTTTTATGTTTATATTATTATCATATTTTATCATAATTTTACCTATGCTGCTTCAAAATATCGTACAAAGTCTTTTTCCAGTTCTTTTTGTAAAGTATGGTTCGCCTCGTATAATGCTTTCATACTTTCTTCAGACAGAATTTTTGGTAATTGTTGAGGTAATTTCGGTTTTACGGCTGGCAATCCCAGTTCTATTCTATTGTAGTAATTATAACAATTTTCAAGATATTGATTATAAATTTTGTATTCATCTTCTGATAACTTTTTGACTGCTTGAGAGAATGGTTCAAATATTTCACCTAGCGTATTTTTATCTTTTCTTAAATCATATGCAATATGTTCGTATTCTCCAATGATATTTGTATGTTCGCCTCTAAATTGAATTTCTCCTAATGCACCATTTTGGTGAATTACATTCATTTGAGCTGTTCGATATCCTGAATTTTTAATAGATTTTGAGGAAAGCTTTTCTATTTTGTCAGCAGACCATCTCCCGCTTAAACCTCTTGCATCGGATATAATAACAACACCGGAGTCTTCTCCAAGAGCCATTGATAATTGACGGATTTGATTGTTGCTAAATTCAGCCAACCCGTGTGGTCCGCGGTAGTTATTTATTTCTGTAATATTAATTGGAAGAACATCTTCAGATGAGAGACGTTTTATAATGTCATCTCTAAAAAGTCCGCTGTTTTCAAGTTCTTGAAGAGTAGTTTCGCCTTTTGTTATTCTATTTTTTAAAATACCTAAAGTAAGTTGGTCAACAACTTCTTTTGACCGTGTTTCAACAAGGGGGCGAGCAAATTCTTCAAATAATGTAAATGCTTTATCAACTTCTTGTGGAGCTATTGGCTCCTGGTATATGTATTTGCGAAGAATAAGAGCTTCTTCTTTTGATAGATTTTGTGCTGCTATCATTTTATCAATTTGTGATTTGCTTAGTTTATCAAGAGATTGAGTTATAACACGGGAGCCTATTCCATCTTCAATGCAGGCAATTGCATCGTTCATTGAGGTAAAAGTTTGGTTTTCAGCTTTTTTCAATCCGCGCAGAAGTTTTGTTTCAATACTTAATGCACCTTTATATCGATTTTGGATTTGTTTAACGCTTCCAAGGTTGTCAAATAGTGATAAGACTTCTTGTTTTGCAACAGGTTGTTGTGTTTTAAGTAGATTTTCCACAAATAGGGAGGCATCACCCAATGCAGCTTGAGTTTCTCGGGTAAGTGCACCGTTTTTCATTGTACAGCTGAAAAACTCTGCTTGTTGCGGTTGAGTATGAGCTAAGATACTTTTGCCCGGTTTGACAAAATACTTTGCTATTTTTCCTAATAGTTGTACTGTTCCCATAATTTCCCTATATTTATAAAGTATATGGAGGAAATAAAATTGCTTGTAATTTAAAAATTTGTTACACAATATTTGTTTTTGGTATAATAAAATCAAATAAAGGAGATATTATGCTAGAACTATTGAAAAAGAGTGCTATGGAACAATCCAGAGCTATTCAAAATAAAGAAGTTTCGGCTGTTGAGCTTACAAAAGCTTCGTTAGAAAGAATTAAATCTCTTGATGAAAAATTAGGTGCATTTAATTCAACTACAGAAGATATAGCTCTTGAAACAGCTAAAAAAGTTGATGAAAAAGTAGCTAAGGGTGAAGAATTACCGCTTCTTGCCGGTGTTCCTCTTGCTTTAAAAGATAATATGAATCTTGTTGGCTCACGGACAACTGCTTCAAGTAAAATTTTGGAAAACTTTGTATCACCTTATAATGCAACAGTTACTCAAAAATTATTAGATAATTTGGTTCCAATTGTCGGTAAGGCTAACTTGGACGAGTTTGCAATGGGTTCTTCTAATGAAAACTCTGCATTCAAAAAAGTTCACAACCCTTGGAATTTGAATAAGGTTCCCGGTGGTTCATCAGGCGGTTCTGCAGCTTCTGTTGCTGCTTGTGAAGCAACTCTTGCGCTTGGTTCGGATACCGGAGGAAGTATTCGTCTTCCAGCAAGTTTTTGCGGTATTGTAGGTATGAAGCCTACTTACGGTAAAGTTTCAAGATACGGTTTGATTGCGTTTGCTTCATCACTTGACCAGATTGGTCCGTTTTCAAGAACTGTTGAAGACTCAGCTGCTTTATTGGAAGTTATTTCGGGTTATGATAAGCACGACTCAACATCTTTAAAATTACCGGTTGAAAACTACAGAAGTACTTTAAATAACGATATTAAAGGTATGAAAATCGGTGTAGTTAAAGAACTTATGTCTGAAGGGTTGTCACCTGATGTTGAGAAAGCTTTAAAATCTGCAATTGATACTTATAAATCTTTAGGTGCTGAAATTGTTGAAATTTCATTGCCAAATCTAAAACATTCAATTGGTATTTATTATATCTTAGCTACAGCTGAATGTTCTTCAAACTTAGCACGATTTGATGGTGTTAGATATGGCCACCGAACTGAAGAGGCTTCAAATCTTCTAGAGATGTATTGCAAATCTCGTGCAGAAGGTTTCGGACCAGAAGTTAAACGTAGAATAATGTTAGGTACTTATGCTTTATCATCAGGTTACTATGATGCTTATTATAAAAAAGCACAACAGATGAGAAGGGTTGTAACTGAAGATTTCTTAAAAGCATTCACACAAGTTGATGCTTTAATTTCTCCAACTTGTCCTAATACAGCATTTGATTTGGGCGCAAGAACAGAAGACCCGCTTGCGATGTACTTAACAGATATTGCAACAATTTCTGCTAACCTTGCCGGTATCCCTGCTATTTCAATACCGGCGGGATTTGATAGTGACGGTATGCCAATTGGTTTACAGATTATGACTCCTCAGTTGACAGAGGCAAAATTGTTTAATTTATCTTATAAGTTCGAACAAGAACATGATTATTACAAACAATTAGCAAATATATAAAAAAGAAGGCGAAAGCCTTCTTTTTTTAGCAAAAAAATTTTTTACAGGGTTTATATAAGTATGATTTATTCAAAGAAATTACAATCATATATCCCAGTCACAGTTGACAAATTGAGACAAGCAGCTATTCCATATTTTGGTATACGTACGGAGTACCTTGTTAAAGATGGAAAAATACCTGTTGGTAAAGTTAATCTAAAGGATACTTTTTGGGGAGTATATGTTGATTATATTGAAAATATGAATCCGCAATTATATTCAGGGTTTGGAACTGTTGCTGATCAGATTGAAGTCGAGCATTGTCTAAAGCGTGGATTGGATTTTTTTGAGATTACATCAGAAGCTGCTTTAAACTCTCATGCGCTTCATTATTTGCGAGGCAAAAGATTTGAATTAGAAAAAGATAATGAAGCTGTAAGAAAAATAATTGAGTCTACTCCTGTAGGGCAGAAATTTGATACTCAAAAACTTGGACGAATTCCTATGTTTATGCCATGGGAATTAATAGAAAAATATCTGGAAATAATAAAAAAATGTCCTCTTTTAAAGTAGTTAGTTACTTTTTCCTGCTCTATAACCACAATAAGAATAAATAAATGGAAGGGCTTTTTCTAAATGTAACTTGTCAGCCATAGGAAATTTTGCGAGAACCAGTACTCCAAGCATATCATCAAGGTTTGCTATTGAGTCTTTCAAGTCAAGTTTTCGGTCCGGATGTTTATCTTTCGGGTCGCAAATGAGATTTGAAACAGAGGCTGCTCCGTGCATTCCTATTAAAAGGCTTCCTCCGATAGAGGCAATTTTTGCAGGAATATTATTTAGTTTGGGTGTTGTTTCACATAAACGGATTGCGGCACCTGTAAGCCATGTAGGAATTGCAGCATTTAGAAATTGGAAAATACCTTCTTTAGCTTTTGCGATGTTTGTTTCTTTATTGTTTCCAATCATCCCGGCTGTTACACCGCCAAGTATAGGAGTTCCTGATAGTATCAGCATATCTCCTAAATTATATTTAAGTTTATGTGGACTTTTTATTCCCTGTTTTCTCATCATCATTGCAACTGGTATTGCAACTCCGGTAAATGAGCCTATTGCCGCTTTTATTTTATCCTGAGATGTTGACTTGCGGCTTAGACGATTTCTTCTTAACAAGTAATTATTTGGTTGATTTATGGGTATTTCGTTCATCGCTAACTAATTATAAACCAAAAAATAAATTATTTTGCTGTAATGTAAAAATATGTAACTAAATATAGTACTTTACAGCTAGGTTTATAAATTTTATAATATTATCTAAGAGGAGGAAGTATTTTGATTATAATTGAAAAACCTTATGTGTCGGAATTTTTAATAGATAGTATTGTGCAAAATGACTGGGTTGTTTTAGAAAATGAAGCGCTTGAGATTGCAGGTATTGAAGAAGGTGCTTTTGAAACAATCAATTCTGATGTTGCGAAAGATTATTATAATCAAGTGGAGTGCCCAATAATTTACTCTAACTCTGAAAATTCAATTAATTGGGTTCTTGAAAATCTTCCTGACTCAAATTTAAGCCGTTATATCAAGCTTTTTAAAGATAAATTCATTTTTAGAAATATGTTGAAAGATGTTTTTCCTGATTTTTATTTTAAAGCTCTTGAATACGACCATCTTTCAAAAATCGCTCTTGAAGAATTAAAATATCCGCTTGTTCTAAAACCGGCAATAGGATTTTTGAGCCTGGGTGTACATACTATTCATAATGATGAAGACTGGAAAACTACTTTAAATCAACTTGAACATGAAATGGAACTCGCGCAAAAATTCTATCCTGAAGCTGTTGTAAATACTTCTAAATTTATTATTGAAGAATATATTCAAGGTGAAGAGTATGCCGTAGATGCATATTATGATAAAAATGGTAATCCTGTTATTTTAAATATCTTTCACCATCCATTTTTTAATTCAAAAGATGTGAGCGATAGAATTTATGTGATGTCTACAGATATTATGATTAAGTATATGGCAAAGTTTGCCATGCTTCTAAAAGAAATCGGTGACAAAAATAATATTAAAAATTTTCCTCTTCATATCGAACTAAGAGTTACTGAAGATGAAAGAATTATCCCTATAGAAGTAAATCCAATGCGTTTTGCCGGATGGTGCACAACGGATGTTTCAAAATATGCCTGGGGTATTAATGTTTATGAATGTTTTATGAAACAGCAAGCACCGGATTGGAATGAAGTCTTATCAAAAGCTTCTAATAAGATGTATTATTTCTCTATGGCTGAAGTGCCATCAGCAATTGAAAGAGATAAAATTGTCGGTTTTGAATATGATAATTGGCTGGCTAATTATTCAAATGTTTTGGAAGTAAGAAGGATTAATCCTAAGCACCATCCGCTTTTTGCTGTTATTTTCGGTTCAACTGATAATAAAGATGAAATAAACAGGATTTTACAATTAAAAACAAAGGATTACACAATATTTAATGTGTGATAAAATACTCTTATGAAATCATTTTTAAAAAAGATAAAAGAATTTGATAAAAAGAAATTGAGCTATATAATTGCGCTTGCTATATTTGCCGGTATAATGGGCTGGGCTTTTATTTCAGCCGGCATGATAAGTAAAAGTTTTACACGTGAGCAAGTAAGCGGTTCAAAAGATGAACAAAGAGTTGATGCAATAGGAGTTATTATTACCGAAACAAAAGAAGGTAATAAATATTTCGAAATATATGGTGAAACAGGTAATTATAGCAATGATAGAAGTATTGCAACCTTGAATAATGTTGTGGGTAACTTTTATAAAGAAGGAGAAGTTGCTATGAGTTTTCAATCTTCTAAGGGAGCATACAATGAAAAAGAAGGTTCAATTACTTTGTATGAGAATACTTATATCGTTTTAAAAGACGAAACTTCACTTGCTGCTGATAGATTGACTTGGCTTGGCAACGACAAAGAAACCGTTGCAGAAGGTAATGTTAAGATAAGAAAAGGAAAAGAGCTAATGGCAACTTCTCAAAAATGCATTATCGGAGCCGGTTACGATAAATTTAAAATAATTGGTAAAACTCAAACGAAACTTTTTAGCAATAAAGGAGTATAGATGAAAAAGATATTAATAATCTCATTTTTAATACTTTCAAGTTTAGCAGTTTTTGCTTCTGATTTGGTTATCGAATCAAAAACACAAACTTATTCTGATAAAGAAAAGAAAATTAAGCTTGATGGCGGGGTAAAGGTTAAGATAGATAATCTTACTGTGGAAAGTCCTCGGGCTGATGTTTCTGTAAGACGTAATAATAAACTGGATACTGCTACTTTTTATGATAAACCTTATGCATTTGAAATTAATGCTAATAAAAAAAGAGAAGTTAAGGCAAATATTTTGCAAGTATCTTTGATTAATAAAGTTGTTAGAGCAGAAGGTGATTCACAATCTGTAATTACAGAAGGCAATACACCGATTGTTGTTATTAATGCTGATGCGCAAGAATACGATACAAAAAGTAATGTAATGGTTGCTACCGGTTCTGTTAATATGAAATACAAAGATATTGAAAGTTTTTCAGACAAAGCTGTTATTATTGCTGATCCTAAGGGCGGCTTAAAGAAAATTGACTTAATCGGTAATGCTAAAGTTAAGCAAGAGCAAAATACATCAGAAGGTCACCATTTTGTTTATAATCCGATTACAGAAGAAATGTCTGTAAGTGGTTCTACAAAAACGGTTGCAATTACTGATGACGGCAAGAAGCTTACAATCCACTCTGATTATCAGCAATATAACAAAAAACAAAATTCTTATATAGGTAACGGGCATGTAAAAATCTGGTTTGACGATTATTATGCTCAAGGTCCTAAAGTTTCGGTATTCCCGGATAAAGAAACTGGAAAACCTAATGAAGTTTATTTTGTTGGTCGTTCTAAAATTGTTCAGCAAGACAAGGATATTATTGCTGATAAAATCCGTATGACAATGGATCCAAAAGATTTTCAGGCTGAGGGTAATGTAAGAACAATTATTCATAATATTGATACAAAAGATAGTGAGGATTTATAGTGTCTGTTAACATAGATAAAGCAATGGAGCTTTTTAAAGAACGTAAATATAATGAATGTATTGATGTATTTCATTCGGTTCTTGAAAACGAGCCTGATAACGCGGATGTTTACAATAATATGGGTGTTGCATATTCTTGTCTTGGAGAATATGAAAAGGCTGTTAATTATTTAACTAAAGCACTTGAACTTGATCCTGAATTAGCTCAGGCTTATATTAATCTTTCTGATTTGTATTATAAGGCGGGCGACTTGGCTTCTGCCGTAGGTGTTTTACAGCGTGGAAGCTATGAGTTAAGAGATAATTTAACAATTGCGCATTTACTTGCAAGAGTGTATATTGATGACCAACGCTGGGATGATGCGATTGATGAGTTAGATAGAGTATTAGAAGGTGAACCTGAAAATTATGATGCATATTATGATTTGGGTCATGTTTATTTTGAGCTTGGTGACTACGAAGGCGCAATTTCTAATTTTGAAACAGTTACTCAATACAGAGAAGATAGTGAACTGTTGTTTTATTCTCTAGCTCAAGCATATGAAGCTAATAATGAAATTGACAAAGCAATTTCAAATTATTTAAAAGCAATTGCTGTGAATGACAAATTCACGCTTGCTTATAAAAAAGTTGCGATTTTGTTTATGGCAAGAAATGATTTTGAAGACGCTTTAGAATACTTTGAAGAATATGCGAACTTTGATATTCCAGAAGAGGAAAAGGCTTCAGTTGAAAAATTGGTTGAAAGAATTAAGACAAAGATTTAGCTTCTATTGATGGCACTTATGTTGGTAGAAATTTTAGATTATCACGTTTCACGCTTCGCCCACAAGGGGTGACGTGTGAAACGTGATTTTACTATTTATATTTACCCCTGTTTGAGTTATAATTTTCATGCGTTGAAAAGAAAGGAAAGAGACCAATGAAAAAATCAATCAAAGATTTAGGTGACATTAAGGGTAAAACAGCTCTTGTAAGAGTTGATATTAATGTACCTCTTGATGAAAACAAGAATGTTACAGACGATACTCGTATTCAAGCTATCGTTCCTACAGTTAATTTCTTAAAAGAAAAGGGTGCTAAAATTGTTCTTATGGCTCACTTAGGAAGACCAAAAGGCGAAAAGAACCCAGAATTCACTCTTGAACCTGTTGCTAAATACATGGCTAAAGTTTTTGGTGAAGAAATTGTATTTATTCCTTCAGTTGAAGAAGCTGCTCCTTATGTGGCTAAACTTGCTGACGGGCAAATTGCATTATTAGAAAACATCCGTTATTACAAAGCTGAAGAAGCAAAAGATGACGATATGACTTTTGCAGAAGAATTAGCAAAATTAGGTGATTTCTATGTTAATGATGCTTTTGGTGCTGCTCATAGAAACCACACTTCGACTGCTAAGTTGGCTAAAATCCTTAAACCGGCTGTTTCAGGGTTGTTGATGGAAAAAGAAATCAGATGCTTATCACAAGCACTTGATAATCCTGTAAGACCATTTACAGCTGTTGTTGGCGGTGCTAAAGTTTCTTCTAAAATCGGTGTTTTAGAAAACTTGTTAGACAAAGTTGATAATATGATTATCGGCGGCGGTATGGCTTATACTTTCGTTAAAGCTAACGGCGGTAAAATCGGCAACTCAATTTGTGAAGATGACCAGCTTGAAGTTGCAAAGGCTATCGAAAAGAAAGCTGCAGAAAAAGGCGTTAAGCTTGTTATGGCTACCGATGTATTAGTAGCTGATGATTTCTCTGGAAATGGTACAAATAAATTTGTGAAAATCGACGAAATACCGGACGGATTTGAAGGTGTTGATGCTGGTTTAGACTCAAGAGTTGCGTTTGCAGAAGTTCTTAAATCTTCTAAAACTATCTTGATGAACGGACCTGTTGGTGCATTTGAAAATCCTAAATTTGCTGAAGGCACAAAAGCTGTTCTTGAAGCTATCGTTGAAGCAACTAAAAATGGTGCGGTTTCTGTTATCGGCGGCGGCGATTCAGTTTCTGCTGCTAAGAAATTCTGTAAAGCAGAAGATTTCACTCACGTTTCAACAGGCGGCG
>CAJTWU010000008.1 GCA_910579975.1 uncultured Vampirovibrio sp.
GGCAAGAATTAATCCTGTTTAATCTAGTATTAAAGTCCGGACCGCCATTGTCATTATCGTTTGAAACTTCAGGTCCCGCGGCATATTCTCCCGACCAGGCTTGATTTTGTGATTCCCAGCGAACGCTTTCGAAATTGTCTGCTTTACCCCAGTCAGTACCGGCTGTAAAGCCCATTTCTTTATATTCTTGACGATTATCACATTTCTCACCAATAAATGCTATATCGTGTCTTCCTGTTCTTTGACGGATTTCGTAAAGAATATAAGACATTTGTCCTTTATTAGGCAAATCACCAATTCCACAATATCCATTTCTATCTGTAATATGCTTTGCACTATCAAAGTAAATAGAGTCAAAGCCTAATTCAATAGCCCAAACGCAAGCATCTATAAACGCTTTTTCATGTTGATACCAGTTAAATTCATTTCCTTGAACTCTTAGTTGACCGGCTGAAAGCGGTATTCTAAATCCTGTTTTAAATCCAAGTAGATGAGCTGCATCATTGAAGGCTTTTACCTGTTCATCATCACCCATTTTGCCGCGCATGCCCTCACTTGTAAGGGTTTGGCTAATTCCTTTGTGTAAATCAACACAATATAGAGAATCGGCATCTTTGTATCCATCACCATAAAATGAAGGATATAATTGAGATAAAATGATACAGTTTGCAAAAGAGTTTGGCGAAGTCGGCATAGCCGGCAATAACTTCATTGTTTGTAGTAATCCTTCTGTAACTTTTCCATTTTCATATTTTGCAATTATACGCGGATTAATTTCTATATAATTTGCTCTTCTTCCCCATTTGTCACCAAAGTTTGGTGATGGTATGAAAGGAGGAATACCAGGATATTGGTTTGCGGGCTTAATGAGTGTGCAAATAGACTGAATTGCTTGTTCTGCAGTCCTTTTTAAAAGTTCAGCCGGATGTGCATTAACCCATTTTTTTATTCCAGCCTGATATAAATGCCCGTGTGTCCATCCATCTTCATAAATAGCATTTTTTCCTGAAACATGATAAAAAAGTTTTTTTAACGGCTGTTGGTCACCATAGTATCCTTTAAAAGATAATCCCACTTTATTTATTTTGGCAAGCTGATTATCATAAACCTCAAATTTATTTTCTTGAGATATTTCTAGAGTTTTTTCTTTTTTCTTAAGAGGAATGCTATTATAATAATTATTTATTTCTATCCCTTTTATTGGATTAATCAAAACGACACCTTTTTTCTACACACACATATATATACTAAAACACGTAAATTTTATTTTTTGTCACTTATGTAACCAAAATTTTTCAAAACTTTATCTTTTTTTCGCCAATCTTTTTCAATTTTAACTTCAAGAGACAAATACACTTTTTTGTCGACTATTCCTTCCAGTTCAAGCCGGGCTTCTGTACCGATTTTTTTGAGTAGAGAGCCGCCTTTTCCTATAAGAATGCCTTTTTGACTTTTTTGTTCGCAATAAATTGTAGCAAAAATCCGGTCAATATCTTCTGTTTCTTCATACTTGTCAATTGTAATAGCTACAGAATGAGGGATTTCGTCTTGTGTATTTAAAAGAATTTTTTCTCTAACTATTTCCTCTGCGACAGAACGCATTGTTTCTTCTGTTACAACATCATCAGGATAAAGTTTTTGACCTTCAGGTATTTTCTTAAAAATATTAGAAATAAGCGTATCTTTGTTACGCCCTGTTTTTGCTGAAATTCTGATTACAGGAATATTTTCTTCAAAAAGAAGTTTATAAGACATTAAGTTTTCTTCAACTTTTTGCTGATTTTTGATTTTGTCAACTTTGTTCATAACAAGAATTACAGGGATTTTAGAGCCTTTTAAGAGATTTTCAACAATCCACTTATCACCTTTGCCAGCCGGTTCAGAACCGTCAACAAGAAAAAGTATTAAATCTGCATCAGGCAATGCAAATTTTGCCTCATCCATTAAAAATTCACCCAGTTTATTTAAAGGTCTATGCACACCAGGAGTATCAACAAAAATAATTTGTCCTTGTTCTTCAGTTAATATACCTTTTATACGTTTTCTTGTAGTCTGGGCTTTATCCGTCGTAATTACAATCTTTTGTCCTAAAATTTGGTTTAAAAGAGTTGATTTACCTACGTTTGGTCTTCCTATAATTGAAACAAATCCGCATTTCATATTTTTAAGCCTTCTTTATCTCTGTTAGTGTAGGGTCAAGAAGCCTTCTTCCAACATTATCAAAATTTATTGAAAATAAGGTTTTTGTGCCATATTTAATCATTTTTTCAACAGTGCCGTTCCCATATTTTGCGTGAACAACCATGTCTCCTTGTTCAATCGGATCCGACATAACCATATCTTCTTGCGGAATATCTGCATCATAAACAGGAACTATGGGCGTTTTGGTGTTTTTAG
Source organism: uncultured Vampirovibrio sp. (assembly GCA_910579975.1). Classification (GTDB taxonomy): domain Bacteria; phylum Cyanobacteriota; class Vampirovibrionia; order Gastranaerophilales; family Gastranaerophilaceae; genus CAG-196. The sequence goes on from CAJTWU010000008.1 coordinate 2,398, forward strand.
TTTCCAAAATTTCATCATCAGAGTCATCTTCTAAAGATATTTCTTCCTGTTCTTCAATTGGTTCTAAAAATCCATCTTCCTCTTCTTCTTCAAAACTTTCGGGAAGTTCCTCAATAGAACCTTCCAGTGAGAGTTCTTCTTCCTCTTCATTATTTAATTCATCAATAAAATCCAAATCAGAATCAGAAATCGAGTCTTCTTTCATTGTGGTAAATACTTTATCCACATCTGCAATAATTTGTTTATCTAAATCTTCTTCTGTTAATGGTTCATCATCACCATCTTCTTCTTCAAAGTCTACAAGAATAGTGTCTTCACCGATTTCAGAAGCATCAAGTTCAACAATTTCATCAAAAGGCTCATCATCTTCTGATAAAGAAATGACTTCGGGTTCTTCATCTGCTTCTGTGTATTCTTTAAAACCAATAGTATCTGTATCGATATTTAATCTATCAGCAAAAATTTCATCAGTTTCTTCGGTCAAATCAGAAATATCTTCAGGAACTTCTATTGTTTGGATTTCATCGATTTCAGTATGGAATTCTTCTTCATCAGCAAAGGTTTCAACGGATTCTGCAAGAAGTTCTTCCTGTTCCTCTGCTTCGACTATTTCTGTTTTTACATTTGCCTCTTCATTTACCCCTTCATTTACCCCTGTTTCGTCTTCTAATGATAACTCAAGTTCAGTTTCAAAAGCTAATTCTTCTTGAGGTTCCTCTTCTATTATTTCAGGCTCGACTAACTCTTCAACAGGTTGAAGCTCTTCTTCTTCCTCTTCAAAAAGATTTTCTTCAATAACTGTTTCTTCTTCAGCTGCAATTTTATTGATTAATTCATCAGCTTTTTGGTCAATTATTTCTTCTGCAAGAATTTCGTTTTGGGTATCTTCCTCAATTTCTTCCGAAGCATCTTCAATTATTTCAGTTGTTTCTACCGGTTCTTCATCAATAATTTCTTCAAAAACTTCTTCGTTTTCTTCTTCCACAATAGGTTGAGGAATATTAACAACAGCTTCCAGAGATGAGACAAATGGAATATAATTTGTACCTTCTCCTACAAGAAGATAAGTTTCTTTTGGCATTGAGTTTAAGAATGTTGAATAAATCTTGAATAGTTCATTGCTTGTAAATGACGGTTCAATAATAAAGTTATCGAACATTGATTTTATTTCATTAATATACTTAAACTTAGAATGTGTTACAAATACAGAAGGAACAAATTCATTTTGTAGTATATTTTTAATATTCTTTTTGTTCAATGAGTTTGAAGCTTCAATAAATACTTGTGTATCTTTTATTTGAGAATAAATTGTTTCAAGATATCTGTTCTGAAAAATTGTATCTAGCTTAGATAAATCTATTACAACAGTATTTTCTTCTAATATTTTGTTCAGATTTCGTGCTTCCTTAGCTGTTGCTGCAAAATATCCTTGTCGAGCAAATTTTGCAAGTTTGTTTTTTAATACAAGAAGCTTGAATACGTGTTGTTTATCAACCATATCGTCTACAATTGATTTTAAAGCATCAAAAGGCAAGAAGGGCACTGTTTTTGAGTATTCAGACAAATCATTAAATATTTCTTTTATAAGACTCTTACTATCTGAAGTTGCATCATTTAAGCAGTCTTCATACATAAATTCTAAAGACTCAGTATTAAGAGGAAGTTTAAAGTCTACTCCGGCAACATATTTTTGTCCTTGAATAATGCCGAGCATATCAATAATCAGGACTTTACCAAGGTATGCAAATTGTTTTGTGAGGTTTGATATAATTCTGTTATTTGTTTTTGCTGTGTCTACACAGATTAACATTTTTTTATCAAAACAGGTTTTATCCATAGGAATATCAATACTGTTGTCAATAAATTTACCGGCAATAATCGGAGTAGAAAATTCTAGAGATTTGCTAAGAATGTCAAATGTAAATTCAGTTATTTCAGCATTTTGTGATGGCAAACTTTTATCGTAGTTTTTTAAAGTTCCATCGTAGAGAAATAAAATTTTAGCAAAAGCAATAGTGCCTTCTTCTGTTCTTTTAGTCTGAATGACCTGTACAATATAGCATTTGGCAGTATCGTTAATTTGCAAGAATGATGATAAGGAAATCTTTCCTTCTGTTTCAAATTTTATAAAACCGTCTCTTACATCTAAAATTCTCATTATAAAACCTCTGCTATAGATAATATCATGAACATGTTTTATTAATTAATTTTGTTTACATAAATTTATGATTGAACTATTTAACCCTTTGTGATTAAATACCAACTATGAGAGAAGTTAAATTAAAAAACGGCATAAATGCCTGTATTAAAAGAAATGAAGATACACCAAGAACAGCTTTGTCAATGAATTTTTCAATAGTTGAACCTGAAAAATTTGCCGGACAATATATTCTAATGAACCGGCTTTTGATGAAAGGTACTGAAAAATACTCGTCTGAAGAATTATCATCTTTATTGGATGAAAATGCTATTGAGTTGTTTACGGAGATGAAATATGACTACTTAAGATTTAGGTTTGTATCTTTAAACGAAGATTTCGAATTTGCTTTATCAATTCTATCCGACATTATTCAAAATTCTACTTTTGAAGAATTTGAAAAAGAGAAAGTTAAACTTAAAGGTGAAATGTTTGCTGAATTAGACTCAGCACGGGTAAAGGTTTTGGATTTGTTTTCTAAAACAATGTTTAAGAACCATTTCTATGGACACACTTTTACTGTAATTCTTGATGAAATTGATAAGGTAACTCTGGATGATGTTAAATCTGCCTATAAGAACATTTTAGAAAATTCTAAAAAAACGCTTACTTTAGTTGGTGATATAGATTTTGACAATGCAGAAACTCTTTTAAATGAAAAGCTCGGGTGTTTGCCTTCTCCGTTCGAAAAAGAGTCCGAAATACCGGATGTTTCACCGCTTAAACAAGAGTATGCAGAACTTATAAAATCTGATGCTCAACAAGCGCAAATTATTCAAGGATGGCTTGTCCCGGCAATTGGCAGCGAAGATTATCCTAAACTTATGCTTTTGAATATAATACTTGGAGCCAGCGGATTATCTTCAAGATTATTTTTGGAACTCAGAGAGAAAAAAGGACTTGCTTATACTGTTAGAACTTCTTATGAAAATCATTTAAAAGGAGCTGTATTTAGTATATATATCGGTACAGAGCCTTCTAATATTCAAACTTCCATTGAAGGATTTAAAATTGAAATTGAAAAAATTAAAAATGAACTTATTTCAGAAGAAGAATTGCATAATGCAAAAAATAATATTATAGGAAAACAGCAGTTCTTGACTGAAACTAATTCACAACAGGCAAATTTGATGGCATATTATTCAATTTCAGGCAAACCTTATGAGTATCAAAAGCAAGTAATAGAAGCTATTAGAAAAATTACACCTGAAGAGTTAAAAGAATGTGCAAATAAATACTTTACAGATGATTATGTATTAGCAGTATTAAAACCATAGGTAAAAGATGGATATTGAAATCTTTGGTAATCTGAATAATCCTAATGTTCTTGTAATTGGAGTTTTTCATGGAGATGAACCTCAAGGCAATTGGCTTATTAGAAAGTATTTTTCAGAAAATCCAAAAACAAAATTAGCTCTTATTCCTTGTTTGAATAAATCTTTAACCAGAGTTAATTCTAATGGTGTTGATTTAAACAGAAATTTTCCTACTAAGAACTGGAAATTGACTGAAAGAAATGAGTTTTTTGGCGGAGAAAAACCTGCTAGTGAAGAAGAAACAAGGTTTATAATTAATACTGTTGAAAAATTCACTCCTGATATAATCTTAACTTTGCATGCACCATTTAAGGTTGTAAATTATGATGGCGATGGAAAGAATATTGCTGAAGAAATTTCAGATATAATTGGGTATCCTGTTGAGGCAAATATAGGGTATCCTACTCCGGGAAGCTTTGGTACATGGGCGGGAGTTGAAAAAGGTATACCTACTATAACTCTTGAATTAGATGAAGAGGTCAATGTAGAAGAATTGGAAAAACCTGTATTTAGAATATTTAGAATGTTGGAAGAAAAATGATAGAACACGATATAAAACACATAGCTATAATTATGGACGGTAATCGCCGTTGGGCAAAAGAGAAAAATTTACCATCTGCTGTTGGTCATAAAAAAGGTGTTGATGCACTTAAAGCGGCTATGAGAGCTTGTGATGATTTTGGGATAAAATACCTTACGGTATATGCTTTTTCTACAGAAAATTGGAATAGAAAACCGGAAGAAGTTAATTTCTTGATGGATTTATTAGGGCAAACACTCAAAAATGAGCTGAAAGAAATGCATGAGAATAACGTAGTAATCTCTTTTATAGGAGATATTTCACAACTAAGCACAAAGTTACAAAATATTCTTGCAAATGCAGTAGAAACAACTAAAAATAATACAGGAGTTAATCTTCAAATTGCCTTTAATTACGGCTCACGTGCTGAAATAGTTAAAGCTGTTAAAGAAATTGTTGCTTCAGGAGAAAAAGAAATAACAGAAGAAACTATCGCGAGACATCTTTATACTTCTAATATTCCTGATCCGGATTTATTAATCAGAACAGGCGGAGAAATGAGAGTGTCCAATTATCTTTTATGGCAGATTGCTTATTCTGAATTTATTGTGCTTAAAAAATATTGGCCTGAATTTGATAAAGAAACTCTTGAAGAATGTATAAAAGAGTTCAATCGACGCAATAGACGCTTTGGATATTAAAATAATGTAAGGATTTTCTGTTTTCCCGTTTTTTTATACTATACTTTAGTGGTAGATAATTTTAAACGGAGAAATAGAATGACAAATTCATCAGTTTTAGAAAAAAACTTAATCCATCCTTCAGCTGTAATTCACCCGACTGCTGAAATTGCAGAAGGTGTTACAATCGGTCCTAATGTTGTAATTGGAGAAGGTGTAAAAATAGGTAAGGGTACAAGAATTATTGCTAATGCTTATATTGAGTTCACAGAAATTGGTGAAAACTGTACAATTTCTCCATTCTCAACAATAGGTTCTGAACCACAGGATTTGGGCTATAAAGGTGAACCTACAAAAGTTGTTATTGGAAACGAAACTATTATTAAAGAGAATGTTACTATTCATAGAGGAGCCGCTTGCGGTGATTTTACTACAAGAATTGGTAATAAATGTTTATTGATGGTAGGTTCTCATATCGCACACAATTGCGTGCTTGCAGATCAAGTTATTCTTGCAAATCTTGTTACTCTGGGCGGGCATGTTCATGTTGGTTTTGGAGCTTTTGTTGGTGGTATGAGTGTCTTCCACCAAAATATCAGAATTGGTGATATGGCTATTATTAGCGGTTTTTCAGCTTCTCGTCAGGATATTCTTCCTTACTCAAAAGGTGAAGGCAGACCTCCTGTTCCAAGAGGGTTAAATGTTATTGCTATGAAACGCCGCGGTGTTTCTCAAGAAGTAAGAACAGCAACAAACGAAGCTTTCAAACTATTGATTTCTGAAGAATATAATACAACTCAGGCTATCGAAAAAATTAAAGCTGAAATTCCTATGAATGAATATATTGAAAAGATGATTGATTTTATCCAATCTTCTAAAAGGGGAGTTCTTCTAAAATCGCATAAAGCCGGTCATCAATCTTTGGAAGACTAAACAGTTTATGATAAAGGGTATTAAATACAATTAATATCCTTTCTTTATGCTTGCTTCGACCTTGTTTCGGTATAAATAAGGTCGAAGTTCTTTTCCTTAGCCGTTTTGCAGAATATTAACTTTTGTAAACTTGAATTTTATTTAAAGTGTTGACATCAAATTTTTATGCGCAATAATATAAATACACACTTTAAGTGTAGCCGAAACACTAAATAGTAATAACCCCAAAAATCATATAAACTCCTAGATAATAAACACTAAAAAAGACCATTAGGATGCAGAAAACAAACCCACTCGACACACACCGGGTGGTTTTTTTTCGTATTATGCGCGCCCGAATAATCCGATACAAGCTTGTAGCAAAAGATGAGTTGAGATGACTAGGCGTGGTTGCATGTTTTGTTTGTTCTTGATATTATTAACTCGTATAGACATAGAGAGGAGTTTTAACTATGGGATTAATGTCTGGTAAAAAAGGTATAATTTTTGGTGTTTCTAACACTCACGGTATTGCTTATGCTATCGCACAGCAGCTTTTTAACGAAGGAGCTGATATTGCTTTTACATATGCCGGTGATGTTATGGAAAAAAGAGTTCGTCCTCTTGCTGAAGGTATGAACGCTAAATTAATTATGAACTGTGATGTTACTAAAGAAGAAGAAGTTGCTGCAGTTTTTGCTGAATGTGAAAAAATCTATGGCAAATTAGATTTTGTTGTTCACGCTGTCGCTTTTGCTACCCGTGAAGACTTAATGGGCAGATTTATTGATACTTCAAAAGCTGGTTGGGATACAGCTCTTGGTGTAAGCTCATATTCTTTAGTTTCAATCTGTAAACATGCTGAACCTATCTTAAATGAAGGTGCTTCAGTATTTGCTCTTACTTACCTTGGTTCAGAATACGTTGTAGCTAACTATAATGTAATGGGTGTTGCAAAAGCTGCATTAGAAGCTTCTATGAGATATCTAGCAGCAGACCTTGGTAAAAAAGGTGTAAGAGTTAACTGTATTTCTGCTGGTGCAGTTAAAACACTTGCTTCTAGCGGTATTGCCGGTTTTGGTAAAATGCTTAAAGCTGCTACTGCAAAGGCACCTCTTGGTAGAAATGTTGCTCTTGAAGATGTAGGTAGAGCTGGTTTATACTTAGCTTCTGATTTATCAAGCGGTACAACAGGTCAAATTCTTTATGTAGATTGCGGATGTCACGCTGTTTATGCTTCTATTGAAGAAATGGATTTGATTACTAAGAATATGGAATAATTTTATATGGGGCGGTTTTACCGCCCCTTTATCAAGAAGAAGAGGTTTATTTTATGAAAAGAATATTGACTATAATCTTAGGATTTATTTTAACAGCCGGTTTAGCTATTGCAGCTCCGACTAAAACCGCTTCTAAAGGTGGGACTTTTGTTGAAGGAATGCGTGCTAAAAAGCCTATGATAGTACTTTTGTACGCTCCATGGTCACCATCAACTCAACAAGCACTTAAAAACATGGCCTCGCTGAAAAAAGTCCATGGTGCTAAAGCTAATTTTGTATCTATCAATATTGCTGATCCTGAGGCCAAATACTATAACGATTTGTTGCCAATTCAGCCAAATTTACCTCATATAACGCTGTTTAAAGATAAAGCAAAAATTTCAAAATTCATTCCAAGAGAGTGTGCTGTCGATTATGCTTGCGTGTCTAAGCGTGTTTCAAGATTTGTTCGTTAATGCATTGTAAAGTTTTGTAAAATTATTCTTAAAAAGTGAAATTTTTATTTACAATATTACTTTATATATATATCAAAGATATATAAGAGAATAAGAAAGGACTTAGCAATGAGCGATTTTGCAATTAGTAATGACAAAAGAGATAGCATTTATAATGTTGGCGGGATGACAATGGCAAACAACATCAAAGAAGATGATAAATTTGATAAAAATCCATTAAGTAATGCTAATTTACCCGGAGGTATATTTACACACCCAGGTGTATGCTAAAGAGTTTTATAAAAACGGCGGTAGAATGAAATTCTACCGCCGTTTTTTCGTCTTTATTTAATGTTTATTAGCTAACTTTTTGTTTGAATACGTGACCTTGGCGGTCATTTTCAATATTTGGAGTGTCTATTTCAAATACATATGCACCAGCCGGAGCTAAATCTACTCTTATTTCTCCGTTTGCAGTTTGAAATTCACTAGATTCTCCATATTTTGGAGCCATGTTTTCAAGTTTTTGGTTTTTATCCAAACCTGGAATAACAATTGTACCTGTCATTCTTCTGTTTGGATTTTTGTTTGCAATGACAAGCGCTGTTCTGCCATTATTGTGTCTTGCGTAAGCAATTATTTGGTCTTTTTTATCACCAATTTTATCAAGTTCAATGTAACTGCTTGCTCTATCTGCAAACAAATCTTTATTTTGATTTCTCATTTTAAGTGTATCTCTTAAAACTCTTTCCATATCAGGATAATCTCCTCCAGGTTTTCTGGAAAGGTTAAATATGTCTAATTGGAATGAGTGGTGATCCATTTTGTGATTGTCTGTAACTGTTTCATCACTGTAACTACCTGAATATTGATAGTTATAGTAATCACCGGTTTGGAAACCATCTACAAAATATGGATTACACATTGGGATTGTAGATTGAATAACAGTTGTCATATTACAGTAATTTGGACCGCCATGAGTCATTGCAGACTTGTCATCGTGTGTCATAAATGAACCGATACAAGTTTTTCCAGCCGGTAGTTTTTGTGATAAATCAAGATTGAATTTTACATAATCATTGAATTCTGTTGCATTTTTCCATTCGTGAAAAATGTGGTATTGTCCGTAATATTCATCGAAACCCGCTCTAAGTGAGTCTTCCGGTCTATCATAAGGCATGTTTACCTGAGGAGAAGCACATTCATAAGTGTAAGTTTCCCCTAACCACGCAAATTCAGGATCTTTTTGGTGTGAATATGGAATAAGAATATCCCAGAATTCTGTTGGTTTCGCTCTTGCTACGTCTGCTCTTATGCCGTCAAGACCTAAATCAATGCATGCATCAACATATTGTTTATGCATTTCTAATAATTTAGGATTAAGAGTTCTTTTTGTTTCATCTTCCCAAGGTTCAAACATTCTGATATCAGCCCATCCTTGAGGAGTTTTGTCTTCACCGTTTCTGCCAAATGCCATTAATTCCGGTTCAGCCTCAAACATGTCAACAGAAGCACAACTTGGGAGATCCAACATAACTTTGATATCACGCTTGTGACATTCATCGATAAATGCTTTAAATTGTTCATCAGGAGTTCTAGGGTCGTTTGGATCGATTAAAACAGGGTCTATTGCAAGATGTCCGTCGTCTGTAACCATTTTTTGAGGAGCATAGTTAGATCCGGCTGTCCCCATAGCCTTTTTCTTTCCCGGCGGGTGAATTGGAAGAATATGGATTGTATTAAAGCCATCTTCTTTAAGTTCGTCTAATCTTTCTATACCGCTTAGGAAAGTTCCTTGCTTTTCGCCTTCAGAGAGTATTATTTTTTCATCACCATTCAAATCAACAGCGGTAAATGTTCTTGGAACGATTGCAAGCATAACAGATTCATTGTTCTGTATCATTGTTCTTAAGTTATTTTTGTAAACAGGTACTTGATTTGAGGCTTTATCAACTTTTTTAACTATTGGAGCATTGATAGCAGCAGTTCCTTCAAGGTAATTACTAAGAAGCTGAGCGTTTTTTTCGTGTTTTTCAGCTCTTGTATCAGCTTTCATTGAAGGAGAATACATTGGTCTAATTGGTGTGGTTGAATTTACTAAAATACTACTTACTTGTTTCATCGCTCACCTGCTTTTGTATGTTATGCGGATTTCTGATTTTACCGAAACCGGCCTGTGCTAAAATTGTAGCAGCAAATACGCCTGCTGTCACTCCTGAAACGATTTGGAACCATTTTTTAGTTCCATATTGACGTTTTGAAGCGCCTTGAACCATATCCACAGGGGTTTGACCTACAAGGTTAAAGAATGCCATTCTTGTTTTTTCACCTTGAGTATAGCTATTTCTAATATAGTCATTTGTTCTGTGGCGAGGTTTTGTGAAATCAATTGTACTGTTTGCAACAATGTTTCTAAATCTTGTAATGTAAGTTTGGAACCTATCCAGAACATTACCATGTTCCATTGAATTATATTGACCTAAAGAGTCGTTAGCAATATCAGTAACATAACCTTTAGCTTTAGTAGACCAAAATGCTTCTTTAGGAGCTTCTGCCGGTGCCCAGATTGCATTCATTACATCTGTATAGAATACAGGATTGTTTACTAAATCAAGTTTAAGATTATGATCAGAAGATGTTGCAGTAAGCATTGCAGCTCTGCCTTTTTTAATTATACCTTGAAGATAGTTAACATCTGTTCTGCTTAATGGTCTGTGTTCACCATTAATACCGCTTAATGTTTTCAAGAAATCATCAGGGTTCATCGTACGCTTGAATACTTCAAATGTATGCAATACTCTGTTGAATGAATTTTTAACTCCTTGATAACGCTCAAGCGTTCTGGAGATTTCCAAATATTTAGCAGAAGCAAGTCCATCAGAATTATAACGGGCATACTCGCTAGCTTGTTCCGGACCAAATCCCATTTTGAATTTATTTTCTACAACACCGTCAAGGAAATCAAATAACTCTTGTCTTGTTGTGATTGAGTTACCAAGAGTTGCTACATCCTGATTTACCATTCTGGAAATTGTTGTTTCAAATCCGCCAATGTTTGCAAGACGTTTTGCAGTATTATTGTAGTTGTTTTCAATTGCGTTAATCATGTTCAAGACATGAGAGGTTTCTTCGCTTGCGCCGTTTAAATTAACTTCCATTTCTGAAATAATTTTGCTAAGTCTATCAAAAGTTTTTCTATAACGACTTTCATCCTGACATAATTCAGAAATTCTTTTGTTAAGTAATTCTACGGTATATTCTTCAGACTCACGCATTTTCTTCATATCTTGCATTGAAATACCAAGCTCTTTGATTAAAGCTTTTTCAAATTTGCCATAAGAACGAGCTAATGTAGTTTCAGGTGCAAATTCAAATTTAAAAGAATGACATTTGTCTAAAATGCTTTGGTTTGCTTTAAATTCACCTAAGATTTTTGCAAGGTTAACAAATTTTGTAATGCTGTCTTCTGTAACAGTTTTGGTTTTATTAGATTTCATTGTTTCCATCATGCTTTCAACAATGTCATCTCTTAAGTCTGTTAAATGTTCTTTAGGAACTCTTTTTGGAGCATTTGGAATTTTTGTATCAATTAGCTCTCTAAGAGCTTTTTTAATTTCTTGAAGGTTTTCTTGTGATGTTGTAGAACCATTTGTGAAATCAGCTTCTTTGGATACTTTTTTGATTGCTTCCTGAATTTCTTCTCTTGTTGGAACAAGAAGTTTTTCAAAGACTTCCTTTTTATCTCCTGAAATCTGATTTTTACCGGCATTAACCATTTGCTCGGTCAATTCTCCGTTAAGAACGATAGAATCTTTTATTACGTTTGCAATATCAGCTTTTAATCCTTCTGCCGCTGTAGCTCCCATATTTTCTGTTAGTATATTTGTTATACGTTCAAGCTCTTCTTTAGGAAGCTCTTGTCCTTTATATTTAGAAATAATACTGTTAATTTTGCTGCTTAAATCGTTTTCTGCAATTTCAGATGTCTGAAGAGACATACCTTTAGTTTTTTCTAAAGTTTCAGAAATCAATTTGTTGTATTTGTTGTTTCTTGTTTTTTCTAACTGTGGTGAAATAACATAATTTTCTAAGCCATAACAAGCAAGTGCAGTCATAATTGGCGTTGCAAACCCAGCTGTAAGCATCCATAATGTATTGCTTTGAGTTGAGTTTTTACGAGTCTGTTCCTTGATAATTTCGTGTCTGTTTTTAATATCGCGTGGAATACCCATTGCATCACCGATTTCATCAAGAGTTTCACCTTTTGCATCTCCTCTGTATAAATCCATTGGACGATAGTTACTATCTTGATTAACAGATTTTTTTCTACCTTGGTCATCGATATACCATTTGCCGATATCATAACCATGTATAATTCTTGCTGGTGCATTGATTGCAATTTTTGGATATACATTCATTGCAGTTAAGAATGCAGCAAGACCCGCGTATTCCATAATTCTTGCTTTAGGGTTTGTTGTTTTTGAAGCTAAGTATGTTGCAATTCCAACACCGCCGATTTGAAGACCTACATCATTAAGTCTTCCTAATTGATGGTCGTTAGCAGTGCCTTTAATCCCGTTTTTTAGAGATTTCATATCATAAGCAATATCTTTAACAAAATAAATAGGTGCAGAAATAACGTCATCATGAATTAAATGACCTTTACCTGGAAGTGGTTTTACAAGTCCTGTAGTATCAACAGGACCTTCTGCTTCAAGGTAATGTTTGTGTTCATTTGATTTAGTATTGATATTGAATTGTACTGGTCTAACTTCCATAACTAAATCACCGTACTTTCTTTACTTTTGTCTATAGTGTTTTTATTTTTGCATTGAGCCATATTTTTAGCTCTTATGATAGTGTTAGCAGTTAACAACGTTGTTAGAGCAGCTGCAAAACCAACAAATGCTTTTCCTGAATGTTTCATAAAACCTTTATCAGCCGGACTGCCATTCCATAAGGATTTGCAAGAACGTCCAAGTGATTTAATAAAAGTTTTTGAAATATCATAAGCATTGCCCCAGAATGTTTGGATTTTACCGCCCATTTTTGAAGCAAATCCTTCACTTTCTTTTGTAACATAATGTTTTCTGTTTGATATTGAGTCAAAGAAATCGGTCCAGCTGTCTTGCATTGCAAGAGCAACTCCTACGCCTGCCCAGCTATATGAAGCAAGGCTCTTTGCTGTATTAGAGGTTGCAATTATGTTTTGAATAATAGGAGATGTTTCAGAAACAGAATCATTTAGGTTTTCACCCAGTCCGAGTTTTTTTGCAACACCATCGAAATAAGCTCTATCTAATAAGTCTTTTCTATAAAATTCTTTGCTGTCAAAGACTTTTCGTTGTTGATATTGAGGTTCAATTATAGCAGCTTCACCAGCTTCTTTTGGAAGAGGGTAAACTTTATTTTGGTAAGGCATTTCTGTATCTACTCCGGTAGAAGCCTTAATTGGTTTTGTTACAAGGTTTTTTGATAAATTCTTTAGTACACCGTAAAGTACAACTCCTAAAGCCATTTTTTTACCAAATTTAGAAGCGGCTTTTTGAGAATTTGCATCCAGATGTTTATTGACACAGTTAAAAACAAACATAAACATTGCGCTACCTGCAATGTAAGGTACTATACCCATTGTAAGAAATTCATAAAAATCAGAGTTGATATCCCCTTTTAATCCTTTGATAGGATAATCAATAAAAGCACTGGATGTCTTTTGAAATCCTTGTTGTAATCTGGTTGACATTGTATTTGGCAAAATACGTGTTTCTTCATCAGCCTTTTTTTTCTTTTCAGGCTTTTCTGCTTGGAAACTTGTACTTTGTTGTGCCAAATTTACTGCTTTTATCATACGAACCCCTACCCGGTAACTATATATAAAAAGTCTCTGGAAAAACTTTTTTTGCTATTTTTCTGGCATGCAATTTACATTTATTTACATTCTCAGAGAACAGCTAATGTAAAAAGAATACTCCACACACAACTAATTTTATCACAAACCAATTTGTTTTGCATGCTTATTTGTGAATAAAAAAAGTTTACAAATTGTTACAAAATAGTCAACTTTTTAAAGAATAAATACTTTATATATCTATAAAGGGAACAACGAGGAATTATTTATGGGATTTGGAACATCATTAGGAAATTTAACTTGGCAGCAGCCAATGATGAATAATTTCAGCTATGGCTGGGGTAATAACTCGTTTAATTGGAATACTCCAAGCTGGGGTACTTCTGCTTGGACATCATCAAGTTCTTCTAAAAAAGAAACTTTAGAAGAATATGAAGCAAGAATTAAAAAAGAAAATGCTGAAAAAAATGAAAAAATAAAAACATTACTTGCTCAAAGACAAGAAGGAAATAAAGCACTACAACAAATACAAGAACAAAAAACAATATTGAACGGAACTGTAAAAGATGATGGTTCAGTTGAAGTTAAAGGTTCAATTCAAGCAGATGGCACTATTAAAGAAGAAAAGCTTGAAAATATGTCAACAGGCGCTAAGATAATGCGCGGGGGAATGAATTTAATAAAGGGAATTGGTAATGTATGTAAGTCATTTGTTGGTGTAGACCCTAAAACAGGAAAATGGGATCCTGTAAAATGTATTAGAAATGTTGGTATTGCAGTTGGTGTAGCTGCTCTATGCGTATTTGCAGCTCCTTTAGGTGCAGCAGCTGCAGCAGCTCTTGGCGGAGGTGCAATTGCAGCCGGTGTCGGTACAGCAGTAGCAACTATTCCTACAGCATTGGCTTATGGTGGTCTTGCAACAGGTGCTTATATGGCTGGTAAAGGAATTTATGATACTGCCAAAGCTGATACTCTTCAAGAGTTTGACCAGGGAACACAAGACATTGGTGCCGGTGCATTCATTGGACTCTCTTCTGCTATAGGATTAAAAGGCATTAGTAAAACAGCAGGTGTTTCATCAACTTCTAATGGAACTATAATGAGTTCAGTATCTACAGGTGCAAAAAATATTTTTGTAAATCCTTGGAAAGCTTCTTCTCAAAACTTCCAGTGGGCAGAAGCAGGATATACTCTTAATGGTTTAAGCGGTGCTCGTGAAGCTGTAAAATTAGGTCAGGCAAATATTGCTAAAAATGCATTTACAGAGCATGCTCAACAACTAAAAACTAAATTAGAAACACAAATTGCAGATGTTGAATCTCGTTATTCAGCAGCAACATCTGCAAAAGATAAAGCTCTTTTAGACTTAGAATATGATGGTTTGGTTAAACAATACTCACAATTTGAAAATCTTCCTACAACAAAATCTGGTTGGAAAGGTTTTGAAAATTCAACAAAAGAGTATAATTCACAGTTAAGAAGCTATAAACGTGCATTGCGACCATTGGGTAAAGGCGAAGTAGAAATTCATGGACAAAAATTTGTTAAAGCTGATAAAAAAGCTTTATCAGAAGCAGTTTCATCTATAAAAAAATCTCTAAAAAGTAATCAACGTCAGATGGAAACTCTTAAAAAAGAAAGATTTTCATCAATGCAGAGAATGGCTGGTTCCAGTCAGCATGCTGCAGAAGTAAATGAATTTGGTTTCTCAAATAAATTATATGGAGCTCCATCTAACTGGGTACAGTCTAAGTATTATGGATTTTCTCTTCCTAAATCAACATTTGGTTATGTAAATATGTTAGGTGCCGGTGCAATGTATGCAACTGAACCATACTGGGCACTTCAGGGTGCAGCTAAAGCTTCAGGAGCAATGCCTTTAAATGGAATGTATGCTTATCAGCCAATTCAAGAGCAAGGTGAAACTACTGTTATTCCAGCTGAACAATATGCTCAAGCTAAGAGTGGATATGAAGCTCAGGAAAAACAAATTAAAGAGGCTTTAGCTCAAGTAGAGTCTCAATTAAAGGAATTAAGAGCTTAATACACTCATTTCACAATTTTTGCAATCAAATTTAAGCGGATAAATATTATTGTAAGCATCTCGTAAAATTAAATTTTCCGGAGATTTGCACATCCCTAAAGCATATTTGATACAGTGTTTACAACGCATTAATGTTATTTGTCTTTTCGGTTCTTGTGTTTCTAAAGAAGGTTCAAGAACCTTAGCACCGCATTTTTCATAGAATGCTTTAGCATATTTGTTATGTATATTTGCTCTGTAATCAATTTCTTTTAAGAAATATTCAGCGTATTTTAAAGGTTTTTGAGTCTCTTTAATATTGGAATTGTATACTTCAATTCTTTTTGCCATAAGTTCTTCAAACAATTCCCGCCGGAGTTTATTTATGTTACTAACAGGCAAGAATGGCAGTTCAGTGGTGATTTTTATATCAGAGATATAAAAATCACCTTCGCCTGTTTTGTTAAACTGTTTTATAAAAGTTTCTTTTATTTTTCCAGGATTGTTAGCTTTTTCACCATAAGGGAGTGATTTTGTAATTGTCACACCATCTTCATCCGTAATTGTGATGTTATCATTAATTTCAATATTTACACCGATTTGTCGTTTTACAGCTTGGGAAACTGCTTTTTCAAACTCTGGATCAAAGTTTCTGTAAAGCTTGTCTCCAGTTTTTACATTAATATGTTTATTAGGATAAATTTTGTCCTCTTCAATTTTATTAATTGCAAAACCTTCACCTTCATAATATATTCCATCTTGAGGATGAAGTTTTTTATTAGTTTTTATTTTTATCCAATTATTACCAATTTCTGTTATTTTGCCCAAATATTCTCCTCTTGATTTTGGAGACTCAAAATTATAACATTCATTTCTTTCTTCGAGAAAATATTCTGTAAATCCGCGGTTAAAACTTTTTTCAGGGTTTGGTGCAAAAGGGTAAATACTTTTACCTGATGATATTCCTCTTCCAAGTTTTTGTCTATAATATGCAGTTATATTTTTGACATAATTTATATCCTTTAATCGACCTTCAATTTTAAATGAATATACACCGGCTTCTGCCATTTTATTCACTAAGTTTGAGGCATTAAAATCTTTCAAACAGAGTGCATGAATATTTTGTTTTAAAACTTTGCCATCCGTTGTTTCGATGGAATAAAGTTTTCTGCAAGGTTGTGCACATTCCCCTCTGTTAGCTGAACGTCTTCCTATTTGTTGACTCAAATAACATTGTCCGCTCATAGAAACGCATAGAGCGCCATGCACAAATGCTTCCAGTTCTAAGTTGGGATTTTCTTTATGGATTTGTTCAATTTGTTTTAGGGATAATTCTCGGGCTAAAACAACTCGTGTAATACCTAAATTGTTAAAGAATTCAACTTTTTGAGGTAAATAATTATCGCATTGTGTACTCATGTGTAAAGGTAAATTTGTATTTAATTTCTCAAGCAAACCTAAGTCTTGAATAATCAGAGCATCGACTCCAATTCTTTCAAGTTCTTTTGCTAACAGAACAGCCTCTTCAATTTCTTTGTCATTTAGGATTGTATTCATTGTGACAAAAACTTTTGCCCAAAATTTGTGAGCATAGTTTACCACTTCTTTTATATCTTCTACAGAATTTGCAGCATTTTTGCGGGCACCAAAAGAAGGTGCACCAATATAGACTGCATCTGCTCCGCAGTCTATTGCTGCGATTGCAGTTTCTTTATCTTTAGCCGGTGATAGAAGTTCTGTTAACATATAATTATAATAACACAAAACAAGAACCCCTCAGGGGTAAATGAAAGGGGCTTAAGTGTTTTTTCAAAATATTTCTAACATGCCAAGAGCCCCTCATCGGGGCTCTCGATTTGTCATTCGACTATGTGTTTTCCCTTAACAGGGTTTTAGCCATATTAACCGCTGAATGTTTTATAAGAAGCTTCAATGTTGTCGTCGATAACTTTTTGTACAGCTTCAATTTCTGTTGTAATCTGTTGTCTTTCGTTATCAAGTCTTTGAAGTTTTAGTTCAAGATTTCTATCTTGTTGTTGAATAATTTCAGTTTTTGCATTGATTTCTTGTTGTTTTTTGTCATATTCATACATTGCGTATTCATATTTATTGTATGCATCCTGATAAGCTTTTTCATCAGTTGTTTTATTTGCTTCAAGGTCAAGTGTTGACCATCCGGTTACCTTTCCTGTGCTATCTTTTACAGGAATTTTAATTTGAGTAATTCTGCCTGCGGTATCGAAAATTAATTCGCAACCTTCAGCTTTACTTGTTTCTGTATAAGTACCAGCTGCATCATATTTATATTTGTTAACAAATTTATATTCACCGGCTTCAGCTGTAGTATCAATTTCTTCTTTTTTCATAAAGAATGTACTTACTGAGCCATTTTCATCAGATGTTTTATATACCATATATTCTTTTTTAATCTGATCATCGCTCTTTCCAGCACAATCTTCCGGGAACATATTTCTAATAGCTTTTATATAGTTCGCCATTGATTCATCTGAAATAATTTTACCATTTTTCGGGTCATTAGCTTGTTCAAGAGTATAGCAAGGTGAACCTCCAACCATATATGGGAAACCAAATGGATTTTCTACTTTTGTACCACCTTCTGTACCAGCAGCAACTCTTGTATAAAGTTGATAATTACTATATTCACCTTTTAATTTATAAGTTGGCTCTGTATTAGTTTCTGTTGAAGAATTTTCTCCTTCTTCTCCGTTTGCTTCTACAGTATTAACTTCAAAATATGTAGTATAGTTGCTTCCGCTAATAGGAATATACTTATTATCAGGTCCTTTTAGTACTAATTCACCATTTGCAAGTTGACTGCTGTTAGGCTCTCCGGTAAATGCTTTAACATAGATTTCAGCAGGAGCTGTGCTAACGGCTGCTTCTCCTTTGTTTTGTAAATTGTCACCAACTCTTTTGTAGTTCATTTCTACAGAATAAGTATCACCTGTAGGTACAATATTTCCTAATGTAAAAGTAGATGCTCCTTGAATACCAGCGTATTGAACAGTCGTATAATCTTGTGTTGAAGGAGGTGTTGGCACTTGCATTGTTAATAAGCTATTGTACAAGTCTGTACATTGCTGTGATAATATAGATCTTTCCTGGTTAATCTGTTGACCTTGATATTCAAGGTTGCTTTGTCTTGCTTCTAGTTGGATTAACCTTGCTTGTGATGCTGACATACCCATAATTGAGTTCTCCTTTTTCCTTTTGTTTCCTATACCAGTTATTACGGCATTTTTTTCGAAAACTTTAATATTTTGGAGAATATTGTTACAATTGTTTACATTTATAATTGAATAAGTGCTTGAAGTAAACTATATAATTGGATTTGCGCGTTTTAATAATCTGTTGTATTCATTAACTAAAAGCTTTTTAGGAGGGTAGTTTTCTATAAAATCCCATGGTAACTTATCGTTTAAATCAAATCCATCAATGGTTTTACCAAGTTTTCCTTTGAATGTTGATTTATAAGCACCAAGTTTACCGCCTTGCTTGTAGACCTCAATAAGCAGCTGGGCAAAACTTTCATCTCCTCTGGAAATAACGGTTTGCCAATAATCCCATTTTGCACTTGAAAATTTAGAACCAATTCCAAGTTTTGCCAATTCTTTTTCTAAAAACTTTTGTTTTTTTTCTAATGATTTGGTATTTTCACGTGGCGCCCATTGTAAAGGTGTTTGGGGCTTAGGTACAAATGTTGAAAATGAAAAAGTTATCTCAAATCCTTTATTTCTATTTTTTAAAGTTTTAGCTAATCTCAAAAACTCTTCAATATCTTCATTAGTTTCGGTTGGTATACCAATCATAGAATAAATCTTTAATCCTCTTAATCCGTTTTCACGTGCAATTTGTATAGCATTTAGAATTTGCTCTTCTTTCAGGTTTTTGTTAATAAACTTTCGTAGTCTTTCACTCGCTGCTTCTATTGCAATTGTTGATGTCTTTTGTCCGCCTTTTACAAGAGTTTGAACCAGCTCTGGGGTAACGCAATCAGTTCTTAGAGAAGAAATTCCCAATTCAATATTTACTCCAGTCTCCATTTTTTCACGTAAATATTTCATAATGTTATTAAAGTCCGGGTGAGCACTAATTTGTGCACCTAAAAGTGCGATTTTGTTGGTTTGAGATAATCCAAGCTCAATTGCTTCAATAATTTTTTCGTATTCATAGTGCCTAAATGGCAAGTTTAAATAAGAAGCTGTGCAAAAAGCGCATCTATTCATACATCCGCGCGCAACTTCTATTATAAAAGTATTCTTAAAATAGCTTTTATCACTTACAATCGGAGTATAAATAACATTATGCAGTTGTTCGGTTATTTTATTTACCCTTTTACTTACCCCTGGAACATAAACACCATCTAATTTTGCAAGTTCTTGTAATGTTTCAGCTTTGCTTAAACCTTGTTCAATAATCTCATTGATTTTAATATTTACCCCTTCTCCATCACCTATTACCATAAAATCAAAAATTTGTTTTAATGGTTCGGGGTTAGTTGTAATTACAGGGCCTCCGGCAAAAATAAGAGGGTATTCTTCTCCCCGCTCTTTAGATAGAAACGGGATATTATTTTTTTCAAGAATTTCAAAAACACCCATGAAATCAAAGTCAAAAGAAAGAGAAAATGCAACCGCATTAACTTCTTTATAGTTAAAATACGGTTTATCGGTTGATATCCTTTCTCCGCCGACAATTTTATGAAGCCACATATAACCTAATGATGATAGTGCAAATTCTTCTATTGCCGGATATGCCATTATAAGATTCATTATTCTGTTTCCTCTAATTGACATTCTTAATGTAAAGCTCTTCTATCAAAACACAAACAGTTGCTGCAATAGCCGGTGCAAAAATTACACCTATAACTCCAAGATGTTGTGCAGTAATAAATAAGAACAAATAGATAATTAGCGGATGTAAATCAAGAAATTTTCCAAATATATAAGGTCTTACAAAATTATTTTCAGCGAGTTGTGCTACTGAAAAAACTACACAAATTAATGCTAAAGTTAATGCTCCTGCTTTGGAAGCCGTAACTAAACAAATTATAAGAGCAATTGCCGGTCCGACTACCGGTACAATATCTAAAATAGCACCTATAAGTCCAAGTAATACCGCATAATCAACTCCTATTAATAAAAGCCCGATTGTCATAATGACTCCGACACTTGTCATTGTTACGATTTGTGCCATAACATATCCGCCGATTTTTTTAGAAATAGTTTCAATAATTTCTTCAGCTTTTTCTTTCATATTAGCCGGGAATAAACTCATATAAGCATTCTTAACGGTTTCTTTGTCAGCCATAAAGTAATATATAATAATGAGTGCTGCAATAAAATAAACAATAGCCTGAGCAAAGTTAATGCTTATATTAATAGATTGATTTACAAATTTTGAAGTAAATCCTGAAGCAGAAGAGATAAAATCTCCTAAGTCTATTGCTGCAAGTTGAGATTTACTTATAACAGGTAATGTGGAGGCAAAATTCTTGATAGATTCAATATATTGAGGGATATGAGCAACAAATGATTTGATTTCATGTCCTGCCATTGCAATTAGAGGTATAAAAAATGCACCAAGAACTAAAACGGTTAAGCTTAGTACTATACCGGCTGAAATACTTCTATTGATTTTTTTATTAAATTTATCTACCAATGGATTTAAAGAACATGCAATAACATAAGAAGCAAAGAATAAAATTGCTATATCTTTGATAGATGCAATAAACTTAATTAAAAGTATCATTACAACAAAAAATATTATATTTTTTGCGGTTAAGTATTTCTGAAAAATATTGTCAAACATAGTAACTCCTCCAATTTTAATATTAACATAAAATATGTTAAAATAGGTCTATGGAAATTTTATTAGATATAAAAGACTTGTCAATTGAATATTCAAGTATAAAAGAGGGTGATAAATCTGTTGTGAAAGCGGTAAACAATGTTTCAATGCGTATTCAACGTGGAGAAATATATGCTCTTGCCGGAGAATCAGGCTGCGGCAAATCTACTCTTGCTAAGGCGATAACAAAACTTGTTAGTCCAAAATCAGGTGAAATTCTTTATGATGGAGTTAATATCTACGATATAAAAAAAGAATATCCTAAAAATGTTCAAATGGTTTTTCAAAATCCATATTCAAGTCTTAATCCAAAAATGAAAATCAAAAATATTCTAATTGAACCGCTTGATATTAATACCAGACTTGCACGCAGTGAGAAAGAAACACTGATAGAAGAAGTCCTTTCAGATGTAGGACTACCACTTTCGAGTTTAGATCTTTATCCCCATGAATTTTCAGGTGGTCAAAGACAAAGAATTGCAATTGCCCGAGCTTTAATACTAAATCCAAAGCTTCTTATTGCAGATGAACCTGTAAGTGCTTTAGATGCAAGTATTCAGGCTCAAATTATTAATCTTTTAAAAGATTTACGTCTCAAACGGGATTTAACAATATTGTTTATATCCCATGATATGAATGTAATAAAATATTTAGCAGATAGAGTTGGTATTATGTATTTTGGTTCTCTGGTTGAAGAGAATTATACAGGAACAATATTTCGCTATCCGAAAGAAGAATATACTAAAAAACTTATTAATGCAGTTCCTGTTTTGAAATGTTAATTTTTGTAACAAAATTTGTGCTCTATGAAATTGGAAAAACTTTATATACTTTATATAGGTGTAAGATGAAATAAAATGGGAGCAGCAATTATGTCAGCAAATATTAACGCAAATGTTTTAAAAAACTTTATTATTAAACAAATCGGTGCTAATCACTTGACCGAAAAAACAGCTCAAAAAGCTGGTATTTCAAAAGACCAGTTTCAAGAAGCTAATGTTGATGAGAATAAATATCTTGAACTGGATGAAATTCTTCAAGATAATGACTTGTATGAACAGTTCGCAACATTATATGTAGCAGAACAAGACGATAAAAGAGCGACTAAAGACGAGGAAGCTGAGAAAAAGGAACAGACAGAAATTAAAGGCAAAAACGGAGCCGGCGTTTAATTCAAATTAGATTAAGAGAGAGAAATGAAGAGATAAAAAAAGAACCGAAAGGTTCTTTTTTTTATTGCTCGACTGTTCAATAGAATAAAATCTTTAATTAGCGATACTTTTATTAAAAGGAGTTTATTAAGATGAAAATGCTATTATTTGATTTCAGAGAGTCCGAGCGAGATTTTTTTAACCGGCATGAATTTAAAGATTTTGATATTACATTTATTGAAGAACCTTTAAATGAGATGTCTCAATTGAGTGAAGAACAATTAAATGAGACGGATGTAGTAAGTGTTTTTATAAATTCTTCATTAACAGAAGAGGTTATAAGTAAGTTCAAAAATCTTAGAATAATAGCAGCACGTTCCACAGGTTATAATCATATTGATTTAAAATACTGTACTCAACATAATATTGCAGTTTTTAATGTTGAACAATACGGTCATACAGCGGTTGCACAATACACAATAGGATTAATGATTGCAATAGTAAGGAATATGCTTCCTGCTTATTTTGCAATGCAAAAAAATTTTATTAATCATGCAGATTACGAAGGTCGTGATTTAAAAAATATGACATTAGGTATTGTAGGCGGCGGTGCAATTGGCGGTGGAGTTGCACAAATTGCCTCTTCAATGGGAATGAATATTCTTGTAAATTCCTATAAGAAATCGGAAGAATTAAAAGATATTGTTGAGTTTGTTGAATTAGATGAACTTTTAAGTAAATCAGATATTATTTCTTTGCATATACCTTTTACAACTGATACTTATCATTTTCTTAATGCAGAAGCTTTTAACAAAATGAAAGACGGGGTTTACATTATTAATACTGCAAGGGGTGAACTTGTTGATGTAGTGGCTCTTTATGAAAATCTTATAAATGGAAAAATTAAAGGTGCAGCACTTGATGTTCTTGAATGTGAAAATGTAACATTTGGAGGTGATATTTTACCTGATATAAAGACTTCCAATTCAAAATGCTTAACAAATGCACTTGTAACAGAAAAGCTAATGGGTTGTAAAAATGTAATCTTAACGCCGCACATCGCTTATAATACAAAAGAAGCTGTAGAAACTCTTCTTGAAACAAGTTTTAACAGCATTAAAGACTATGCTAAGGGAATGAATACTAACAGAGTGTGTTAGATGGTAGATATATATTTACTCCCTTGTCTGCTATTTCGTTGTATAAATTCTCTATCAATTCTGTTTAGTGTATCCAGTTTTTTGCCAATCCATCGCGGTGCAACAAGTTCGGTTCTTAAACCGTTCCCTGCAAGGCGGTGGATGGTAGTTTGCGGTGGTAAATATTCTAAAAAGTCACACACTGTCGAAACATACTCATCTTGACTCATAAATTCAAGTTCACCCGTTTTGTACAAATCAGCAATTTTTGTGCCTTCAAGAGCACACAGCATATGAATTTTTACACCTTCTGGTTCAAGCTTTGCAATTGTTTGAGCTGTTTGCATCATTTCATCATAAGTTTCAAAAAGATTTAAGATAACATGCAAACAAATATTTATTCCTGTATTTTTGGTTTTTTCATAAGCGTCCAAAAAACATTTATAATCGTGTCCGCGATTAATTTTTTGTAATGTTTTATTATGCACACTCTGTAAACCATATTCAATCCATGTATAATAATCAGGTATAAATGATGAAATCAGTTTTAATTTTTCATCATCGATACAATCAGGTCGGGTACCAATTGAAAGGCCGACAATATCAGGATGGTTTAGTGAAGCATTATAGATTTTTTCTAATTCATTAACCGGTTTATATGTATTAGAAAAAGCCTGAAAATATGACATAAACTTTTGAGCGCCAAATCTTGCTTTAAGCGTTTCAGCACCGGTATTAACCTGTTCTTCGATTGATAAAAGGTTAGAATGTGCTTGAGAAAAACTACCGCCGTCATCGCAAAAAATACAACCGCAATTTGAGATAGTTCCATCTCTATTTGGACATGAAAATCCGGCATCAATGGTTATTTTATAAACCTTTGTCCCAAATTTTTGTTTTAGGTGATCGCTGAATGCATTGTATCGTTTTTCCATATATTAAGAATAACATAAGGGGTAAATATGTCTAGTTTAAAGAATAATTATAAGTTTTTTGTGTTAGAATTATTATACAGAGGTTATTAATTATGAAAATGTCAAAATTATTTGTGCAAACATTAAGAGAATTTCCTTCAGATGCTGAAGTAATTTCTCATAAAATGCTCGTAAGAGCAGGCTTTATAAGAAAACTTACCAGCGGGGTTTATAATTATTTGCCCCTAATGTGGAGAGTTTTGAAAAAAATTGAAAATATTGTTAGAGAAGAAATGGATTTTGCCGGAGCGCAAGAACTCCTAATGCCGTTTGTTCAGCCTAAAGAACTTTGGGAAGAATCAGGACGATGGGGTGCTTATGGTGGAGAATTAATGAGACTTAAAGACCGTCACGGTCGTGAGATGTGTCTTGGACCAACTCATGAAGAAATTATCACAGCAATTGCCCGTGATGGTTTAAAATCATATAAACAATTGCCTGTTAATTTATATCAAATTCAGTCTAAATTCAGAGATGAACGCCGTCCTCGTTTTGGTCTTTTAAGAGGTCGTGAGTTTATTATGAAGGATGCTTATTCTTTTGACACAACTCAAGAAGGTTTAGAAAAAGAATATCAAAATATGTGGAAAGCATATTCAAAAATTTTCAAGCGTTGTGGACTTGATACAAAAGCAGTTCAATCTGATTCCGGTGCAATAGGAGGTAGTGTAAGCCATGAATTTATGGTAATTACGGAGACTGATGCCGGTGAAAACGATGTTTTCTATTGTGATTGTGACTATGCTGCAAATTCAAATCACGCCGTGTCTAAACTGCCTGAGGCAAAAATAATTGGTGATTATACAAAAGCTGAAATTGTGGATACGCCAAGTACTCATTCAATTGAAGAATTATGTGAATTTTTGAATATTCCTTCTACTTTAATTGTTAAGACTCTGGTTTATATTGTAGATAAAAAGCCTGTTTTAGCACTTATTAGAGGTGATAAACAAATTGAAGAAACAAAACTGCTTAACGCTGTTGGCGGTGTTGATATACGTATTGCAGTTGCCGGAGAAATTGAAGAACTTCTTAATGTTGAAAAAGGCTTCATTGGACCAAAAGAAGGCTTAACTATTGTTGCAGACGAAACTGTTAAGGATATGAAAAACTTTGTTATCGGCATAAATCAGATTGACAAACACGGTGTGGGTTATAACTGGGGAGCAGAAGTTCAGCTTCCTGAAATAGTAACTGATATCCGCCTTGTTGAAGCCGGTGAGCTATGTACTCAATGTGGAAAACCATTAAAAGTTACCAGAGGTATTGAGGTTGGTAATATTTTCCAACTTGGAACAAAATACTCAAAGCCAATGAATGCAGTTTATCTTGATCAGAATGGCAAAGCGCAGCCATATGTAATGGGATGTTATGGGATTGGTATCTCAAGAACTGCAGCAGCTGCCGTTGAAGCACATTATGATGAAAAAGGTATCAAGTGGCCTTTATCGATTGCACCTTATCACGCAATTGTAATTCCTGTTAGTACAAAAGATGAACAGCAAATGAAGGTTGCAGAAGATATTTATAAAACTCTTATTAAACACGGAGTAGAAGCTGTTATAGATGACCGTGACGAACGTCCGGGTGTTAAATTCAAAGATGCTGATTTAATTGGTTTTCCATATAGAATAACAGTTGGGAAATCAATTTCAGAAGGATTGGTTGAATTTAAGGTTCGTGAAACAGATGAAATGTCTGCTATAAAGCCGGAAGATGCCGCAGAAATAGTTATTACAGCGGTAAATAATTTAAAATAATTTAAGGGGGATTTTATTCCCCCTTTTAATATGTTAAAATATTTCTATACAGGAGATTGAGCATGAAAAAGAATGGTTTTACTTTATCAGAATTAATAATTACTTTAACAATTATAGGTGTAGCTTCAGCATTAATGGCACCTTCAATAACTAAATTAATGCCTGATAAAAACAAGGTTAAAGTAAATAATCTTCATGCAAAAATTGTCGCAGCGACCGCTGCTCTTATAGATGACGATTCTATTTATTGGTGTAGAGATAATGAAAAAGAAGAAGGGTTATCTTGTGAAGGTCAAGCATTAAAGAATTTTAGTAATAATAATATTTATAGTGGAGAGACTAAGTATGAAAATCTTATGGTTTATCAACTTGGTTTAGAGCCTGCTAGTTCTCCAGATGGAGGTTTTAACTGGGAATCTCCTGATGGTGTTGCATGGCGTTTTGAACGCGGTTGGACTATTAATAACAATACATTCCGCAAAACGGAGCCCATTATGGCAAATACTCGTGCATATCGTATTACAGTAGATTTAGATGGTTTAGCAAAGGGCCCAAATCGCATTTTTGGACAATCAAACGAACAAAAACCGGATAGATTTAGATTTAGAGTTGGTAACTATGGCAGTGTTATTCCTGATGATGCTATGACTGCTGCGTATCTAAGAAATTCGTTTAAGTCCGCAGACAAGAGAAATGACAGGCAGGTCGCGAATGATTTTCTTGATCGATCTTCACTAAGACATTACAAAGATTTTAATTAGCGGTTTAATCCATTGCTCCAATCACGTGCAAGCATTTCTCCTTTGCCTTCAGGCTTAACTTTTATAAGCCTAAGGGTGCCCTTGCCTGTTTTTACATCAATTCCTGTTTTCGAAATAGAAACAAAATCACCTATTATACCTTGTTTATCTTCAATTAATGGCTCTGTTTCAAGAACTTTTATTATTTTACCCTGATATTCAAAAAATGCTCCGGGACATTTATAAACACCGCGAACAAGATTGTGAATTTCTTGGGCTGGTTTTGACCAGTCAATTTTGCATTCTTCTTTTGTTAGTTTATCTGCATAACAAAGACCTTCTTCACATTGGCATTTTGGTTTTAGCGTACCATTTGCTATTCCCAGAAGAGTTTTTTCCAAAAGTATTGGAGACTCGCTTGCACATATTTCAAATAATTCAATACAATTCATAGTTGGAGTTATATCAATTGGATGAGTCATGCAAATATCACCACAATCAAGCCCCAGTTCTGTAATCATAGTACAAATACCTGTTTTTGTATCTCCATTAATAATTGCACGCTGAATAGGATTTGCACCTCTGTATTTTGGAAGTAAAGACACATGTAGGTTTATTGTTTCATACTTTGGAATATCAAGAACTTCTTGTGATAATATTTGACCAAAGGCAAATGTTACAAAAAAATCCGGCTGAAGTTTTTTTAATGCTTCAATAATTTCAGGTTCTTTTCTAATTGATTTTGGCTGAAAAACAGGTATGTTATGTTCTGTTGCAAAAACTTTTACAGGGCTTGGTGTTAGTTTATGTCCCCGTCCGGAGGGTTTATCCGGTTGTGTTACTACCGCAAGTACGTTGAACTTGTTATATAAATGTTCTAAAGACTTTACTCCTATGTCCGGAGTTCCAAAGAATACTAAGCTTATTTTATCCATTTCATTTTTCCTGTAACGCTTTTAATAACATTTTCCCACATTATCTCACGACGAACCTTTTCGGCTAACTTTGTATTGGAAGCGGGAATCTGATAGCAATGCCTCTTATTATAATTTTGACGAGCTCTTTCCACCATGATTTCTAAGGTCATCGGTTTAATTTTCATTTTTAGTTTCCTTTGGTAGTTTATTAATTTCCTCTGTTAATTCAGGCTCATCTAAAAGTTTTTCTACTTCAAGAGGCGGTAAGTTATGTTTTTTTAGAACCTCTTCTGCTTCAAAACGGTTTATAACATGGTCAATAAATAAAACTCCGTCAAGGTGGTCAAACTCGTGTTGGATTGCTCGTGCTAATAATGTTCCATCTTTAGCCTCAAGTACAAATGAGCGGCCGTTTTTATCAAGTGCCTTAACCATAACATTTGCGTATCTTTTTACATCTGTAAAAGCTTCAGGGAAGCTCAAACAGCCTTCATGAGAAATACAGGCACCCGATTTTTTTATTATTTTAGGATTAATAAAAACTATAGGATTTAGAGGTTCATTACCGGTAGATACATCAATTACGAATACTCTGTAGCTTTCACCTATTTGAGGTGCAGCTAACCCCACCCCATTTTGAGAATACATTGTATCCAACATATCTTCTACCAAAACTTTTATTTTTTGAGAAACTTTATGAACTTCTTTTGCCGGAGTTCTTAAAACATTTTCCCCATACTTAACAACTTTTCTAATAGACATAATTACCTCACTTACCTTATTGTATCATGAATGTTTAATTGTCCACAAATCCTTTTGGAATAATACTAAGAAAGGTATTAATTCTAAACGTCCAACATACATATCAATAACTAAAATTAGTTTTGATAAAGGTTGTAAATTATCAAAATTACCGAGAGGTCCTATTATTTTGCCTAATCCAGGACCAATATTGCCAACTGCACTTACTGCACCAGAGATACCGATAATGGTACTTTCTTCTATAACCGCAACTAAAATTGCAGATACAAATAATATTGCAAGATAAAAAGATACAAACATCAGAGTTTGATATAAAATATCTTTAGGAACAGAATAATTTCCTATTTTTATATTAAATACAGCTTTTGGATGCAATACTTTAGCAAGTTCTGATTTCATTATTTTAAAAATAAGAAGCCATCTCATTATTTTAACTCCGCCGCCGGCTGAACTTGCGCAGCTACCCGCTATCATTGCAATAAACAATAACGCTTTTGAAGTATAATCCCAATTTGCGAAATCAGCACTGCAAAAACCCGAGGTTGAGATAACTGATGATATTTGGAAAAATGCGTGGGTCAAACTGGACGAAAAATCATAATTAAGATGTGTAAATAATGAAATACTGAGTAAAATTCCTAAAATTGCAGTTATAACAAAATAAGTTCTAAATTCTTCATTTTTAAACAATACTAATGGATTAAATTTAGTCCATGCTCTAAATTGTAAATTATAACTAGCTCCTGCAAAAAACATGAAGAAACATATTATCCATAAAATTATATTTGAATACCCTATTAAACTGTTTTCAGAGGGAGAAAATCCGCCGCCGGATACAGATGATAAAGAGTTGCATAATGCTGTAAAACCATCCATTCCATTAAACATCAATAGAATTATTTCTAGGATGGTCATTCCAAAGTAAATTTTCCACAAAGAAGAGGCTGTATTTTTTATTCTTGGTGTAAATTTGTCTTCAGTAGGTCCCGGAGCTTCAGCAAAAAATAACTGTCTTCCGGCAATTGCAAACTGAGGTAAAATTGCGATAAAAAGTACAATAATACCCATACCTCCGAGCCATTGCGAGAATGAACGCCAAAAAAACAAGGCATGAGGATAATCATAATGAGTAAATACCGTTGCGCCTGTTGCTGTGATACCTGATGAGGCTTCAAATAACGCATTTATAGGACTAATTCCAAAAAACAGATAAGGTATTGTAGCAAATAAACCGGCAAATATCCACGAAAAGGTTACTACACATAATCCTTCTGATTTTTTAATATCATTTATGGATTTTACTTTAGAAGTACCTTTCACTACTTTTCTTAGAGTCCCGGCAATCATTAAAGCTGAAGCAGCTGCAATAATAAAAGGTAGTATTGCTTGCATTTCTCCATAAATAAGGGCAACAATAATTGGAAGCAGCAATACGATGCTAAAGTACATCATAGCAAGAGAAAACGCGTAAGCTAAATACGTTAATCTCATAATTTATTTACCCCCTACCCTTCGACCTTAAAAAAGTCTCTTATTACAGGTGCATTTTCGCTTGTTGTAAATATTATTAAATTATCATCTTTTAACAGTTGAGTCGCACCATTTGGAATGATAATTCTGTTTCTTCTTTGAACAATACCGACAATTCCTTTTGCAGGAAGTCGTAAATCCATAATTTTTATAGGTTCAAAAGTTTCTCCGAGAGAAATTCTTAAGACTTCACCTTTACCTTGCTCAACAGTAGCCAAAATACCAATATTTTTATCGCAAAGATTATTTTTAATTTCGTTTAAAGAAGCCGTTTTGGAAGAAATAGCAATATCAATTCCAACTTTTTCAAAAAGATGCACATTTGTGTCTTTTGAGACTCTTGAAATTACTCTGTTTACCCCAAGTTGTTTTAAAAGAAGAGAACAGAGAAGGTTCTTTTCATCGTTATTAGTTACACTTACAACTACATCAGAAGATAAGATATCTTCTTCATTCAGAAGCTCAATGTCGGTACCATCACCATGAATGACTAGAGCATTAGCAAGCTGTTCTGATAAGTATTCACACCGTTCTTCATCACGTTCAATAATTTTTAAGTTTAATTTTAATGCTTCAAGGCTTTTTGCAAGCTTTAACCCAACATTACCGCCGCCAATTATTGCAACATTTTTAACAAATTCTTTTTCATGAAAAAACTTGCCGGCTAGAATATCAAGTGAATGTGAAAGACCCATGAAAATTACTTTATCGTCTTGATGTAGTACTGTTTCACCATTTGGGATAAATAATTCATCACCGCGGTTTATACCAACAATCAGCGTGTCTTTTGGAAATTCACAATTTTTAACCATACAGTTTACTAAAATTGAGTTTGGCGCAATTTTGTATTCTAATAATCGTGCTCTCCCATCTGCAAAATTTTCCACATCAAGAGCTTTTGCAACGGTAATAATTCTAAAAATTTCCTGAGTTAGCAGTTCTTCAGGCCAAATAACATAATCTACGTAAAAATCAGCATTAAACTCTGCATCTTTTGTAATTTTTAAGGATTCTTTGTATTCTTCCTTTCTAACAAAACACATTGTACAAACTGAACTTAAGCGTTTAGCAGTAAGGCAAGAAACAATATTTAATTCATCAGAGGCAGTGCATGCAATAAAAACATCGGCTTTTTTTATATCAGCCTGTTTTAAAATTTCAATGCATGAGGCGTTGCCGTCAATAAAGCTTATATCAAGCTTGTTGAACGCATCAATTTTGTTTTTTTCATCATCTATAACTGTTATATCGTTGGCTGTATAAAATTGAGTTGCTATCATTGCCCCAACTTCATTGGCGCCGAAAATAATTATCTTCATTACTTAATTTAACTTCAAATTAAAAGTTAAGTCAATTATTTTACAAATATATCTAATTTGTGGTATGATGTAATTTGTAAAAGAGAGACTAATTTTATGAGCTATAAAATACTTTCAAAAAAAGAATTATGTCCAAATCAATATGAAATAACTATTGAGGCTCCTTATGTTGTGAGAAATGCTCAAGCTGGTCAGTTTATTATTTTTAGAGCTGAAGAAAATGGAGAAAGAGTACCGTTAACTATTGCTGATGTAGATAAAGAAAATGGTGCATTGACTCTTGTTTTTATGGCTGTTGGTTATTCTACAAAAAAACTTGCGGAACTAAATGTAGGTGATGAATTAGTAGACCTTGTAGGACCTTTAGGACAGCCCACACATATTGAAAAGTATGGAACTGTAGTTTGTCTAGCGGGTGGTTACGGTGCGGCACCTTGCTATTTGATTGCTAAAGCTTTTAAAGAAGCCGGTAATAAAGTTTATATGATAATGGGAGCTAGAACAAAGGAGCTTATTTTCTGGGAAGACAAGATGAAAAATGCTTGTGACGAGCTATTTATTACAACAGATGATGGTTCATTGGGAGAAAAAGGTTTTGTAACTCAGGTTCTTGAAAAAATTATGAATAATGAAACTGTTAATTATGCAATTGCAGTTGGTCCTATGCCAATGATGAGAGCTGTTGCCGAATTAACAAGAAATAAGGGTATTAAAACGGAAGCAAGCATGAACCCTATTATGGTTGACGGTACAGGCATGTGTGGTGCTTGCAGAGTTACAGTAGGCGGTGAAACTAAGTTTGCTTGTGTCGATGGTCCTGATTTTGATGCTCATCTTATAGATTTTGACGAAGTGATAAATCGTTGTAAAATATATAAGGAAGAAGAAAGAAAACGTAGTGAGAATTGTAATTTATTAAAAATGGAATATAGGAGATAAAGAATGGCAGACAAATTTATACCTTTATGCCCTCTTATGAGTGTAGGGTCACAAGTAGAAATCGTATGTATGCAAGAGAATTGCGCATGGTATCTTAAAAACTACAAAATTTGTTCGGTATATATGATGGCGCATAATTCAATGCTGGATGTTCAAGCTAAACAAAAAGCAGCTAAAGGTCAGTAGTATAATAAAGGCGGATAAACATATCCGCCTTATTAATTGGAGGAAAAATGAAAAATACAGTTGTAATAGGTGCTCAATGGGGAGATGAAGGCAAAGCTAAAATTACAGATTTATTAGCTCAAAAAGCTGATTTGATTATTAGATATCAGGGCGGATGCAATGCCGGACATACTGTTGTAGCTAGTGGTAATACATATAAATTTCACCTTATTCCATCAGGCATTCTTTATGGTAACAATACTTGCTTTATCGGAGCCGGTACAGTTATTCATCCGGAGTCTTTTGAAAAAGAAATGAACGAACTTAAAGCTCAAGGTGTTGATTTTAAAAACTTAAGAATTTCTCCTCTTGCAACTATTACAATGCCATATCATATTGAAGTTGACGGCTGGTCCGAAGCTAATTCAGGGAAAGGCAAAATCGGTACAACTAAACGTGGTATCGGACCTACTTATACAGATAAAATGGCAAGAATTGCATTCAAAATTCAAGATTTATATTCTTATGAAGCTTTAAACGAAAAAATAGACATGATTTTGCCTATAAAAAATAAAACTTTGGAAAAAGTTTATGAAATTGAACCTTATACAAAAGATTGTATTCTTTCTCTTTGTGAAAAATATGCCGAACTCTTTAAACCTTATGTAGCCTTTGAATGGCAGGATATGTTAAACCGTCACAAAGACAAAACAATTCTTTTTGAAGGGGCTCAAGGTGTAATGCTAGACATAGATTACGGTACATATCCTTTTGTTACAAGTTCCAACCCGATTGGCGGCGGAGCAGCTGTAGGAAGCGGTTATGGACCAACAATGATAGAAGAAGTTGTAGGCGTTTCAAAAGCCTATGTAACAAGAGTTGGAGAAGGTCCTTTTGTTAGTGAATTAACGGATGAAACCGGGAAGAAAATACAGGATATTGGTCATGAATATGGCGTAACAACAGGACGTCCAAGACGCTGCGGCTGGTTTGATGCTGTAATTATGAAGTATGCAGTGCTAGTTGGCGGTATTACAAAAGTTGCACTTACTAAAATAGATGTATTTGATACTTTTGATGAAATTAAAATATGTGTTGCTTACAAAGATTGCAGAAATGATAAAGTCTATACTTCATATCCTACTGATGTATTTATTCATAAGTATTTAGAACCTGTATATGAAACTATGCCCGGCTGGAAAACAGATTTAAGCGGTATTCGAAATTACACGGATTTACCAGAAAATGCTAAAAAATACATCGCTAAAGTTGAAGACCTTATTGGTGCTCCGATTGGTATAATTTCAGTTGGACCTGATAGGGAGCAGACTATTTTTGTAGAAGACGCTCTCTAAGCACTTTTGCGTAGTCTTTGTATTCATCTTTTTGGTTTGTTCTTCCAAAGTTTGCATTGTGAATACGCCTGTTACAAGAAACAAAATCGACTTTTTTGATTTGCAGCCCGGCTTTTTTAAGTCGGGTTGTTAAGTCTATAACATCACCTGTAATAATGTCTTCTCTAAAATCTCCTACAAGATTAAACACTTCTTTTTTAAAAAGAGTAGAACCTGTTAAAATTCCCCAGAACGGACGTAATTTTACATATTTTGATTGTTCAGGTGTATCAGGAGAGCAAAAATCTTTAAGTTGTGCCATTATTATCTTATTGTCGGGAGATTTTTGCATTTCTGAATAAAGTCTTGATAACGAGCCTTCAGTTAAACAATCATCCTGATCAATAGTTAACCAGTAATTGCCTTTTGCTTCTTTTATACCGGTATTTTTACCTGCAACTTGTCCTTTATGAATTTTGTTTACAATAACTCTACAACCCATTTCTTCCGCAATTTGTGCAGTTCTATCCGTAGAAATATCATCTATTACAATAATTTCATTTGGAAAATCCTGGTTTTTAATGCTTTCAATTGTCTCGGCAATATATTTTTCGCCGTTATAGCTTGGAATAACAACAGATATTAAATCTTGCATACTTCCTCCACTTGTTCACCCACAGGAAGTCCGTAAACAATATTTTCTGTGTGACAATAATTGCAAAATGCTGAATATGGTTTTGCGTAGAATTTGATAATTTCATCTGCAAGTTTGCGTGAACTCTTTTTCTCTCTTATATTTACAAGTTCGGATTTGATATCATGAGTTAATTCCATTGTTCTTGAGATAAATACAGATAATGTACATTGTGTTAAAATCCCATCGCAAAGCATTTGACAATATTGTCCCCAGCAATTATCAAATATTCTTCTCATTTTTTCAGGATTTTGCTGGTCACAATATAATTCTGGCATTGATTGGAAGGTCATTCTATCACCGTCTTCTTGCGGATGTGAGAATAAAATCCCGTGTTCGCTTAAAATTTGTTTATATTCTTTATATTTTACTCTAAGTCCGTTTTTTAATTTTGCATCACGATAATCAGAGAGTTGAACTGCAAATTTCTTGTTCTTCATTACTTTTAAAAGTTCTTCTGTTAAACTCATTGTACAATTAGTTGCTAAGAAAATGTGATGTATTTTTCTCTTTGAACAAGCATATTTAATCATTTTTGCCAGATCTTTAGCAAGTAATGGTTCTCCGCCTACAAATCCGAAGTAATCAATATAATCAACTGCTTTTAACAATGTATCAATATCCTTTTTGAACATTTCAAATGATACCGGCTTAAAATGTGTCTTCTCGTTAAAATAAGGGATAAAAGTATTACAATGTTTGCAATTCATAGTGCATTTAGTAGTAACAACGTATTCCAGACAAGGAACAACAGCTTTTCTAGAAATCATGAATTTAAGTTTTTGAACTTTATAGTACATGTTTTCGGGACTGAAATTCTTTTTCAAAAACTGCATTAACGGGCGTTTGAACGGTAATGTACTGTTCCAGCCGATATTAGCTGTTCTCCAAACCAGTTTTAGATTATTTTTTTTGTAATTTTTCCATTCTGTTTTATTCATTTATAACTCCTTTACCGGCACAAGCCTTTTCTCTCATTTTTGCTAAAATAACATCTTTCATAGCAAAAAACTGCGGCGGTTCTATTTCTGCAACTGGAACTTCAAGATATTTCAAATCTGGGTTTTGCATAAGCTTGTACAAATAAAATCCAGTTAGGCGTTCAAAAATAAATGCTATATCTCTAAGTTCTGCACCTTTTGATTTTGGTATAACTTTTTCTGTTAATGCTTGTTCATCAGTTTCGAGAAAGTCTATTAACAAATCATCAAATTTTATTGTTGCATTAACAGTAATTCTTTCTTTATGTGTTTCAAGAAGACTAAAAAGAATTTTAAAAATCCACTCGCAAAATGAGTTAAATAAATCTTTTTTTAGAATATATATTTCAAAGAAATATCCGCTTTTTCCTTCAAAATAGTGGTTAAATAATCCAAGATCTTCTGGAAAATTTAACTGAAGAGTTTCAATCATTACATCATATAATTCTTGTCCATGAGCGCAGATAAACTGCTCTTTTAATGTTTTGCCGAAACTTTTTTGTGCCGGAGCAATAAAATCAAAATTGTCTAAATTTTCAAGATAATTAGGTTTAAGAAGTCTTCTGTATCCAAAAGAACCAAAGTACTCGGGATTTCCTATGCTCTGGTAATTCTTCCATGCTTTATATGTACCTGTTAAAAATCCTATGCGTCGATTTTCGTGTGAAATGTTACCGTCAAAATCATTATCTCCTATACAGTTTTCGTAAAGCCACTTTAAATTCTCTTCGCTGATTTTGCCATCCTTAGAAGAGTCTTGTGCAACAGCTCTTCCAAGATGAATAGGAACTAAAATTTCACTTTTAAAAAGATATGACGGCTTAATATAACTAACAAAAATTTTTATTTTGTTTTCCATTGAGTCATATTTTTTATAGCCCGCTAGTAGTTGTTCTTCAAGCATACAATAACTGTCTCCTTTTTAGTAAAAACTTAGCTTTCATTTCATAAGGAATTTTTTCTATAGTTTGATTGAAATATTTTTCTTTCAAATCTTCAAATTTACACTCATTTAGTAACTCTATAAGTAAATCAGAATTCATTTTTTCGAAAATAAATTCATAAAGAAAATTATAAATAATATTGTAGTTATCCTTAGATAAACTGTTTTTATTTATTTCCATCATAATAAGTTGCATAGATTTTTTAAGATTGTCTAAGTTAATTTGTTTACTTAAAGAATTATCATTTTGTGAATAAAAATATTTAGCCTCATTCTCAATCCTGATTTTATGTGCATTAATCAATGCTTTTATACTAAAAAAAGGATCTTCAAAGTAATTTATACCTTCAGGGAAATGTATTTCATTATCCCATATAAAAGAAGTTTTATAGATTGCAGATGTAAACCCGTAATAAAAATAGGATTTATTTTCAGCTATTTTTTTATTCATATCATAAAACGGTGTAGTTACTTTAGTATCAGCATCAATTATATTTCCTTTTACGATATCAGCTCTTTTCGAGTTATTATAAAGAATTTCGTAAAAATCTGCTGCAATATAATCATCCGAATCTACAAAACCAAGATATTCTCCGCAAGCTTTTTCAATTCCAATATTGCGCGCAAAGGAAGCTCCTTTATTTTCTTCCAGATTAACAATTTTGACATTATATTCTTTTAAAATATCAAGAGAATTGTCTGTAGAACAATCATTAATGCATATTGTTTCAATGTCTGATAGTGTTTGATTACAAACACTATCAAGACATCTTTTTAGAAAGTTTTCTGCATTGTAGACAGGTATGATTACAGAAACTTTCGGCATTACACTTCTGCTTTCTTTTCTCTGATAGCTGTTTCTTCTTTTGTGTAACCTATTGAGGATTTTTCTGGAGTCCATCCAGTTTCTTC
The DNA here is from genome assembly GCA_910579975.1 of uncultured Vampirovibrio sp. Lineage (GTDB taxonomy): Bacteria > Cyanobacteriota > Vampirovibrionia > Gastranaerophilales > Gastranaerophilaceae > CAG-196. Next base: position 39,738 of record CAJTWU010000008.1, read on the forward strand.
TTTTACTTCATGGATAGGATCTGCAAGAAGAAGTTCTTGAGCATCATTGTATTCTTTGAGGTTAATAGCAAAATCTTCAATATTTGCCGGTAAATTTACAATACCATCGTTATCTTCTGATTTAATAATAAGCTCTTTTTCCAGCATTGCATAAATAAAATTATTAAATTCTTGTTCAATATTAGCGGGAGCTGCCTGCATTGATTTTAGAGCAGCAAGAATGGTTTCAGCAGGTGCTCCGCTAATAATATTTTCGTAAACGATTGTAGCAAGTTCATTCATTCCATAATATATTCCTGTTTCAGAATTAATAATAATTGCAATGCCGTCTGTTACATCTGCAAACATTTTTTCATCATTTAATACATAATTTGTCATGTTCTATCTCCTTCATAAAATCTTTTAAATACTCTACGTTTTTATATATATTTGGACACAAATTAATCTTATAAAACTCAAAATCTTTTACAAAACTCATGAGTTTTTTTACTGTTTTAATATCATGTCTGTCTTGTGTCTGAATAATTGTTGAATGAATTAAATGTGTTATTGCACGTCCTTTTTCCTGATTTGTACAGCGAGTAATACTTGGTTCAGGATTATTTGTAATTTCCGGGAACATACAAATATTAATCGGATAATGTTTTTTAAACTGTTTATGATAATTTGAAATGTTAATAACATATTTATCTTTTCTGGCATTATTAGAAACAAATCTTGTACCTTCAAGTTCATTATATAACTCGTTATACATTCTTGGTGAAAGTGTAATTATTGAATAAATTGGATGGGAATAAAGCTTATCTTCGTCTTTTTCCAAAACTAAATAATCATCCGAAACGTATTCAAATCCTTTCATCATTGCAAGAACGGCAAGAGTTGATTTTCCTCTTTGTCCGCGTGCGCAAAATAAAATTCCTTGATTATCCATCCCTACAACAGCACCGTGAACGAGGTTGGAGGTTTCGGTTTTAACAATTTTATTGAACATTTGGACAAAAATATGTCCTTCCTTAATAAATTCTTCAGGTTCAAGATTACGAACTCCGTAATAGTATGTGTTTGTGTTCTTGTCATAAGCATTGAAGAATCCTCTGAACGGGTCAATATCAAATATAGGATTGTGTTTTGAATATTCTTCATCAATAATGCTTATTTGATATTGTTTTTGCTTTGAAGCAAGCAATTCTATTCTTAGTCTTAAATTTTCACGCGGAGTAAAATCAGGACTGATTTTTGCCGGCAATCCTTCAAAATCGTCTTCTTCCCAAACAATAAGTGTTGCATCATATTTTACAGCTTCATTTTTTAAACTATAAGTTAACTGTTTTTCAATAAGTGGTATAAATTTATCGGATAAACAAATTAAACGAACAATTTTACAACCCAAATCGATATATTTTGTGCAAGACACATTTTTAGTGTCTAAATACATGTTTACACCTTCAATATATTTATCACTAAGATTTTTTATAATCATTTTTTTCTCCTGTTACTAAACTTATTAATTTTGGATGGTTTCTAAAACTTTTTAGAATAATGTATTTGGGTTTAAGAAGCAGATATTCTCCCCATTGCTTAGGATTTTTTAGTACATCCTTGAATTTCATTGCACGGCATTTTGTCCTTATATCTTCAAGGAAAAATCGTTTATACATAACCTTTTGTGAATACTCGTTTGTTTCTTTTTCAAACGGCATATCATTTTCAGGCAAAATATTTGAAGAAAGTTTGTTAATGAATTTTATTGCAAAATTCAATTGAACTTCTGTTCTTGTTTTGCGGGCATTTTCTTTAACAATGTTCCAGTTAAAATCAGGAGTTGTTTCTAAGAAAAATTTACAATCATATACAGTATATAAAATACCCGCCTGACTTGTTTTATCACGTAAGTTTTTAGCAAGATTAACCAGTGCAATAAACATCATATCTTCTGAAGATGGAATTAATGACTTAACTCCAAAAACGGTTTCATATCTTGCACGTTTGAACAAACCTTCTACAAAATTTTTTTCATGACCGCTTCCCATATACACAAATTTGTGTAAATCAACAGTTCCTTCGCCATTTTCATCGTGAAAATCTATGGAATGAATATCAATTTTTTCGTAAGTGTAACCTAGATTACTTATGATATCAGCACATTTCATAAAATCTTTTTCAGGAATAACAATATCAATATCATTCATTACTCTAGGTAATTCTTGACGAAGATATTTCATTGCACCTCCTTTTAAAATAAGAGGTTCAATCCCATTTTTATTTAGAGCTTTACCAATTTTAGTGTAATGTGCAATTGTCTTCAAATTTCTAAATCTAAAGAAATTTAAAAGTCCTTTTAAACGTGGTTCTTCGTATTCGGTGAATTTTAAATTTGGGTGTCTTTTTATAAAATATGCCAGCATTAATGACTTTGAAGCCTCTTTTTTCTCAATATCCCATTTACTAAGAAGTTTATCTAAATCTTCTTGAATTGGATTTGCTTCAAAAGTTAGATTTAATAATTCTTTTTCTTCTTCTGCAAGTATTTCGTTATAAAAATTTTCAATTAAAGCATCTGTTATAGATATTTTTTTATTTAAATATCCGCTTTTGTTAATTTCCTCTATTTCTTTATTCCATAAAATAGGCATTAAATCTCTCCGTTAGCAACTCTTAATTAAACATGGTATTATTCCAAATAAATAATGCTTTTCTGTTCTAAGACTTTCTTTTATTTTCCATAAAGTTACACCCATAATTTTTTTTTCAGATTTAATTGCCCAGAATTCACAATCCCGAATTTTTGCATTGTGTTCTTTTAAGAAATCTAATACTTGTCTTCGTGCATAATTTTTGTCAGCATTATGATTATTTTTTTGTTTTACAGTTGAGTTTGTTCTTCTGTAATAGTAGTAATTTACGTCCGGTACAGTTACTACTGAATTTGCATAATATACGGCTTTAAGAGTATAGATTTTATCTTCACAATATACTCCTTCAGGCCAAACAATATCATTTTTTTCAAGAAATTCTCTACGATAAATTTTGTTTGTAGGGCATTCATTTTTAGATTGTTTGCAAACATCAAGCTTGTTTTGAAGGCTTGAATAAATACCCTCTTTATGGATATCAAGTCTTTTTTTTGTTTTGCCATTTCCTATTCTAATATTTGTTGCAAGTGCAATATCAGAATCGTATTTTTTTGCAGTAAGGTAAAGTTTTTCGAAATAATCATTATCTATCCAGTCATCAGAATCAACATAACCTATATATTCACCTTGAGCAGCTTTTACGCCTTTGTTTCTAGCAGCACCTTGCTTTAAGTTTTGTTGCTCAATTACTTTAATGTGTGGATAATTTTTTGCATATTGCTTAAGGATTTTAGCTGAATTATCCGTTGAGCCGTCATTAACACATATAATTTCAATATCTTTTAAAGTTTGATTTACCAGACTCTGAAGACACTTTTCAAGATATTCTTCAGTATTATAAACTGGTACAATAACAGAAATTTTTACCATATATTTACTTCCTCTTTCAAGTTTTTAGCATGAACTTATTTGATAAAATATCGGTCAAATGGCTATATTAAATTTCTTATTTAACTTTAAAAAATAATATACATTATATAGTATAACAATAATAGTATACTATGCAATAGTATGTAAACGGCTTTAATCTACAATTTTATATGATTATATTTTCTTCTTGAATTTCTGATAATAAAACTATGAGTAATATTAAATTTTTGTTAGGTCAAAGAATTCGTGAATTACGTAGGTCAAAAGGACTTACTCAAGAAAAATTGGCTGAACTTGTAGGTATTGGAACTGCTAATATAAGTTATATTGAGACTGGTAAATTTGCACCATCAATAGAGAATTTTGAGAAAATAGCAAATGCTTTAGGTGTACAGCCTGTAGAGTTGTATATGTTTGAGCCTTTAAAATCTCCTAATGAGCTTAAAGCAGAATTATTTGAAGCAATAGAGAATAATGAAAAACTTCTAAGGTTAGTTTATAAGTTTTATCTTTCGGTAAAATAATATCAAAATATTCTCCTTCTCGGGAATAAAAAAATATTATAGCTGGTTATATTCTATGATATGCTATAGAAGGAGAGTTTATTATGAACAAAAACATTGCAGCTATTTTACTTATTTTTTTAGTACCATTGGGTTTATATTGGGGTCTTACCAGAGATAAATCGGTAGGAGTATTACCGGGTATAGCTTCAAATGGTGCAGAAATTATTAAATTTTCATCTCCAATGTGTTATGAGTGCCAGGAGTTGGAAAAAATCTTTAATGAAGTTTATCCGGCTTATTCTGGTAAAGTTAATTTAAGAAAAATTGATGTAACACAAAAGAGTGGTGAAACTCAAAAATTAATCAAGCAATATGAAGTTAAACTTGTTCCAACATGTATTTTTAAAGATGCGACTGGAACTGTTATAAGAAGAACAGAAGGTTCAATTCAGCCTAAAATTTTAGAAAATTATATGAAGGAACAGATAAATGGATAATTTAATGCAATCATTTTCAGGTGGTGCCTGGTATTTAATGCTTGTTGCCTCATTTGTCGGCGGGGTTCTTGCTTCAATTTCGCCATGCTCACTTGCAATGCTGCCTTTAATTATAGGATATGTTGGCGGATATTCTAAGGAGACTCCGTTTAGAACATTCTTACAGCTATGCTGCTTCATATTAGGAACAGCAATTGTATTTACGCTAATAGGAATTGCATGTGCTCTTACGGGTTCTGTTTTCGCCTCGGCTATGGGCGGTTATTTTACTGTGCTTGTTGCATCGTTATTATTGGTCATGGGTTTAAAACTACTTGGGGTATTAGATTTTGAAACTCCTACAATAATTAAGGCTATGCCGCAAAATACAACAAATTCTATTTTTGTGTATCCTGTTTTATTGGGTATAACATTTGCTTTAGCCGGTACTCCATGTTCTACGCCAATTTTAGCGGGTATAATGGCATTTGCTGCTATGGGTAAAAATATTGCATTAGCAATTATAATGCTATTCTTATTTGCGTTAGGACAGGGTGTTATCCTTATATTAGCGGGATTATTTACTTCTGGACTAAAAAATATGAAATCACTTGCTGCTTTTACAGAAGGTTTATTAAAAGTTAGCGGGGGATTATTGGTATTGGTCGCAATATTTTTATACTGGAAAACTTTTGCGCCATTAGTTTAGAATTTCCTGTTCAATAATTTCAGCAGCTGATCTAATGAAATGCTCACAAGGACGTTCTTGATAATACGCTTCTGTTCGTTTTGATGGGATTGGAGTGTCTGCACCCTGAGGTAAATCAAGAAGTTCTCTGCAAATTATAGTGTCATGCTTATTCTTGAATTTTTCAGCAAGCGCTTGAATTCTTGTATAATGTTTGGTTTTAGTTTCGTCATTGTCAGGTTCTGTATAACCTTCTTTAAGTCCGGCTATTGCAAACATTGAAGTTACGGCACCGCAAACTTCACGAAGTCTTCCCATTCCTCCTCCAAAAGAAGAGGAGAGTTTAAGAGCAGTGTCTTTGTCAAAACCAAGCTCTTCTGCAAATGCTAGAAAAACTGATTGAGCACAATTGTAACCCATCTTAAAATTATTTACAGCTTTGTCTGCATAAATTCCCATATAAATATTTTAACTTAAAAAGGAGAAAAATTATGTCAAATGAAAATTACAATGTAGAAGTAAAAGAAGAAAAATGTTTATGTCACTCTAAGTGGTTTAAAAAGCTATTAACAACAACATTAGGAACTTTTTTAGGTGTGTTATTTGCTTTATGTTTATTTAGTGCTCTTCATAAACCGCCAATGCCGGCAGCTTGCGCTTGTGGTTGTGGTTGCCCGATGATGCGTGCAATGATGTTTCATCATCACAAATTTGATAAAGGGTGCATGAGAGGCGGTGACTTCCATAGAAAAGCTCCGGTAAGAGTAGAAATAGAAGATTAGGATTAAAAAGGCTCTGATTTTTAATCAGAGCCTTTACTTTTAAAAATGTTTATGTAACAATAGTTCTTGTAAATTTTATGCCAAGGTAGCTCAGTTGGTGAGAGCGCACGGCTCATACCCGTGAGGTCGAGAGTTCGAATCTCTCCCTTGGTATTTTTTTTGTGTTTTTAAAATTATAGCTATGAAAATGTATCTGCTATGGTCTAAATATTAGAACTTTTTGAACCTTATATCGGAATGAATACCGGCTGTTTTTTTGCCTTTATTTAAATATCCGAGCTGAATATCACTTTCAACAAGCTGTTCAGATGGTGTAATAAGATACACTTGCCCATTGATATCAACATTTTTGGTCATAAAATTATATGCGTGTTCTCTTTTTTGTTCTTCGCTCATTGTGAGCCACTCAAAACTTTCTACAAAAAGTTTTTTGTTGTTTCTTTTTACTTCTTCCCGCAAGAAAAATCTTTGTCCTCTCCCTTTGTTTTCAATATAGTTGGAGTCATCATGATGTGTTACATTTTCAGGGTTAAGACTTTCGTAATTTTCGAGATTGCTTTGTGTAACGACTTTTAGCCTGTTATAAATTTCTTCATATAAACTTTTTGCTGTATCATAGTCGTTAATTCTATTCAGATAATTGTATTTTAAAAGAATAGAGCCGATTTCTACATTATTTTTGAATAATGGTAAAAATGTTTTTAAGGCATTTACAACTTTTTCAATATAAACTTCTTTGGATGAAGAATAAAATGGATTAACCGAGATTGCAAATTCTTTTATGCAATCGGGATTGTTTTTAATATAATCACATAATTCTTCTGCTGATTTTTGAGAAAATTTATCCTGTACATTCCAACCGGAAGTAACAAGTACTAAAGGAAGTCCAAGTCTTTCATAGATTTCTTGTAATGCTTCTCTGGTATTATGTACATCACCTTTAGAGTCCTTAATTTTTGCAACAGGTAAATTAGCATCTTCAAAAAGGGTTATATGGGAGTTTCCTTGCAAAATGTTAAATCCAAGCCTTTCAGAAAGAGTTGAAAATCCTTCTGTAAATCTTTTTAAATCATCCCATAAAATTGTGTTAATCTGATTAGCAGTTTCTTTTATCGGTGCAAGTGCATTTCTAAGACAAAAGGTACATTGCTCTCTGCATCCGCGAGCAAGGTTTAGAACCTGAAACCATTTTGTTAGAAATTTAATATCTTCCATTTTTACTCCATCAAACAAAGGAATGCCTTCCTGAATTCCTTCTATTTTAGAAAGATTAATTCTTTCAAGAGGGAAGGCAGAGTTTTTTATGCTTGATGAAATATGTAATGGTTGAATTTTCATTAGTATTTAAGCTTTCGAAGTAGATTAGGAATAGTAACTTTTTGTCTTGAAGCTACTTGTTCTATTTCCTGTTTTCTGTTTTTTATTGAATTGAGTAATTTTTCTAAAAGAGCATCATATTCTTTGCCAAAATTTAAACCTTTTGATTTCTCAATAATTTGAGTTAATTCTTGTATCATATCAATTTCAGCTTTATTAAATTTCGTTTTGTCTGCTTCATTGACAACTTGAATAAAACTTCTTTTTGCGGCATTTATTGTATCAATAAACATTTTATCAGAAGCAAATTCTTTATCTTGAGGTACAAAATCCTTCATATCTTTGGCAGAAATTAAAGCCAGTGCCGGATCTCTAAAAACAGGTTGTGATTGAATTTCTTCTCTTATCTCAAGACTGTTCGCTTGACATTCAGGGGATAAGTTGCGTCTTAATTTAGCTGCCTCTATTTCTGAAGCAAAAAATTCATTAAGATTATGTTCAGAGTCATTTTCAATTGAACATACAAAATTTAACATAAATTGTGCCATGTTGTGACAACCGCTATCTTGAATTTTATAGTCGTGTAACGCTTTTAAATCACTAAATCGTTTTTTCATTTCTTCAGCTCGAGCAGCTTTTAATGCTCTGAGCATAGCTTCATGCTCACGGTTTGATTTGAACATAACCTGTTTATTTATATAAGGTGTTTGATTAATTTTCTGTACTAACATATATGCTCCTTGTTTTATTATTTTAAAACCTGTGAATAAAAATTTTGCTATAAAACTTTTATAACAAATTTATATTGACTTATTTTTATTTATAAAGCTCCGTATTTTTTAGTAAATCTGCAACAATAGTGTTTTCAGCATTTAAAGCTTTTGGGAGCGGAGTTGTACAAAAGTCATCTGGAATATTCTTCAAGTAGTTTCAAAAGTCCTGTGTTTTCTGCTTCAATTGCCTTATCCAAAACAGTCTGCCCAACAAGATTTTTTTTGCTAAAATCGAAATTGCTGTTTTTTAGTGTTTCTAATATTTTTGAAAGTCGACTCATTTTATCAAAGTCTTCTGTGTCAACAGGAGTATCTACTAACAGATGTCCAATGTTGTCGTGAACAAAATTTATACTAAAATTAATCCAAGGCTGTTTTAATGCATCAATAGATTTAAAAACTTCAATAAGCTTTTCGATATATTCTAAGCTTAATATTCCATTTTTTGTATATAATTGACTTGCTTCATTTATAAAATATAAAGGTGCTTCTTGTTTTACAATATCATGATACTTTGTTCTTTTTGTAAAAGTTAACATATCCAAGTTATCAAATTTTATTTCCCAATTGAAGCTGGGATGATTAATAATATCCTTAAAATTATCAATATCAATATTTCTATCAATGGCATAAAATGCAAGCGGTTGTTTTTCAGGTCTCAATAAGAGGGTTTGGTAGTTTTTTGTTCTTGTTGTCATAACATCAAGATTTGGGTTTTGTAAAAGTGCATGAAGGTAGCTTTGGTTGTTCTCAAGAGCCATTTCTAAAGGTGTTTTAATATAAGAATCATATTGGATATGATTTATATCCAGACTTGGAGCGTTTATATCATACTTTTCAGATGGTATTTTCATAAGAAAGTTTATGTCATAAGAATTTTCGAAAATATCACCATTGTGAAGTATAATGCCCGCTGCATTGCAACCTAACCTGTCATAAACATTCCAGTTAACATTTTCGATAGTTAGTAAAAATTCTAATAATTTCCAATTTTTTTCTTTAAAAGCTTTTGTAACAAGGGTATCCCCGTTTTTATTGCGTGAGTTGATATCTATGTTAGGATTTTCAGCTAAGAATCTGTTACGTAAATATTCACTTCCGGCACAATTTTCCAGCATGAAAATCTTTTCATCATGATATTTTACATCTTGTAGAACTTCTTTCGCTTCTTCTGATACCTCATCCTTTTCCATCATTTCAAGAGCTGCATTTAAATTTTCACCTTTTGATTTTAAGAGTTTTAAAAGAGCAATGTTATTGTTTTTAATCACTTTTCTTATGAGAGAACTATCTTCTACGGGAAACCATATAGGATTATTTTCCAGAGATGATATGCAATATTTTTTTGCGTTATCAAATTTAGGGTCGTCCGGTATATTTGCAATATAATGCAATGCTTCATTATGGTTTCTGGGAATTATGCTCCAAGTCTTGCTAAAATATTTTAATTCATAAAAAGTATTTTCACTTTTTTTAACGATATTATCAAGTTCTTCTCTAGTTTTAAATTTTAATCCAGTTAAAAATGGAACATCAAATTTAGGTTTTGATGAAAATAAAGATGTTTTAATATTATGCCCAATATTGTATACAAAATCAGCACCATTTTTAAAAATAGCTATATCAAATTCGTTAGACCAAGTATTTATAAACTCGTTTTTCAAAATATCTTCTCTTGAACATCCTAGAGATTTTAGTGTTTTTTTCGAAATAACAAGTTTTTCAAAATTAGGATTTTTATTGTTATTTGAAACAGGTAAAATTCTCATTATCCCTTAGCCCCTATTTTCTTAATAAATCCGAGAGTATTTTCTAGGGTTATAGGAGTTTTTGTTTGAATAGAGTTTCTTATTAAATTAAGGATAGTTCGTGAAATTTTGCTTATTGATAATCCGGCAAACGCTATAGCCAATGTCTGAATTGCCTCAGGAGTATTAATCTCTTTTGTTTTAGGTCTATCATCTAAAAGTTTTTGAATTATTCCTAATCTTGATTGTAAATCAGGGTCTCCAACATAAACACAAACACCTAATCTATCTGAGTTTTCATAGAATGCCGGTTCAATTTGATTTAAATCATTTGTTGCCATTGCATAAATAATACCATCTTGTTCTGCACTCATTATCATATCTTTAAAGAAATTTGTTTCCTCAACATTATGTTGACTAGCCATCATTGCGCCGCTTGTTTTTGGTACAAGCTGTTGTGCTTCATCCATAAATAAAATACTTCTTTCACCGGTCATCTTATATTTATAGGCAAGCTGATCTCGAATTTCTTGAGCATTTTTTGCAAGTTGGTGAATATATGGGCTTCCTATATTCCCGCTGTTAAGAGAGTAAATAGGTAGTCCCATTTCGTTTGCAACAGCTTTAATTATTGTTGTTTTACCGTTTCCTGGAGGACCGTGCAGAATGAAACCTTTAGTAATCGGTAATTTATTTTCTTTTAATAATTGGAGAGTTTCCGGCATGTAAGTTTCTATAATTTCAGACCGTAAAATATTTTTGACTTCATCCATACCGCCTAAGTTATCAAGTTTTTGAGGTTCACTATCAGTAATTAGCATACGAGGATATTTTGTATCATACATTATAGTGGAATCTTCGCTGATATTTAGTCTGTGTCCGGCATTTTTAGAATTTTGAGAAAGCATTTTTTCTATATCTTTTTTCTTTCTAACTTTTATTGCATTATCAAAAGCTTCAGAAATAGTTGTGTTATTTATAACACATTCTGCAATAGCATCGTTAACTATAGCTGAAACCGATGAGGCTACCATACCGCTGCATCGTTTTGCATAACTTTCTAAAATTTCTTCATCATTAAGTATTGCTGCAATTTGAGGATTATCCTTTCTTTCTTTTAACAGATTTTTCAGAATTTCTTTTGCAGCTTTTGCATCACAGTGTTCGAAATGAATAACTGTACCCATTCTTCCATCTCTTGTAAGTGAGTCTGGAAGAGATTCCAGCTCATTTGTTGTTCCAATGAAAAGAATTTTATTTCTACCCCGTTCAATTTCTTGAAGAAGAGTATTAACTTCTTCAGCGCCTGATTGGCTCTGATCTTTTTGGAAATGGTCAATTTCGTCTATCAAAAGAACACTTGCTTCACCTGTTTCATCAAACTTTTGAATAAGCTGATCGACTATTTTTCCAATGTTTCTGCTTGTTTCATGAACGTAAGACGAGCCTATATCAGACATTTTCAAAACATAAAGCGGTATTTCAAGACTGCGGGCAATAGCTTTTGCCATATAAGTTTTACTTGTACCTGGGTCACCGGCAAAGACACCTCCAGCCGGGAGCTGAATTTTTGCTTTTCTTAACTTATCAGCATTTAGCCAAGGCTTGAGAATTGCTTCTTCAACACTTGATTTTGTTGCGGGCATGCCGGCTATACTTTCAAAATCTTTTGCATCAAATTCTGTTGGCTGATAACGTCTTTGAAAAGTATCATACATTGAAGTTTTGTTATATTCATTAATTTCAGGGATATTTTGTTCTTTTGAGAATAATTTTATCCTTTCCATCAAATCTTCTGTTGATACGGTATCATTTTCATTAGTTATAGCAAAAATTATAGCTTCATTTAAAATGTGCTTTATCTGTGCGATAGAAAAACCTTGTGTTTTATTTGCAATTTTTTCTAAATCCACATTATTAAGTACTGCTCTATCTTTTGCATAATGCCTTATATAATCTATACGGGCGTTATAGTCCGGTGATTTAAAGCTGAGTATTCTATCAATTTTCCCCGGAGTTAGAATTGCTTTTGGAATATTTTCTGGGCATTCTGCTGAAAATACCATAAGAACTCCTTTTTTTGAAGTTTCATTTAGGGTGCTTAATATTTGGTTGGTAAGCTCTCCGTTTGTTCGGCCTTCTTCAAATAAATTATCTAAACCACGCATAAACACAATTGCTCGATTTTGAGTATTTTCATATTCTTTAGATAAAATACTAATCAGACTTGACATTTCGTTTGCATTTGTAACTTCAAATACAGGCATGGAGGCTTCTGCTCCAAGAGCTTTAACAATACTGGTTTTACCGTTGCCCGGAGGTGCAACGAGAAGTAAGCCGTTTGGAATTGAACTTTTGTTTTGCTGCAGCTTGTTATTAAATTTTTCGTTTACTACAGGTTCAATTATACTTGTCCGAAGTGCATTTTTGATTTTATCAAGACCTACTATTGAATCCAGATTAGGGAGTTCTGGTGTATCAAGTCTATTATATGCTTCAGTGCCTTTAATTTTAATAATTTCTTTATTTGGTGCGGATTTGGGTTCTTCAGTTTTTGTGACTTCTTCTTCTCTTTCGACTTCTTCTATGTTGTTCTTAGGCTTAAACATTGAGAAGTAAGATTTTTTAGTTTTTTCTTCAACAGGCGGAGCTGATGGCTCTTGCTTTTCTTCGGTTTTAGCATATTGCGTTTCTGCCACTGTTGATACAACTTCTTTTAATCGTTCTTTTAGTTGTGGTATTTCGTTGAATCTCTGCTCGATATGTTTTTTTACTTCATTAGGCATTACAGCCTCTAATCCGGCCGGACGTAAATTATCATCAAGAGCATAAGCATTTGCACCTCTTGCAATCATTAATTTGGAAATTTTGTCATTGGGTGACATTGCAAGTGGAGTTTTGCCGTCTTCACCTCTTTGTTTAAGAAGCTCTTCGGATTTTTTTGGATTGATTAGCATTTGTTTTAAGGTTTCGTAAAATCCTTTTTGGGTGACAATGTGTATTATATGATTGCCATCTTTATCAACGGGAGTTATTAAATCTTGCTGTCTTTTAATAAATAATAATGCTTCTTTATCATTTTCTATTCTTTTAAGTTCTGAAAATAATTCACTGTTTTGCGATTTGAAATTTATATTTGTAGAATAGTTCGTTACTAATAGCATAAGGTAAATATTACTCCTTTTTTCTAATTAAAACTTGTGAAAATAAAATTTGCTATAACAAGCAAAGAAAAATTTTTGGTATTTTAATTAAAAAATAGGAATATCATGCCAACGAATTTGATTAAATAGTCTTCAATAAAGAGTTTTCTGCGTTAATCACATCTTTTTCTGTAAGGGCTAAAAATGAGTCTAGTAGTGAATTCTTCATTGGAAACACAATTCTTTTCAAAGGAGCTGAATAATTGCTAACCAAACCCAATGTCTTTTTTAATCCTTCTTTTGTTCTTTCTTGAAATAATGCTAAAGAAGTAGCTTCTTCATGTCCCCAATTTTTAAAATTTTTAGTTTGTGTAAAAAATAAACTGCAGCAATCATGACCTTTACGGTTTGCTTCAGAAAACATTTCTTCATATAGATTTTTAGGTATTTGAGCCTGATAAGATACAGGTGAAACCTTATTAATTTGCATATAAACTATCCCCCAAATAATACAACACAAAATAATTTTAATTTATTTTAAAATTTGTGTCAATTATTATTAAGGATATTTTGGAGAGCTTCGATTTCCCGTTGAACATTTGCTTCCTGTACACGTTTCGCTGCATTATAACGATTTCTTTGCTCCGGTGTTAATATTAAAAGAAATTCTTTTTCATATTTATCTTTTATAACAGATAGTCGTTGTTCATTTTTTTCAAAATCTTTTCTAACGGCATTGATTTGTTCAATAGTGCAGTTGTTACTATTGGCAATATTTTCTATTTTTTTTATTTTTAACGAAATTTTGTGTAATTCCGGTTCCAGTTCTTTGTAAGCTTGGTTATCTAATTTGTTGATTTTATATTTTTGCTCATTGTCAAGGTTTAAACTATTATAGATGGAAATTCTATGTTCTTTGAAACGTTGCAATAAATCTTCTGTGTCTTGAGCCATTGCTTGCATGCAGATTAATAAAGATAAACTTATTATTAAAAATATTTTTTTCATACTCTTCCTCCTTAGATATTATATCATATTGTAATTCCAAATATGTTTTTTACTTCCATTGCAATGTTATTTGAATTTTTCTTGAAATCGTTTAATAAGGATTTTACATTACTATTTTTGTCAATTATTTCATCTTGTAATAATTCATTTAGAAATTGTTCTATTCCTAAAGATTTAATACCAATATTCAGGTTTTGTAGTGTGTTACGAGCAGCTAAAAGAATTTTACAGGCGCATATTTTTTGTTGTTTCTTTGATGAAACAGGGTTTTTGGCAAGACTAAAATAAATATCACTTAAAATTTGATTATTCCAATTTTCATCATTATATTTTGGTTTATAAAAGTCAATTGCCGTCATTCTTTGTGTTTGGGGGTTTATGATTATGTTATTCATTCCTATGTCAAAAATCATGTTACTTGTATTTTCAGCATAGTTTATTTGTCTGATTAAATCTTCATAGGCTGAAACAGGTAATTTTTCAATAATATATGTAACATCTTTTTCTTCTTCAATATTATCAGAGCCAAGGGTAACGCCCTCTATTATAGGCATAATTGTAGCTCCTTGCCCGAGTTTTGCAACTGTATGATTGATAATATCGTCATTTGTTAGTTTTCTATTTAATGATGTTGTTATACGTCCGCTAATATGATTAGGAATACGTATACAGTAGTCTGAATTTTCTATTTTCCATACTTCAGCTTCACCGCCAATACCTAAAAGATTTTCCGGATGTTTTAATGATGTTTTAATTCTCTGAAAAATTTCTTTTTTAGGAAGTGCAAAGAGCTCTTCCTTAATTTGTGGTTTAGCAGCTTGAAAAGAGGGAGAACAGTTATATCTGAAAGATGGATTAAATGTGATTTTCATAACTTTATTAAAACATATAAAAATTCTGCCTCCAAATAAAGAATATGTAAAGGAAGCAAAAATGTATGATACGATAAGAATATCAAGAAAAAGGAGAGGAATTATGATACCTATTTTAGACTCAAAAAGACAATATGCAAAAATTGGTGCAGAAGTTGAAAAAGCAGTGTGTGAAGTTTTACGTTCAGGCTCTTATATTCTGGGACCTAACTGTAAAGCCTTGGAAGCTGAGTTAGCTAAGTATATTGGATGTAATTATACAATTACATTAAACTCCGGTACGGATGCACTTCATTTAGCACTAAGAGCATTGGATATTGGTGCCGGTGATGAAGTTATTACAACTGCATTTACATTTGTGGCTACAACCGAAGCAATTGGAATTGTTGGTGCAACACCTGTTTTTGCTGATATTGATAATGACACATTTAATATTGATGCCTCAAAAATAGAAGCATTGATTACACCTAAAACAAAGGCAATCATCCCTGTACATTTATATGGTCAGCCATGTGATATGGATATGATTATGGATATTGCTAAACGTCATAATTTGTACGTGATTGAAGATTGTTGTCAGGCTATTGGTGCTAAATATAAAGGACAAATGGTTGGTACATTTGGTGATATCGGTTGTTATAGTTTCTATCCGACTAAAAACTTAGGCGGTATGGGTGATGGCGGTTTGATTACCGTTAATAGTGAAAACCTTAAAAACAGAATTATTGCATTACGTAACCATGGCGGTGCCGTAAGATATTACCATGATGAAATTGGTGTAAATTCTCGTCTTGATGAAATTCAGGCAGCTATTTTAAGAATTAAACTTAATTATATTGATGAATGGAACTCTGCTAGACGTGACCATGCTAAAACATATAATGAATTATTTGCCGGATGTTCTGATATCCAAACTCCTAAAGAGTTAGATAATACGTATTGTGTATATCATCAATATACTGTTAAAATTCCAAATAGAGATAATATTCACAAAATGCTTCAAGACTCAGGCATTGGTGCCATGTTGTATTATCCGGTTCCATTACATTTACAAAAAGTTCATGCACATCTTGGATGGAAAAAAGGTGATTTGCCGCTTACTGAAAAAAATACAGAAATGGTTATCTCTCTTCCAATGTTCCCTGAATTAACATTAGAAGAACAAAAAACTGTTGCTTCAACTTTGATTGAATGTATTGAAAAGTCTAAGGCTATTGCATAACTATAAAAAATCAGGTATTATAAAGGGGTGAAGTTTTAACTTCACCCCTTTTGATTATATTAACGAGGAAGACGAGATGAGCAATATTGTAATTTATTCAACAAAACCAATGCCTGAATTGGAAGCAGTTCTTATGGACATAGATGAAGCAGATATTAGAACAGTAAGTATTGAGCAAATGAAGGACTATGCTGTTATTAATCCGTCATTGATGATTGTTGAAAATATAGATTTGGCAAAAGATGCATTAATGACTAACAAATTCCCTTGTCCTATTTTATTCTTTGGTCCAACAAGACGTGATGTTACAGTTAGAGCAGAAGGTCATGACTTTATTTCTGATCCTTCTAATAAAGATGAATTGCTGGTTCGTGCTAATGCACTTTTAAGAATTAAATTAATTAAAGATAGATTGGAAAAAGTTAGTGCGACTGATGAATTAACAGGATTGCATAACAGAAAATACCTTCAGGAACGCTTGGAAGAAGAAATTTCTCGTTCAAAACGCTACGGTACAAAACTTTCTTGTATTCTTTTTGATATTGACTTTTTCAAGGTTGTTAATGATATGTATGGTTATGAATGGGGAGATATTCTTCTTAAAAATATTGCAAACAAGCTTAATGCTATGGCAAGAAAAGAAGATATTGTTACACGTTATGGCGATGAAGAATTCTTATTAGTTTTACCTAATACTTCCGAAGAAAATGCATTTTTATTTGGAGAAAGATTTAGAAGAGAAGTTGAAAAAATGGAATTTATTCCAGCAGGCGAAGAAGAACCTCATAAAATAACTATTTCTGGAGGTATTTCTACTTATCCTTGTATGCAAGATGTTGAAGAAGATGCTAATACAGTTATAAGATATGCTGAACACGCGCTTTATAATGCAAAACACAGAGGAAAAAACAAAATTGTTCAGTTCTCGCAAATGAATTTAGAAATGTAATTATAAAGGGTTGGCTAAGGTCAACCCTTTTTAGTATATTTAAAGGATTTCAAATGTCTTTAAATATTGTTTAATTAATAAAGAATAGTATAAAATCGGAGATAATTATGGATATATTTGCAGTCATAGGTATGTTCCTTGGTATTGGCTTAATCCTTTTAGGTCAAGCAATGGAAGGTGGAAACATTGGACAATTATTACAAATTACGGCTGCTTTTATTGTAATTGGCGGTACAACAGGTGCAATTGTTTTAAGTTTCCCTATGCCGGTTATTAAATCTGCAATAATGATGCTTAAGAACGTATTTATGCCTCCAAAAACCGATTTTAATGCTTTAATTACTGAAATTGGCGGATTTGCACAAAAAGCAAGAAAAGAAGGTATTATTGCTCTTGAAAAAGAAGCAAATACAGCTTCAGATTCGCTACTTTCTCTAGGCTTGGGTGCTGTTGCCGACGGCACCGACCCGACTCTGGTTAGAGAGATGATGGAAAATCAAATTGAACAGCTTGAAAACCATGTCAATGCAGCTGCTAAAGTTTATGAATCATTTGGAGGTTATTCTCCAACTCTTGGTATTATCGGTGCTGTAATGGGTTTAATTCAGGTTATGCAAAACCTTTCAGACCCGTCAAAATTAGGTGCCGGGATTGCTGTTGCATTCGTAGCTACTATCTATGGTTTGTTTGCCGCAAACCTTGTAATGATACCTCTAGGTACACGTATTAAATTTATTTATCAAAATGTATTTTTATATAAGAATATGATTTTAGAAGGAGTTCTTTCTATTCAGGCGGGAGAAAGTCCTGTTCTTATTGAAAGAAAATTGCGTTCATTTATTCTTGAAGAAAACAAGGAAGGCTAATGGCTAAAAAGAAACATAAACATGAAGAACACGAAAACTTAGAAAGATGGCTGGTTTCTTATGGTGATTTTATTACCCTTCTTTTTGCTACATTTGTAGTTTTGTATGCGCTTGCTCAAGTAGATGCAACAGATTTTGCACGTTTAGAAGAATCTCTTAAAACCGCTTTTAATCAAAATACTTTATTTGATGGGCAGCAATCTGTTATGGATGGCAGTGACTCTATTTTTGATCAGCAAACTGCAAATTCTTTTATTCCTTCATTAATGGTTGAATACATCAGTCCAAAATACGAAAGCGACTCTTTTAAGGAAATTGATGAACAAATAAAAGAATTATCAGAGATGGGTGAGCTAAGCGGTATAAATTCAAAAATTACTGATAAAGGCTTACTGATTACTTTTGATGACAAATATTTATTTGCTCCGGCTTCTGCATATCTTGATCCTAATGCACGTAAATTACTGGATAAAGTAGGTGTATTAATTTGTAAAAAATTTGTTTTACATAATATGATTATTGAAGGTCATACAGATAGTGACAATATTTCTACCAGACAGTTCCCTTCAAATTGGGAATTATCAGGTGCTCGTGCGTGCTCTGTTGTAAGATATCTTATAAACAGATTTAAATTTTCACCGTCTTTGTTTTCTGCTGTAGGTTATGCTGATACCAGACCATTAGAAACAGCTATTTCGCCAAAAGACCCAGCAAACAGAAGAGTAGAAATCCTAATTCTAAAAAATAAATACAAAGGTCAATTTGGTGCTAAAAATGACTTTACTTTGAGTCTTTCGAAAGCCCAGCAAGATGCTATTCAGAAACAACGGGAAAATATTATTAAAAATGTTGAAGGTGACTCAATTTCACTTGCAGCAAGAAAACTTCTAGAAGAAGCACATAATCGAAAACAAATCGAAAAACAGAAAAGTAATAAGTTATCAAAACGCAATATGGAACTGTATGTAAATCTTGAACCGGATAACTCCGACGAAACTTATAATATGCCTTCTGTAGATAAGCGTGTTATCAAGCTTAATACAAATATCCCTGAAGATGAGGATTTTGGTTTATGATAACACATGCAGTCGGTTTATCACTCGGACCTGTTTCATCAGTAGAAAGCGGTGTTGCTGTTAGAGAAATCCAATCAGGAAAATTAATTCATCTTGATAAATTATATTCAATGAACGATATTACCTTGTTTTTTGATAATTATCCATCTTTAAAAAATTCTGTAATTTGTGTTTCTCTACCATGGGATAATACTATGATGGATGGCAAATGGAGAGTACTCTCTAAACCTTACCAAATGATACATACTCTGGGACATTTTCCTAATAAAGACAACTGGATGCAGCGATTCTCAACAAGAGGTAGTGATTTTTTTAAAACGCTTGTTGAAAATGGAGCAGATATTTCAAGGTTTGAAGTTTATTTGACCCGCCAAAAGTTTAATTTATATTCTAACTATAAAGAGCGCTCATCAGCTGATTGTAAATTTTTACAAGCTGCTCTAAAATTTGAATACGGTTTTGATGAACTGCCGACAAATATGCTTCCAGTTGCTCAACTAGAAGCAATTGTAGGAACGATGTTAGCTTGTGCAAAACTGGATAACAAAACAAATAAGATTTTTGATTTTAAAGACTTAGATGTTATCAATTTAGTGTAAATATTTGTAAACTTATACTGAAATATAAGCAATTTTAAAGATTTATATACGTTAAGTCAGTGTATTATAATACATATTGGGAAAGGAATTATTATGGTGAATATTCAACCGGTGGAACCTAATTATAGCGCGGTTAAAATCCGTGTTAATGATGCAAAGACATTTAATTTAGGGGACTCAAATGTAAATAATGGTGTCTATAATGCAACAGATATTGAAGTAAACAGACCTTCTGTTTATACTTATCCTAATGTAGATACGCTTATGGCATATAACATGCCAAAGATAAATGTACCTAAACCAAATGTAACAACTACAGAAGCAGAAAAAGAATTAACATTTAAAGCTGCTCCTAAGAAAGTTGAAATTGTTCCAGCAGTAGAAATTAAACCGGAAGTTGATATACAAGAAGTTACTGAAAACCTATCAAGCCAGGATTTTGATGTTCAAGCAAAACAATTACATGATATTGTTAAAGCAGCCGGTGCGAAGGAAGACGGAGCAAAACCTTATATTACTCCTGAAACGTTTGAGGCTCTGGTTGGTATAATCAAAAAAGATAATTCAAATATGCCGCAGCCAACGCCTGAACAGGATGAAGCAAGAAAAAAACTTAAAGAAAATTTAATAGCTGCAGATAAAGCATTTGCAGAAGGCGTTGATCCTAAAACATTTAAAATGCCTCATGATATGAGTGAGGAAGAGACTAAACTTGCGTTGACACTTACACCATTTGAGCAAGTTGATAGAAATAAAACTTATGCATTAGCAGTTACAGCTTTGCTTGCTAAAGCTTATGCAGACGGTGTTGAAAAACATAGTGGTAATGTTGTTCCATTGACGGATTTGCCGGGTGCTTCTGCTATGGTAGATGTTCTAAGAAAAGAAAATAATCCAGATGTAAGAATGACTGCACTTGATTCTTTGAGATACATTTCAAGACCGGAATATAAGGAAGAACTAGTAACAATATTTACACTAGCAGCTCAAGATAAAGATCCGAAAGTTTCGCAATATGCAGCAATAATGGCGGTAATGCTTTCTGGTGTTGAAGTAAATAAATAAAATAAAAAAAAGAGGTGTCATTGACACCTCTTTTTTTTATTTACCAAAATGTGCAGCTTTATGCTTTTTCTTGCCTTCCTTTTTCATTTGTTTAAGAATTTTTTTCTGGTCTCTTGTTAAAATAGACTCAAACTTCTTAAAATTAGCTTTTCTGATTTCCATAGCTTGTTTTTCAAGTTCTTTTATTTCAGCTTCAATTACTGCAAGCTTTTCTTCTTGTGCTTGAACAGCTATTCTTGAAAGCTTAACCATTTCAGCTTCTTTTTTCTTTGCTCTGATCTGGTCAAATATCGGCTTCATTTTTTTATGACCTTCAATTCTAATTTCTCTTGCTTGAACTTTTTGTTCTTCTGTAAGTCCAAGTTTTTTTTCAAAAGCTGCTTCACGAGCTTTTCTCATTTCTTGAATGTTAGCCGGTTTTGTATCAACCGTTTTAGGCGGTTCTGCTGCAAATACATTTGTCATTGCAATCCCTAATGCGAACATAAGTACTAATAATTTTTTCATAAAAAATACCTCTCTATAGTAAATCTTCTAGTTTTATTGCTAACTCTTTTTTTGCGTTGTAAATTCTAGATTTTATTGTTCCAATTGGACAGTTAAGTTTTTGTGACGCCTCTTCATATGTATAACCTTCGATTTCACAAAGCAAAATAGCTTCTTTTAGTTTTGGTTTTAATTCTTCGATTGCTGTAATAATTTTTTTTTGTCTTTCAAATTGCACAACATTTGTTTCTGGTGATGATTTAGTATCTTTAACACTTCCAAGTATTGTTTCATCAGAAGTTGAGTTAATTGTGTTTTTGAAATAAGCCGATTTTAGATAATCTTTAGAAACATTTTTGGCTATTGTATTAATCCAACTTTTGAAGTTACCGCGCTCTTCATACTTTTCTACGTTTTTCCAGGCTTTTACATAAACTTCTTGTTCTAAGTCTTCATTATCTTGATTTGTTATTAAACGTATTATGTTTTTTACGTTTTGTTTATTTGCTTTTATTAGTTCATTAAAATTCATTCATCCACCATGATAAGTCCGTATGAGTCAACTGGAAAACCATATTCTTCTGCAGTCAGGTTATCATCGTAGCATAACAAATCAGTTAAATCGTTATCCATTGATGTAACGAAAAATGTTGTGCAGAAAACAATTAAAAATAAAGCTGCACAAAAGGCTTTTAATTTTCTTGTTTTTTGTTTTTTTGATTTATAATGAAACTTTACTTCTCCAATCAAGTCTGAAACTTTTTGCATTTTTTCATGTTCAAGCTTACAATCTTCACATTCTTCGACATGTTTCATTAAAGTTTCTTTATCTGAAAAAACAAATAAACCTTCATATTTTGAACATTTGTTATCCATAATTTTTACCTCTTGTACCAATATAACGATTGAAGATTGTTTTTTGTTCATTTTTGTTAAAAACAATATTTTTCCATTGCTTTAACAAAACCGTCATTATGTACAGTGTCGGTAATATAGTCAGCCTGTTTTTTTAGTTCTTCTGTTGCGTTTCCCATTGCTACCTTAATTCCCCCCGCTTTTAGGAGTTCAATATCATTATTTTGATCTCCGATAGTAAGGATTTCTTCTTGTTTTAGTCCCCAATGCTTTTGCAAAAATCTCACTGCACATGATTTTGAAGCTTCTTTATTAGAAAATTCCAAAAAATACGGAGTAGATTTTACTATGTATAAATCAGGAAATATTAAAGGTAATTCTTTTTCATATTTATCGATTTTTTCTGGTTCACTGTAATTTATTGCAAGCAATTTATTGATTTTATTCTTTTTAATTTCACCAAAAGATTTGATTTCAAAATGTGTATGCAGGTTGTTGCAGTATCTTTGAACCTCATAACAATCCTTTTCAGAATAAAGAATATCATTATTATAGAGATTTATATGAATATTTTCTTTCTTAGCCCAGCTTAAAATGCGTTCTGTTTGGTCTTTTGTCAAATATCTCTCATATAAAATTTCATCATTATGTGTTACAAGCCCGCCTTGATAAGATACAACAGGAGTATCCAAACCCAAATCCTGAGCAATAAGTTTTGCCACAGCATTCATTCTTCCTGTAACAAGAGCAACTTTTATTCCTTTTTTGCAAAGCTTTTTCACACAGTCTTTTACTCCTTGTGTAAAGTTTCCTTCAGGAATTAAAATAGTTCCATCGATGTCTGTTGCAACAAGTTTAATCATAATTTTAATTGTAACTAAAACAAAAACGCAACACAATGTATATTGTGTTGCGTAATTTAAGAATTATATAGAGCGAGGTAAAAGCATGAAAAGA
>CAJTWU010000009.1 GCA_910579975.1 uncultured Vampirovibrio sp.
ACATTACAGGAAGATTTTCTTCCTTTTCTGGAACTATACCGCATTTATCGCAATAAATAACTGGAATAGGAGCTCCCCAGTATCTTTGGCGAGAAATTAACCAGTCACGAAGTCTGTATTGTGTTTTGAACTCTCCAAAACCTTCTTCAACTGCTTTTTGTGTAATAGCTTTTTTAGCTTCAGTATTTTTCATACCATTAAATTCACCTGAATTTACAAGAAGCCCTTCATCTGTATACGCGGTCTCAAGAGGTTTGTCTTCTCCTATCACAACCTTCATTGGTAAATGATATTTCTTGGCGAATGCGAAATCTCTTTCATCATGTGTTGGAACTGCCATAACAGCACCTGTACCATATTCAACAAGAGCATAATCTGCGGTCCACAATGGAAATTCTTCTCCGGTGAATGGATTTATACAATGAGTTCCAAGAGGAACACCGGTTTTTTCTCTATCAGTTGAAAGTCTTTCGATTTCAGTAAGTTTACGAGCATTTGCTCTGTATTCTTCAACAGCTTCTTTATTTTCAGGAGTTGTAAGTTTTTCGATATCTTTATATTCAGGTGCTACAACAAGGTAAGTTATGCCATGAACAGTATCAGGTCTTGTTGTATAAACAGGAACTTCCAGGCCTTCAACTTCTTTAACCTTAAATCTAAATATAGCCCCTTGAGATTTTCCAATCCAGTTAGCTTGCATTGTTTTAACATTATCGCCCCAGCCATCAAGAAGTTTAAGATCGTCTAACAATCTTTCTGCGTAATCGGTAATTTTGAAGAACCATTGTGAAAGGTATTTCTTTTCAACTTCATTATCGCATCTCCAGCACTTGCCATCAATTACCTGTTCATTAGCAAGAACTGTACCACATTCTTCACACCAGTTTACAGCGGCTTCTTTTTTATATGCCAAACCTTTTTTATAAAGCTGTAAGAATAACCACTGTGTCCATTTGTAGTAATCAGGTTTGCAAGTAGTTACTTCTCTTTTCCAGTCATAAGATAAACCCAGCATTTTAAGCTGTTTAGTCATATAAGCGATATTTTCATCAGTCCATGTTTCAGGATTTGCACCATGCTTCATCGCAGCATTTTCTGCAGGGAGACCAAAACTATCCCAGCCCATTGGATGTAATACATTATATCCTTGAGCCTTTTTAAATCTCGCAATTACGTCTGTAATGGTATAGTTTCTAACATGTCCCATATGTAATTTCCCAGACGGATATGGGAACATTGATAATGCAAAATATTTAGGCTTATCACTATCATCAGGAGTGTTAAAAACATCTTCTGCTTCCCATTTAGCCTGCCATTTTTTCTCTATTTCTTGTGGAAAATATCCCTGTTTCATTAGCTTCCTCCAACTGTTTAATTCTCTCCTCTCCCAAAGGGCGGGGGAATGAAATTATTTTAGCATAAAAATATACAATTAACGCTTTTCTTCTTGAAAAATTTAATTATAATAGAATTATGAAGAAATTAATTATTTTGTTTTTTGCATTTTTGTTCAGTTTTACTAACGCAGAAGTCTTGGAAGCGGGTGTTTCTATAGAAGAAGTCCCGAAGGCTTTATATGGAGGCTGGAGAATAACAGCTCATTTGGATACTACAAATGCACGTTCTTCTTTTAAACCTCAAAGTCTTGATTTTTGGACTTTGTCACGTGTTGGTGATTCAATTTCTTTGGATAATCCTATGAGCGGAGCTAATTCAACTATATCTGTCAAAACAGTTGAAGGCAACTTAATTGTTTTTTCTAAAAAAACACCTTATGACAACAATAAAGTTTTAACCGATATTGTAACAATTCGTTTGAATGATAATTCGTTTACAGGAATAAATGACCTGAAACTTGAAACTTTTTCACTTATCGATAATCATTTGATGAAAACAGAGACTGCAAGATATATTATCAAGGGCGAGAAAATTTCTGGGGATAGTATTATTCTATAATATTTTATTCAATTGGCATAAAATTTCTCCTACATCTAGATAAAAATGTAGGAGAAATTATAATTGCTAATCTTGTAATCCTAGCAGCCTTCTGTAAACATATCTTTGCCTACTGAACAGATTGGGCATACCCAATCATCAGGTAAATCCATGAAATCTGTTCCAGGTTGTACTCCGTTATCAGGATCACCTTTTTCAGGGTCATAAACATAGTGACAAACTTCGCATACGTATCTTTGCATAATTATTTCCTCCTTTTTTCTATATTAAACTATACTTTCAAAGAATTTACTATTGTATTTACAACATTATCCAAGTCGGCAATTTGTTCTTTTTTGAGAGTTGATTTAATACAGAAATTGTCATTCAAGAATTCTGTTCCTTTTAGTTTTTCAAGTTCAGTTCTCATAATATTTCCACATGTTGCAGCCCAAGAGCCGTTTTCTATAAGAACAAATTTTCTGTTTTGAAGATTATGTGAAACAATATAGTGCAAAAAAGTGTGCATAGATTCAAAAATACCTGTATTATAAGTGGTAGAGCCTAAAATAATATGAGAATATTTAAAAGCTTCTGCTAAAACTATTGAATGGTCTGCATAAGACATATTATACATTTTTATATTTTTAATACCATTATCAGCAAGTTTTCCTGATAAAATATCAAGAACATTTTCAGTCCCACCATATACTGATGAGTATGCAATTAAAACACCATTTTCTTCAGGTTCATACAAAGACCACTTATTGTATTTTTCTAACAATAATCCGATATTATCCTTTATCATTGTTCCATGAAGTGGACATATCATATCAATCTCAAGTCCAGATACCTTTTTAAGCAGCATTTGAACTTGCATTCCATATTTTCCTACAATATTTGTATAATATCTCCTTGACTCATTTATGTTCAAATCATCGTATAAAGGTCCGTTAATGGCACCAAAAGAACCAAATGCATCGGCAGAGAACAGTGTTTTATAATTCTTATCATAAGTTACCATAACTTCCGGCCAATGAACCATTGGTGCTAAGATAAATTGAAGTTCATGTGAACCCGTATTTATTGTATCACCTTCTTTTACTATAATTGCTTCGAAATTAAAATCAAAAAATTGTTTAATCATTTGTTCTGCTTTAGCAGTACAAACAATCTTTGTTTCAGGATATTTTTCAATGACACATTCAATTAATGCCGCATGATCCGGTTCCATATGGTGAACAACAAGATAGTCCAATGATTTACCTTCCAGAGCAGCTTCTAAGTTTTTGAAAAATTGAACATCGCAAGATTTATCAACAGTATCAAAAAGCACTGTTTTTTCATCTTTTAATAGATATGAGTTGTATGAAACTCCATCCGGCACATTATAAGCACTTTCAAAAAGAGCCAGTTTTCTATCTGAACATCCTATATAGATTAAATCATCTGATATTTTTCTAATATTATGCATATTTAAACCTCTACATATCCGATATATGGTATATTTCTGTAATATCCGTCATAGTCTAAGCCATACCCGACTAAAAACTTATCATCAATTTCAAAACAATAATAATCTGCATCAATATCTACTTCACGCTTAACTTTTTTATCAAGAAGTGAGCAGAATTTTAAATCTTTTGTTTTAAAATTAAGATTAATAAAGTCAATTAAAAATTTTGCAGTGTGACCTGTATCAATAATATCTTCAATAATTAAAACATTTTTATTATTTAAATCTGGTAATGCAATATCAACAGCATTAACTTTTCCTGATGTAGTAAATGCTGAACCATAGCTTGAAAGCCTTATAAATTCCATTTTTAAAGGCATTTTTAAGTGTTTGGCAAGGTCAGCCATAAACATTACAGACCCTTTCAAAACACAGATGAGATAAATTTCTTCATCTTTATAGATATTATTTAATTGTTTCCCAAGTTTTGCAATTTCTTGTTGAATAGCTTCAGCATCAAATAATACCTTTAAGTCGCTCTCTTTAATCATTTTATAATACCTCTATTACGTGAGTTGGCACGCTTGTTACGCCTATTTTATCACTTAATCCAACGCCAACAACCCATAATACTTCATCGTTGTTGGTTAATAATAAAATTTCGTCACGCTTATGTTTATTAACTCCTTTAGAATTTAAATATTTTTTTAATTTCATAGTTCCTCGCATACCAAAAGGATTAATAATATCGCCATCTCTTCGAGTTCTTACTGTTAATGGCATTTTTATTTTTGATAAATCAGCATAAACAAAACTTGCAGCAGCATCAGGAAAAATAAAAATTTCTTTTTCCTCATATTTTTTTAAGATTAGAGTTCTGTTGCCAATACTATATTCACCTTCTTTGTTAATAATAATTTCTGGAACTTCAATTTTTTCTTTGACTGCATGATGTGGAATTGTTTCAATAATTTTTTCATCTACATAAAGCCATTTGGCTGTAGCAAGCGATAATGTGTTTCCATTTTTACGTGATAAATTTGCTTCAATAAACTCATATATTTCGTTGATTTTTTTGAAATCATAATCTAAATCAAATTTTTGTATATATTCATGTATAAATCTTTTTTTTACTTGCGCTGATAAGGCTCTATAAGCTTGCGAAATAATTTTATCATCTTTTATTACATCGTTTCTTAATGTACTTAAATATTCTTCAATAATTTCGTTTTCACTGTTTGATACTTCTGCTAATGTATTCAAAGACTCTTTAACAGAAGGATTAATTTTTTCCAATGCTGGAATAATATTAAGTCTCAGGTAATTTCTTTTGTAGTTTATATCAGTATTTGAGCTGTCATTATTGGGGTTAAGATTGTTTGTTTCGCAATAATTAACTATTTCGACTCTGGTAGTTTTTAATAAAGGTCTGTAGAAACAATTTCTTTTTTCTGATATTCCTTTTAAACCTACTAATCCGGTTCCTTTAATTACTCTATATAAAACAGTTTCAGCATTGTCATCTTTATTGTGTGCTGTAAAAACTGCATCTGCATCATATTCTTCCATCGCTTCTTCGAAAAACTCATAGCGTGCTATTCTTGCCTCATTTTCACTTTTTTTAAGCCCGGCTTGAGCTGTTCTTGTATAAAATTCCATTCCTCGTGAGGCGGCAAACAGTCTGCAGACTTCCTGTTCTCTTAAAGCTTCTTCGCCGCGCCAATTGTGATTAAAATGGGCTGCAATTACATTTATTTCCCAAAATTCTTCATTTTCTTTAAGCTTAGCTAGAATATCCAGAAGGCACATAGAATCATAGCCTCCAGAGAAGCCTACAAGAATGGTTTTATCTTGTAGTTCATACTTCCTTAAAAAATCAGCTATTTTATTTAACATTTATTACCAAGAACCCCGTGTTTGATTTCAATCGCATCAACGCCCAGTGTGTCTAAAACTTTCATTGCAAGAGAGTCTGGCTCTTCTGTTATGGCTATAAGCAAATCAACAGCTTCAATTCTTTGTCTGTTAGCTTTTTTTGCTCTCAACCAAGCTTTTTCAAGAACTCTTTTTGCTCGTTTAGTAAAAACAATTTCTTTGTCAAAGTATTCATTACCATATCCGACAAGATTTTCAACAACAATACGGGCATCTTTTAGTGTGATTTCCAGGTTGTTTAAAACATCAAATGCAATACTTGCTCCTTCGCTTAAAATACCTAATAAAAACATCTCTGTTCCAACCACATTTCTACCAATTCTTCTTGCTTCTTCTTTTGCAAGTTTCATTATAAGCAGTGTTTCAGGCATTTGCTTTTCGATTGGTTTCAAAATATCTTCACTCAATTTGTCTTCGTTAACGCCTAATGATTTAATAATTTCATAAGCTAGACCTTTTTTTGTTTTAAGTACGCTAAGCATTATATGTTCAGGCGTAATAATCGATGACCCGAGTTCTTTTGCTGTTTGTAAAGCCAAATTCATCATTAAAAATGCATTTGGTGTGAAAATAATCTTTTTATTTTCGTATTCTGATTTTCTGGAAGAAATGGAGGCCAATTTTTGTTCAAAATTATCTGCATTTATTCCATAATTATGGATAGTATCTAATAAATTTGAGTTTTCAGATTCTAAAATTGAAGCTACAATTTGCTCCGTTCCAAGGATTTCATATCCTGCTGCTGAAAGTTTTGAAACAGCTCTGTCTAAAACTTCAGAAACTCCGTCATAAGCTGCTTCAAAGTTGGAAGATTTTTCTTCATCTTCTTCTACTTCAGGATGTTCAAGGCGTTTGATTTTTCTTAGAACAAGTTTATTAAGTAACTCTCTTGCATTAATGGTATCAAAGTTGAATTTATCTAAAATTGATTGAACATTTGAGTTTTTATCAGTAATTACTGATAAAAACAGATGTTCAAATAAAATATTTGTGTTTCCTGATTTTGAAGCCAAATCAAGAGTATGTTTAAGGATTTCCTTAAAATTATGATTAAAGGGAATGTTTTCTAATGCTTTAGAGGAAGTTCTGGTGTATTTTAAGACCTCCTCTTGTACAGCATTTGAAGTTACGTTATACATTCTAAAAAGCTTTAGAGAAACCCCGCGGGCTTCAGTTACAAGCGCAAGCAAAAGATGCTCCGGGCAAACTTCAGAACTTTTCAATTCTTTAGCAAGTCTTTGAGATTCGCTTACGGCATTAATAGCTTTTTCTGTAAAACGTTCAAACATAAGTTACCTATTCTTCTACTTCATCATCTTCATATTCAAGGTTTTCTATGTATTCGCAAACCTTGTCAAATTCTTCTTCGTTTTCAATGCTTTTGAAGTAGTAGTCTTCACCTTCTTCGTAGCATTCCATTAAGATAAGTTCCGGTTCTTCAGCTTCTTCATCTTCAATTGGAAGAAGCGTAGCATAAGTTTTTCCTTCGAAATCTACGATATCATATACTTCGCATTTTGTTACATTACCTTCTTCATCGGTAATTTCAACGTAATTTAATTCTTCTTCTGACATTTTAGTCTCCTTTATTTTTTTCTGCTAAGATACTGTTCTAAAATAACGCAGGCACTTTCCATATCCACTAAGCCTTTGTTTTTTCTAAAATCTACTTTTCTTGAACGAAGTCTTGTTTCTGCTTCTTCAGAAGTCAAACGCTCGTCTTCAAATATTATATCAAAACCATAAATTTTTTGTGCAAAATCTATACAATCTTGAGCTTGAAAGCCGATAGAATCATCCATATTGATAGGTTTTCCTACAACAATTTTCTCTACGCGATTTTCTTTGGCAATTTTTATAATTTCTTCAATTGCTTTATTTTCAGGCTCTCTTGCAATAAAAGAATGAGGAGTTGCAATAACTTGAAGGTAATCACTTAAAGCAATTCCTATACGTTTTGTTCCAACATCTAAAGCCATTATTTTATGCATTAATCTACCCACTTAGCTTCTATTGATGAAATTATCATATCAAGCTGCAAGAGTTCAAAATCATCAGCTTGCGGCTGTAATTTTTGTTCAAACATTGTCGCTGATTTTCTTTGATTTTTAAGGATATAGCGTTGTCCAACGTAATATTCATAAATACTTTTTCTAAGAATGTTAGTTAAAAAAGCATAATTAGTACCTAATGAATAAAACACTTGTGCTAAATCATTATCTTCTTTAAGTTGTCTTAAATAAGCGGCAATATTAAAATTAACCATTTGATATGCAAGTTCTTTGGCAGTATATACTCTATCAAAATTGTCTGCAATAAATTTGTCTAAATCAACATTAAAATTATTTGTTTTAAACTCGTAAGAAAGCTTATCAATAAATTCTTTAAATTCAGGAGAAGTTATTTCGTCATAAAACCAGTTTTGAACATAATCGCTCAAGCAAAGTTTATCAATTTCTTTCTGATTTAATTCTTTTTTATCTAATCGTACTTCAGGACGTTCAGCTTCAATATCAAGAAGAATACTTTCCCAACAAATGTATTCATAAGGAATTGGTTCGTCATTAGCGTAGGAACTTTCAACCGCTTGCATAGCAAGATATTTGACAATTTCCGGTTTTACTTCATATTTCTCTTGATAATTATAAAATTTGTCTATAATTTTGTAAAAATCTCTTTCTTGCATTGCATTAAACCCGAATGAATCAAGAATTCCATAACGCGGATTTATTACAAGAGCTAAAAATTGCAATGTTTTATTTGAGCGTATTCTTGAGAAAATTATTGCTAAATTCCCATGTCCATCAGGGAAGGAAACATAAGACTTGTATGGCTTAGACTCTTTTAAAATCTCTTTGTAGAACTCAATTGTATTATCAACTCTTATACCGGCAAGTTTAAGAGACGACATTGCTTTATTAATTTTAGCCTGTTGTTCTTCATTAACATATTGTTTAACATTTTCAAGTGCATGATATGCAAGCTGCGATTTTGTATTACCAAGTATTTCTAAAGCTGTATCGCCAACTTTTGTTTCCATATAAAATAAGAATACGGGTATGACAATATTAGCTAAAGCATCATGTGCATAATCTTCTTCTAAAGAACGGATTAAAAGAATTTTATCGTTATCAGAAAGAGCATTTAAGAAGTCCATAAAGTCAATTTGTGCTTCAGGGTTCATTATTGCTGTTTCAAGAAGTTCTTTTGTTTCTTTATTAATTAACTCGTTAAATTTTTCGAAATAGCCGCTTATAACTTCATAATCAATCTTGTTACCAAGGTCTTTTAACATATTAAAGGCAATCATTTTAATATGGTCATTATAATCAGGGCTTTTAATAACATCCCATAATTCATTGTTAAGTTGTTCTTTTTCTATAAGTTCAGTTAATAACCAGCAAATAAGAAGTGATTTGTGTTCGTCTGCATTCAATAATTCTCTTACAAGAATATCGACGATAGCTTTCTTATCCTCAATAAGTTTTAAATCAGTTAATAATGACGGATCAGGCATTGTCGAGCCTGAAATAGCCCTTAAAGATGCTAAAACTTCCGCTTTTATTTGTAGTTTATTCATTCTGCCCTCTTCAATTTATCCTTAAATTGTATCTTAAAAATCCGGCTTTAGCAAGTAAATCAACCTAAAACTTTTAGAGCAGCTATTTTCATTAAATTTGCATCAGGAATTTTCCCGGTCCAAATTTCAATAGCTCTTTGTGCCTGATAAATAAGCATATCTAAACCTTCAACTGTTCTAAATCCTCGTTTTGCAGCTTCTTTTAAAAATACTGTTTTAATAGGATTATAAACGATATCATAAAAAATAGTTTCAGGATTAAGATTGTCAAAATCCTTTGGCTCTAAAGGCATTTCACCGGCAATGTACCCGCGCATTCCAATCGGGGTTGCATTAACTATTATTGCAGAGTCTGCAAGGCTTCTAATATTTTGTATCTGATAAACATTGAAATTTATTTTTGGGAATTTTGCTCTCATATACTCTAATGTTTGTCTGGAATTAATAATATTCCTTGTATAAAAATTAATACTACTAATTCCTTTTTCTGCAAGTCCTACAACTGCAGCACGCGCTGCACCGCCGGTACCAAGAATACTTGCTGTTTTATCGGCTAGTTTAATTTCTGTAGGAATAGCTTTTTTAAAACCATAAATATCGGTGTTATAACCCATAAAAGATTTATCTTCATTTATTTTTACAGTATTAACACATCCTGCAATATTAGCATAGTCATCAATGTCATCTAAGAATAATGACATAGGAACTTTTAAGGGAAGAGTGACATTAAAACCGTTGTATCCGTTGGATTTTAGATACTTTATCCTTGAAATTAAATCTTCAGGAGGTGTTTCTAATACATCATAAGAACCTTCCAGATGAAGACTTTCAAATCCGGCTTTTTGTATAGCCGCAGAAATTGAATGAGTTAACGGATATCCAATAATTCCAAGTTTATACATATTAATCCCCTT
Organism: uncultured Vampirovibrio sp.; assembly: GCA_910579975.1. GTDB lineage: Bacteria > Cyanobacteriota > Vampirovibrionia > Gastranaerophilales > Gastranaerophilaceae > CAG-196. The sequence goes on from CAJTWU010000009.1 coordinate 9,821, forward strand.
TTCCTGTAATTATAGCATTATTTTATGTAAATTATTGTAACAAAAGCAGATATTTATCTAAAGTTTTACAACAATATAGCCGTAATACAAACTATAAGGAGTAAAACTATGTCTGATAACAATATAAATCCCAATCCGCTGCCACAAAGCGGAAAAATAATTGATGAAGCTAATTATAAAATAAGGGCTCCGCGTCAGAGTGGACCTGCTGCTGTTGGCCGGGGAGGTGACCCGTTATTCAGAAATATTCGTGCAACTAAAGAACAGTTAATTGAGCTTTTGGATGAAACTACCACTGTTCAAGATTGGGTTCAGCGTGAGACTTGTAATAATGTTGCATTAGCTTGCTTAGACAATGAAAATTTAAAAGAAATTTATTTTGAAATTAAAGATGGATTTGGTGAATACGGTCCTATTATGTTAATGGGTTTCAAAACCCCGCAAGGAGTAGAAATTCCGCGTTTAAAAATCCTTGATACTAATGGAGAAGTTCTTCAGGTTCTAACAGGACCAATGGCTATGGAAGAACTAAATAAACGTGCTTTAGCATTCAAAGAGTCTAAAAATGGATATGAAGCTCTGGATTTGCCTGAAGAAGAAGGCGCAGTGATTATTCAGGACTATTCAGGTAATCCTGAAGATTATGCTTAATTCTTTTTCAATATTATTCCATTAAGTTTGCAAAATGAATTTAATACATTAAATTCTTCTTTAATGCTTTTTTGCAATGCTTTTTGTTCGGTTACTATTGGTATATTCTTTGCATTTTGAAACATTTTCAACGCTTGTTTAATATAAGTATTTCTGCTTCCTGATTTTGGTAAAGCAAGTTCTTGATATAGCCTTGCACTTTGTAAATATGCTTTTACAAGTATAAATTGCAAGTCAAATTGCTTAGCAATGAATATACATTTTTCTAAATAAACTTTTGAAGACTCAAAATCTTGCTTTGCAAGATAAATTTCTCCAATTAATTTATTAAACAATGCTATAAAATAGTAATTATTTATATTAGGTCCTTGAGCTATATCCAATGCCTTTGTAGCAATATCAAGAGCAAATTGTGTTCCGCTTGTTATAAGCTTAATCTCTGCAATTAAATACCAGGATAGCAACACTCCGGTTGCAACCTTTTCTTTTGCAAAATAAGCTACTTGTTCTTCCAATATTTCTAAGGCTTTTTTTGTTTGATTATTGTCTTTTAACATTTTAGCAAGCAATGTTTTAAGAATATTTTTTGTAAAACTATCATTCACATTATTTGCATAAGCAGCAACATTGAATAACTCCGTATGAAGAGTGTTATAGTCTTTTTCAAAAAATTTGTTAAGAATATCAATAAAGTTCCAGCGCGAAACTATAAATGTATCCATATTGTCTAATGAATATTCTTTTAAAATATCATCAAGAATTTTACTTGAAGTCTTGATATCACCCTTTATAGTATTAGCTAGAGCTAGTAAAAGATTTGTTTTGCATATTAGTGTCGGTTCTGTTGTCTGATTTTTATCTAAAATATCATAAATAGTTTGAATAACCTCAAAAGCTCTATTATTTCCCTGAAATACAAGTGCTTCTGCAAAATCAAAATAAACTCCTACCCACATTTCAAATAAGTCTTTAATTTTGATTTGAGGGGTGTCTTTTCCTTTTGATAAGATTTTTTCTAAATCTGATAAGATTTCTGTTTCAACAGTATTAATTAATTGTCCGCAGTTGCCTAATCTTAAAAGCGGTTTTATTAATCTTGATTTAATAAGAGTTCTTTCTAACTGCATTTCAACAGGAAGTTTATTTAAAACACTTTCTGTACATTCAATTGTTCCCCAATAATTTCCGCTTTTCATAGAACACGATGCAAGATAGCCTAATAATTCAATATGTTCAGCTTCTTCATTGTCTTCAATTAACATTATTGCTTTTTGTAAATAATCAAATGCTGCATTGTGGTCAATTGGTTCTAAAAGTTTTCCCACCCTTGTGTAAATATTTTTCTTAATCTTTTGATAATGAGGACTGGTTTTATTTTCAATAAGTTTTAATGCTTGTTTTTGTGAAATAATATAAAGCCCGATATCACCAATATAAGAAGCTTGCTTCATTAAAAGTGTCCATACTTCAAAAGCATGGTCATTGTTATTAAGTTTCTGAACTATGTATCCTAACAAAGCTACAGACGATTGTTTATAAATGCTAATTATTTCTTGTAAGATATTAAGGATTTCTTCAAAACACTCATCATCTTTGACTATAGAAACAATATTCTTCCAAATATCTGAACTTTTGAATTCAAAAGATAAATTATTTATTTGTGTAATATAACCATTATTTACCAATGTATCAATAATACGCTCAAATTTTTCCGGAGAATTATTATCAAAATTTTCTAATGCTGCCGGATATAGTTTTGAACCCAAAACAGACATTGCAATAAGCATTCTATATGCTGGTAAATCATTTTGTTTTAATATACTTAGCCTTGTCTTAATAAGTGTTTCCAAGTTGTTATATGCCGGCATTTTTAAATTAAATTTTTGCGTATCAGCTTTTAAAAGTACCATTTGTTCAATAATTGAAGGATTACCGGCTGATACTTTTGAAGCAAAATTGATAAAATCCTTACCAAAGTTAAATTCAGTATATTGTTTAAGGAATGTTTCAATCTGTGTTTCTGTAAAAGGAGCTATGGTTAAGTCTAAATAATTTTCGTTAGATAAATTAGGTGAAGAAATTAGACCTAAACCTGGTTTTGGTTCGGTGGTAATAAAAATGAATTTACTCCGCTCCTGGATAAGCTCTTCTTGCAAGAGTTCTTTGATAAAGTCATAAGACATTCCATCTATAAAATCAAAATTATCAATAATGAATATTACTTTCATTTTTTCAACAATGGTTAAGATGACTTTTTTCATAATAATAAACATCTTAGCTTTGTTGAAATAAATATTTTCATAGATATCAAGGCTATCCGGATATAAAAAATTAAGTAAATCTAATATTTCATTACTTGTAAGAGATGGAAAATCTTGTTTGAAAAATTTTAAAGAATTTTTCTTAAGTTGTAAAGTATCAGGGCAAAAATTATTAATGTTAAAGAAGTTTAATAACAAATCTTGAAAATATCCAAATGGTGATAATTGAGTTATTTGGGTACAAGTTCCAAGAAGCCAAATTAGCTTGGCATTTTTTAATTCATTAATACTATATCTTAGGACAAGATTTTTACCAATACCGCTTTCTCCGGCTAAAGTAATAATTTTGGCATCAGCATCTTTTATCCCTTCAATAAGTTTTGCCTTAATTTTTTGCTGAGAATTTAAAGAAGCAAAATAAACCGGTTGGATTTTATCAGCAGCATTTACTTCTGGTTTTACAAATTCAATACCGCATTTTCTGCACTTTTTTGCTTCAGGTAAATTTGCAGCCTTGCATTCAGTACAGATTTTTAATAAAATTTTTCCGCAAGAACTACAGGTTGTAGCTGTAATTGGATTATAATTCCCGCATTCTTTGCACAATGACCCTGCTTTTGCGCCACAAAAGCTGCATTTTAAAGAATTATCTTCAATTTCTTTTTTGCATTTGGGACATTGCATCTACCGATTAATCCTTTACAAGTTCTATAATATCATTCAGTATATCCAAAACAGTTTCTTCTGAAAAGTCTAATTTTTCTGCAATTTCTGCTACAGAAAGATTTTCTTCATATTTCAGTTTACAAACTTGAAGTAATTTCTTTTCAGGGTGTTTAGAGTCTAATTGTTGTAAATCATTACAAATTCCCTCAACATCAAATTCTTGAATTTCAGGTTCATAACTAAAACAATTGAAATCAGGAATATTATATGTTTCAGAAGTACTTTCATATTCATTGAGAATTTCAACTTCTTCCGTATCTTCTTTTAAATCAAAATCCGGAGTTTCTTCTATAAATGGACTTTCTGCAAGTTCTTCTGTTAGTATATCTTCTTGTTCTTCAATAAGAGTATCAGAGGGTTCTTCCAAAAGCTCAAAGCTTTTAGTATCTTCATTGTCTTGAAAAGATACACCATTAATCATATTATCTACTAAAGTTTTGTCGACATCAGGCTCAATTGCTTCTGAAAATTCTGCAATAGGCTCTAATATGTTTTCTTCTTGTTCTTGTATTTCATTTATTTCTTCGTATGTTTCTTCTTCAAATACTTCAACAGGAGGATTTGTTTCCAAAAACAAACTTTCTTCTTCTTCTATTTCAGGTTCAGACTCTATCTCATAAGCCAATTCTTCTTGCTCTTCAATTACTTCTTCTTGCAAATCGAAGCTTTCAATCTCTTCTGTAGTTTCTTCAAACTCTGTATCAGAATTAATGACTAAATCTTTTTCAAAAGATAGTTCAGGCTGAATAATGGTTTCTTCTTTTGGTGTTTCAAGAACTATTTCAGGAATTTCATTTACAACAGGTTTTGGCTGCAATGAAACTTTGGTTATAGCTTCCACATTGCTTATAACACGATGTTTATTTTTTGTATTAAAATTCAGTTTTTTAGGCACTGTTATTAATGATGTCGCAACAACTTTGTTTAAATATGCAGCAATTACATCTTCATTAGTAACAGAACCTAATACGACTTTTGAATGGTCGTAAACATCTTGGACAATATCATCAAGAATTGGTTCACATCCAGAATATTTGTCATTTTGTTTTATTAATGAAACTATTATATCGTAATATTTCTTTTCCATAACTCTCTTTTTCTCTTATAATTTAATTACTAATACAGGGTTTCCTGAAACATTGCCAAATACGCCCATGTTCATATTGAGACTAATACTTAAAGCTTTTTTAACTGTTTTTAAGATTAAGTCATCAATAGTAGGCTCTCCGCTAGAAGCAAGTATGCCTTTGACATCAAATTGTTTAGTGCCTTTATTATATTCCAATTCAACTGCTATTTTATTTGTTATAGGTTGTTTCGTTAGAAGTAAAAGCTCTGTTTTTAAATTTAATTGAATAATTTTACCCATTTTAGTGAAGTATCGTTCAGCAGTCTTGCTAGCTTTGTAACCTGCTGGAATTTCAAATTCTACTCTAAGATTTGAAACAGTAATAGAAGCATCAAGGTTTTGCTCAATAGCAGGTATTGAAACGGCATTACCTTCATTAGTATTTAGCTGTACTTTTACATTCTCAACAGTTTCTACAGGCATAGCATCTTCTACAGGAAGAACTGAATCGGTTGGTTCAGGTGTTTGAATTGCATTTTGTGTATTATCACCTATATCGTTACCTGATTGTTGAGGAACGATGAACTTAGTATAGCTGTAATATCCAACAATTGCGAGTATTGCAATAACACCTACTATTGGGATTAGTAAGCTTTTAGATTTAGGTGCACCAACAGGTGTTATTGCATCTTCCTGTTGGAAAAGAGTATCTATTTGTTCTGAATTTTCTTGTTCAACCTGTTCTGCTGTTTCAGGCTCAACCACATATTCTAAAGAGTCTTCAGTAAGTTCTGTAATTATTTCATCTTGTTGTTCATTTTCTAGTGTATCTATACTAGGTGTTACAGCTGTAGAAAAATCAAAATCACTATCTTGTTCTTCTTCCATAGCTGTTTCTTCAACTGAAATTTCTTCAAATTCAGGCTCTTCTATAATATCTAGCGTAGAATTTTCTTCTTCTTCTTCTTTATTGATTTCTTCGAAAGTTGGTTCTTCATCAAATACAATAGGATTATCAAAGTCTAATTTTGAAGAATCAATCATATTAATTGTAATTTCGTCATCATTATCTGTAGAGATTTCTTCCTGAATATTTTCTGCAAAATCAGGCAATGGTTGTTCTTCATATGCACCGGCATCAAGCATTTGAATAGAATCCGTATCAAAATCATTGCTAAAACCAATATTTTCTGCGTCATATTGTTCTACAGTTTCTTCTTCAAAATTATTATCAATTACTTTAGCATCGTCATCATCATCTTCTTCAAGAGGATTAGATAATGATATTTCTTCAAAAGGTGTAATTTCTTCTTCAAAATCCAGAGCCATTGTATCATTATCAGCAAAAGAGAAGTCGTTAGTTTCATCCAATGCTAATGTATCAGACTCTTCAATTACTTCAAATTCTTCAAGAACAGCCCCGCCTAAACTAAAATCAGTATTATCATCTACTTCTAAAAGTTCTTCAGTTTGACTAATTATTTCATCAGTTTCTTCTTCAATTTCATCAGCCTCTGGAATAGATACAAAGTTAAAAACAATTTTTGCTTTAGAAGCTTTTTGTAATTTTAATCTTGCTTCTTTTGAGTCCAGGAGTGTTCTATAAAAACTAATTTTATCAGTTAGTTTATTATCTAAATAATCAAATATTAAGCTTTCAAAATTATCCGGTAAATCTTCTTCGTATTTATTTACTAAGCTAGACTCGATATCATAAAATGATATTAATTCATCTTCATTGATATGATAATAACCATTAAACTCGGAGTCTGTATTAATAGAAGATGGCGTAATAAAACCTGTTACTAAGCCATTAGATAACTCTTCACTTACTTTAATAAACATATAAGCTACAGGAAGCAAATTATTATCAAAATGAGCCTTTGGTACAAACAGTTCATTGTCATTAAAATATAGTCTTACATCAATATAATTGTCTTTTATATAAATATCAGAAATGTCAAGTTCTTCTAATATTTGACAAATGTTATGCACGCCTGTTTCTGTATCAACTGCATAATCTTCAAAATATTTTTTTGCAAAATTTGCAGCTGCAACATTTGCTACGGCCTTGTTTCTAAGCTCTGGATTTTCTATAAGTTTACAGATGTTTTTAGCATTATCTAAATCAAATTCTTCTATTAAAAAGCTATCATTATTCACTTAGGCACTCTCCCTCATTATGAGCTTATAATACCATATTATTAAAAAAAAATCCATCTGTTGAGCATGCTTAAAATTGACTTATTTAATAAAATAATTAAACCATTTAGTGTATTTTTTTTTAACTTAATTAAAGATTAAGCATGTTTTCATCGTTAACCATTACTGAAAGGACAAAATCATGTTTTCATCAATGATACAAAATTTGTTATCCTCATCAGGACAAGCATCTGCAATGCAGCGTGCTGTGCAGATGAATAGTTATGCAAATAGTTTAAGTGCGCAATGGACGCCTGTTGAAAAAACAGCTGCAAATAGTGTAGCTAAAGAAACTCCGGCTTTTGATAAAGTTTTACAAGCTTCTGCAAAAACTAAATTTGGAGACTTGTTAACTAATCCGGCTACCAGAGTTAATGCTCAAATTTATACAAATACAGCCGGTGCAATACAAACAAAACCTGATTATTCAAATAAAACTAAAGTAAAAGAGCTTATTTCAAAAGTTGCTAAAAAACATGGAGTTGATGAAAAACTGGTTAATGCACTTGTCAATCAAGAATCAGGATTTAATCCTAATGCCAAATCAAAAGTAGGAGCAATGGGATTAATGCAGTTAATGCCCGCAACAGCAAAGGGATTGGGTGTTACTAATCCAATGGATCCAGAGCAAAATGTAGAAGGTGGAGTTAAGTACCTAAAATCAATGCTGAATAAATATAACGGCAATATTATACTTGCTCTTGCTGCATATAATGCAGGACCCGGAGCTGTTGATAAATATGATGGAGTTCCTCCATATAAAGAAACTCAAAATTATGTTAAATCAATTCTTGCTAATTACCTGTAATTAAGCAGCCGTATTAATAGTTTTAGCTTTTTCTGCTTCTGCTTTTGCATGTAGTCTTCTTGTGTTTGCATAGGTTAATCTTGGAATAATCCAACCTAGGATTACAGGAGAAATAACGGCTGTTGCTATTACAGCTGGAATTGAGTTTAGACCGCGCGCAAATGAGGCAATTTTATTAATTTGTTTTGTTTTATTACCTTTTTTGATAATATTGCCCTTCATTAATTTAGCAACTTTATTATTAGCTTCTTCTGATTTTTCAAAGTTTTCGAAAAATTCAATAATACGTTTATTCTTTTCTTTTTTATCAAGTTTTTCTAGGTCAGACCAATTTAATGAGCTTTCTTTGAATACTTCATTAATATTTTCAGATTTTGATATTATCTTATGCAAATCTCCATTGTTTTTATCGATATATTTACAGAAGTTAAGCATTTTTTCAGTCGAATCTATACCATTATATAAAGATGAAATTTCGGAGTTTGTCATAACATGCGAACCACTATAAGGGTTAAGTATATCTAAAATCTTTTTAGATTTTGACATGTCGCGGTCTTTGTTCATTAATACAAAACCGGAAGAATTTTCATAAGAAGATACGAACGCTCTTGTTAGCATTGGTACGGCAAAAACTACTGCTAAACTGGAAGAAACATCTCTGATTAAAATTTCGTATATTTCAGTCATATCTTTTTTGCCATTATCATCTACTTGTGCACGGTTGTAAGCTTTCATCCCTCTTGGTAATAATAAGCCAAATAGTGACAAGCCGGCCATTAATGTATTGGTAAAGTTATGTCCATCATATTCTAATTCAGAGGCAATTTTTTCATTTTTTTGTAGTTTGGATATAATTTTACCCAATTTACCCAAACCAGACTCTTTACCTTTGAAAGTAATTTCACCTTGTTTTTGAGAGGAATTATCTTTTGCTTCTTTCATTTGCATTGCTGTACGCGCACCTGGTGCAACCGAACTTCTTATATAAAGTTTTGGTAATACAGCAAGAACACCTAAAGTTGCAGCCATTGTAGATATATTTGTAATCATTCTTTTAGCTATAGAACTGTTTTTGAAGTCTTCAGCTGCTGCTTCATCAAGTTTTTCTAGGTGTTTATTAAGAGCTATTGCATCATTTGAGTACTTAATCATTGCATCAATAGCATCTTTTGTTGAATAAGTACTAACTTTTTCTCCATGACCTATTTTTACTTTATCTAAAATATCTAAATCAGAACCTGTAGAATATTTCGCATTATTAATTTTTTCAATAATACGTTTCATACCTTCTTTTTTTGTTTTCGGATTTGTTTCAAAAGATTTTACTTCATTTAAAATACTTGTAACAAGTTCCTCTGAAACATTTTCTTTTCCTAATGTATTAGAAAGCATTTCTTGAATATTAGTTTTATAGAATAATTCTTTAAATTTATCTTTATCTTTTAATAAAGCTTTGTCAAATTCAGGTTTAGTAATAATATTTTTCAAGCTGTTACCAAAGCGTTTAATAAGTTGAGAATTAACAGCAGTAGTTTTACCAAATAATGCAGCAATTCCAAGCATAATAGGTGCTACAGCCATCATGCAGGGTCCGGTAAGCCCTTCTCTTCCAAGAACCTCAAAACCTTCTTGCATGTTGTATTGACCGGTAACTTCCTTATCTCTTAAGAAACCAGCACCTACTCTCGGTGCAGTCATGCCCAATGCATCTTGAATAAGAAATGAAGCTAAAAATCCTTGATTTTCAATCCATTGCATCATGCTACCGGCAGCATTAAGCGCACCGGCATATCCGGCAGACCTAAATGATGGATATTGTTGTGCTTTTGGAGCACTATTATCCCGTCTATTTATGTTTTCGATTGAGCATTTCTGAATTTTCAACTACACAAACCCTTATAAAAATGTACTTACTACACAAGTTAATAAAGTATCCCGATATTATATATTTGCTATTTTGTTACAATTTTCGGCAATATTGTTACAAAACCTTAGCGATTAAGTGTATTTAGTATACTTATTTTTTCGAGTTTTTGCAAGCAAATTCAATATTTGTTTACATTTTTAAACATTTATAATAAAAAGGAGGTTGTTTTAGCAACCTCCGAAATCTTAAATAATAAACACGGTATTTAAACTAAACCTTCTTTAACAGCTTTTACAGCTGCTTGGACTCTATCATTTACACACATTTTTTGAAGAATTGAGCAAACATGTGCTTTTGCGGTATGAACACTTACAATAAGTTCTTTTGCAATTTCAGTATTGCTTTTACCATCAACAAGGTGTTTAAGAACTTCAAACTCTCGTTCGGTAAGAGGAACACGTCCTTCTTCTGATGATTTATCTTTTAATATTCCCAAAGTTTCCTGTTTAGGGAATGCATCAAGAACTTTTCTTGCAATAACAGGATCTAACCAGCAAACTCCATCTACAACATCACGTATTACATCAGCAAGTTTTGTTGGATCAATATCTTTTAAACAATAAGCCATAGCTCCGGATGATAATGCTGCAATAACCTCTTCTTCTCTATCATGAGATGTTAAAGCAATAACCTTAATATCTTTGTTCATTTCTTTTACTTTTAAAGTAGCCTCAATGCCATTCATGCCGGCTAGGCCTAAATCCATCAAGACAATATTAGGAGAATAGCGTTCTATTAGTTCTAAGCCTTCTGTAGCATTATCGCTCTCTGCAACTACTTGAATGTCGTCATTAGAATTAAGAGCACATCTAAGTCCTACACGTGTCAGCTTAAAATCCTCGATTATTATAACGCTTATTGTCTTCTTTTCAATTTCAACTGCTGTGGTCATTACCAAATCTCCTTACTATTATCTACAAGTCTATTAAATAATAGTAGTAGTTTTCAGTATATTAGCCACTTATCCAATATTTATAAAATCAATAACTTCGCAAACAGAATAATTATTTTGGGTTATAAAGAAATTTTTACCTGTTCTAGCCTTAACATCGGACATTGAAGCTCCATCTAAAAACAAATCAGAGAATGGTTTTAACATTATTGACGGTACGATTATATAGTCTGCTTCAACATCTTTTATAGAATTAATTAAATCTTCAGATGTTATAAGACCAGCAACGGTAATATTTTTACCCCAGTATGTTGATATAACAGGATTAACTGTTACTTTTAAATTTTCAATCTTGTTTAATCCTTCTGCTATATATTCAAATGCAGATTTCGCGGCAACTGAACAAGCAAAACAGACACTTAAAGGTTTTTTAAGCTTTTGGGGTAAAACTAATGTATCAAAATCATCCATAATAGTTCTTAATGAACCTACGCCATCATCAAGTTGCGAAAAATTGCCGTAATATTCTGTTGTTGGAATATCAATACCAGCCAGCAGAAAAAATTCATCCGAACAACATGCTTTAGAATATTTTTTTGAAATCTCAATTGTTCTACGGGCACACTCAGTATCAACTGTTTTAAGTTCAGTTTCTCTAAATTGTGTAATACCTACCGGAACTATAGCAATAGATAAAACATTGTCTCCAAGTGAAGTTAAGTCTTTTAATGTTCTTTCAAGTTCTTTATCATCATTATAATCAGGACATAGTACTATTTGAGCATGGAAAGGAATGTCATTATCAGCAAACCACTTTAAATTATCCATAATTTTCCCGGCATTAGGGTTGCGAAGCATTTTAACTCTTAATTCAGGATTTGTAGTATGAACAGAAATATAAAACGGACCTAAATGAAGTCGTGCTATTCTTTCTTTATCTTTTTCAGTCAAATTAGTAGTTGTAATATATGTTCCTTGAAGGTATGAAAGTCTGTAGTCATCGTCTTTGACATATAGAGTATCTCTTAGTCCTTTTGGTTGTTGTGCAACAAAACAAAAAATACAATTATTCAAACAAGGCTTTACTCTATCAAAAACAGCACTTTCAAAAACTATTCCTAAATCCTCATCATAGTCTTTTTCAAGTTCAATTTCTTCAATTTCTCCATTGGCTTTTTTTATTTCTACTACAATAAGTTCATTTTTGCACAGATAATTATAATCAATCATATCTTGAGGTTTTTCACCATCAATTGATAGAAGCTCATCTCCTTCTTCTAATTCAAGTTCTTCAGCTATAGAACCTGCTATAACACCGCTAATTTTTGCAGGCATTTGCAAACCCCTCCAATAATGATATAAAGTTTTTGTATTCACAAATCATATTATCAAAGACCATTTTGGGATAAAAGTCTGTATCTCGCATTTTTAACATATTTTTTGTATCTATTAAAATGCTTTCGGATTTGTGTTTTAATAAGTTAAATAACTCTTTCTGCTCTTCATTATTAAGAATATCTGCACAATAAAGTTTTATTCTTGCATTAGGCAAAAATTGTATAGGATTTTCTAATGGAGGTAATAAAAGTAAATGTTTTAATTCCTCTCTTCCATTTGAAGTTATTGAGTAATAAGTAGATGGCCGCCCTCCATTGGACATTGTTTTTTGTGTTTTAATAAATCCTGATTTTTCAAGTCTTGTTAATGCTGGCTTTATTGTACCATAGCTTGGAGTAGTCAAAACAGAGAACTCAAGACGGATTTCTTTAGAAATACCATACATTGTTAAAACTTTTTTATTTAATTCATGTAATATTAAAAGCTCAATCATATATCTTCTTTAACAATCTCTACAAATTCTGTAGCGAGCTTGTCACTCCATTTGCTGTTAGCCTCATCTAAAATAGTTTTTATGGCTTCATCCTTACTCATAGCAGCTCTATATGGCCGATTTTCCATTAACGCGAAGTAAGAATCTATAATTAATATTATTTGTGATTCTATAGGGATTTCTTCTCCTGATATTTTGGCAGGATATCCGGTTCCATTCCAATTTTCATGGTGTTTCTCAATAATTGGAATAATATCATTAATTCTACTTATTGGTTGTAAAATTTCTCTTGCGGCTATGATTGGATGTTGTTTTATAGAAAGCTTATCTTCTTCACTCAAAGGTTCTTTTTTAGAAAGAATTTCTCTTGGAAGCATTGTATTGCCAATATCATATAATAAAATAGCTATTTTTAATTTATCAATATTTTCTTTTGGTAAATCGAAGCGTTTTGCTAATAATGCAGCAAGAAGGACTTTTCTTTTTGTTCCTCCGGCTGTATGTTCCGGATTATAACTTGAGACTAATTCATCTGAAACTTGATAAACAATTTCATTATTTATACTCATTTCTTGAATTTTTTCGTCTAAGAGTTTTGAAGTATTTATATCAATTGGTATTTTATGCTTAGAAAGAATATCAACAAAGGTTGATATTGCGACTTCTTGCCAGGATGTTTCTGTAATAGGTGATGTTAAAGTTACTCTGTTACGGCCGTTTCGTTTTGATGCATACATAGCATTATCGACTAGTTCTAATAATTCATCTATATCTTCAGAGTGTTCAAAATATGTACCAACGCCAATACTAGCTGTAATATGTCCTATTTTTTCAAGTGAAATACCTTCGATTGTTTTTCTTATACGTTCAGCAAATATCATACCGCCTTGAGAGTCAATACCAGGCAATATAACATTGAATTCTTCTCCACCCATTCTTGCTGCAATATCTATTGAACGGCAACTGCTTTTTAAAACTTCTGCAATGGCTTTAATTGCTAAATCACCATAATTATGCCCATATTTATCATTTATTTTCTTTAAATGGTCTAAATCAAGCCCTATAACAGTGAATTTCTGATTTTGTCGATTTGCACGAATAGCTTCCTTTTTAATAAATTCTTCAAAATATCTTCTGTTATATAGACCGGTCATACCATCAGTTATAGCTTGCTCTTTTACCGCTTGGAACAAATCTGCAATTGTAATTGCAAGTTCAATTTGTTTTGCAAACAGGTTTAGAAAATTCAACTCATTATCTGTAGCTTCTTCACGAGATGAAAATACAAGTAATGAACCAAAATGAGAATGTTTATAAGCTAAAGGAACTAATACATAGGATTTTGTATTTGTAGCTTTGGCTAAATCTGTAATAAAATCTTCGGTTGCATCAGGTACTACACTTTTTAAAAGAGTTAAAATATCTTTCGAGTAATAAATTTTATTATTTTCAATAGTATTGGATAGCTCTTCAATATCAGGAAATTTAAGACGCAAGTCACAAGGTTCACAGTTAAATTTTTCTAAAAAACTATCTCCAAAAAGTTCTCCTGAACAAGCAACAAGCTGAAGATAAATACCATCTTTATCAACAAGACGTTTAGCTATACAACTATGCAGATAACCAAGTTCACCTTGAAGACTGTTTACAATTGCATTAAGAACACTGGATAAAGGCTTAGAAGAGTTCATCATATCCCAAATATGCTGCAAAGTAAGCATTTGACGGTTAGCAGTGTCAAGTTCTTTTGTTCTTGCCGCAATTTCAGCTTCTAACTTAACATTACGTTCATAGACTTCCATTAAGGACTGTTTCCCAGAGTATACACTAGATTCAACTCTATCAATCTCTTTTTTTATATTTCTTAAATTATCAAAAAAGCCCACTTATGTTGTCCTGTAACTTCCAATGATAACTTATTATAACATATTTTTGGATAAAATCCAACCAATTTAACCCCGCCTGTAGTCTGTTTAAAAGAAGTGCTGCACAAATTCATGAATGTGTAGCATCTCCTTGGCGGGATTTGAACCCGCGATCTCAGGCTTCGGAGACCTGCGCTCTATCCAGCTGAGCTACAAGGAGTAACTACTCATGATTATGTTTAGAATTATAAACAAATGCAAGAATTTCTGCAACAGCTACATATAAATCAGATGGTATCATACCATCTATTGGAACATTATTATATAATGCTCTTGCAATTGGTCTGTTTTCAACAATTGGTACGTTATTTTCTTTTGCTATTTCTCTAATTTGGAAAGCAAGATAATCAACACCTTTGGCAATAACAAGAGGTGCCGGAGCTTTTGTCTTATCATATTTTATTGCAACAGCATAGTGTGTTGGGTTGGTTACAATTACATCAGCTGTAGGAACAGAAGACATCATGCGTTGACGAGCCATTTGCATTTGAATAGATTTAATACGCGCCTTAATTTTCGGATCCCCTTCTGTATCCTTGTGCTCATCTTTGACTTCTTGTTTTGTCATTTTAATTGATTTTTCGTATTCATATGTCTGATATTTTTTGTCAAGATATCCCAGAATGAGCATTGCAAGACACATGTTTATAATCATATGTATAAGAATTGAGCCTACAATTTGTAATGCAATAGGAATTTCTAATCCTACAAGTCCTATTAAATCACCTTTTCTGCTGTTAATAGCAGAATAACCGCAAGCTCCAACGATAATAATTTTAAGAATTGATTTTGCAAATTCAACCATGGAACGAGGTTGAAAAGGATTTACAATTCTTTTGGCATTATCTAACATTTTGCGCGGACTTAAATTTTGTAAATCGATTTTGACTTTTTCCAGAGCAAATACCTGCCCCACATCCATTCTAATAACAACAATGGAGATTATTGCAATTAATACTAAGAATGGAACTACAATTATCCCTAAATATCTAAAGTAAGGATAAAGCAAGCCTATTATACTGGATGTATCCAATGAAGCCGGATTTAAGTTAGTAAAAGTTTCTCTCATCATATTTGTGATTGATGAGAACATGTGTTTTGCAAGAACCGCAAGCAGTGCAATGCCTCCGACCATAACCATGGCGGATTCCATGTCTTTACTTTTTGCAACATTCCCTCGTTCGCGTTCTTTCGTTCGCCGTCGGGTGGTGGCTTCTTCGGTTTTTTCTGCTGCTTCGTTTCCCATTTTTTATCCTAGAAAATTAACGATATTTTAGTCATAAACTGCTCTATTATCACCCCTAAATATTCAGCCATAGGCCGCATAAATATTAAAGATAATAATAATCCTAAATATATTTTTAATGGCATAGATACCATAAAGATATTCATCTGTGGCATCATTTTGGATGTAAAGCCCAGAAGTATATCTGTAATAAATAATACACTGAAAATAGGAATAGCAATTCCTAATCCTATAGAAAATACATGTCCTGTAACAACAAGAATTTGTTCAAAAATTTGTGGCGAAAATGCTACGGTGTATCCTACAGGCATACTTTTGAAACTGTTATAAATTGCTGAAAAAAGCCATTGATGAGCTCCTAAACCAATAAAAATCATAGTAGCAAGATATGTATAAGCTTGTGTAATAACCGGAGAAGAACCGCCCGAAGTCGGATTTAATGCTTGATCAGCTGATAACCCCATTTGAATAGCAAATGTATTAACACCAAGTTCAACTCCAATAAACATAATGTTTGCACAAAAACCTATGGCATAACCTATTAAAAACTCTTTAAAAAGAATTAATGTCAGTGCTGGAGCAGAATTAGGAACTGCAAAATGAGTATTAGCTTGAACAATAGGAAATAAAATAAATGCAATTACTGCCGCAAGCCAAACTTTAACCTGATTTGGTATTGGATAAGTAGAAAACAAAGGAGCTGCTGCAAACAAGCCGGAAAGCCTTGTTAATATTGCCATAAACAAGACTATATTGCTTATCGAAAATAGAACATCCAGCCCAAACAACTACATTGCTCCTATTAATTGCGGTATCATTGTCATAAATTCATTTACTGTAGTAATAAAAATACTAAACATCCAAGGTAATAAAAATATTAGTAAAATTACACAACCAACGATTTTAGGTACGAAAGTTAAAGTTGATTCTTGTATCTGTGTTACTGTTTGAAAAATACTAACAATAAGACCGATTACAACCCCAACCAATAGAATTGGTACAGAAATTTGTAATGTGAGAATAAACATTTTTTGTAAAAGTGTGATAACTATATCTTGCATATTTTATTTACCCCCTACTTTACAAAGCTTTCTACCAGCGATCGAACAATCAAATACCATCCGTCAACCATTACAAACATAATAAGCTTAAATGGTAAAGCAATCATAGTTGGAGGTAAAAACATCATACCCATTGATACCAGAACAGAAGATACAACAATATCTATTACAAGAAATGGTAAGTAAACAACAAAACCAATTGTGAAAGCTGTTTTCAGTTCACTAAGAATAAAAGATGGTAATAATACATAAGTCGGTACATCATCTTTTGTTTTAGGTTTTTCGATTTTAGACATTCTTACAAACAGTGCAAGTTCTTTTTCGTGAGTTTGCTTGAACATAAATGTTCTGATAGGCTCAATACCTCTATCTAATGCTGCTTGCTGAGTAATTTGGTTATTCATATATGGCTGCAAAGCTTTTTCGTTTATTTCATTAAATGTAGGCGCCATTATGAAAAAGGTTAAAATTAAAGCTAAACTTGTTATAACCTGATTTGGCGGTAAGTTTCCAGCACCAATTGCTTGTCTCGTAAGTGATAATACTACTACTAAACGAATAAAACATGTTGTCATAATCAATATGCTTGGAGCTAAAGTTAAAATAGTTAACCAAATTAAGATTTGTAATCCGTTGGTAAAATCTTGCGGAGTGTTTGCAGTTTGCATGCCTATATTAATATTTGGGAAAGACATTGCCGCAGTAGATGGCAGTATACTTAAAAACAATCCTGCTAGTGCAAATCCCCACTTCTTAAAATCTCTCATAATTTTTCCTTAAAAAATCAACGTAATCTGAAGAGTATAAACTCCTCCCCACATTATTGTATATTAATTATCAATATAGAGCAAAACTGTTAAGTTATTTTAATATATAAAATCAGCCTTCTTGTTGATAAGCCCAAGCAGAGTGATTATGAATACTTTCCAGTGACTCGCATTCAACTTCAAAAGAGTCAATTTTATCATTGTTTCTTAAAAGTAAAACTACATCTCTTAGAACATCTTCAACAAACTTAGGATTGTCATAAGCGTGTTCTGTTACATATTTTTCATCTTCGCGCTTTAGAAGCGGATAAAGCTCTGATGAAGCACATTTTTCAATTTCTGAAATTAAGTCTTCAAGCCAAATATGCTCATCTTCCGGATACGTAACTTTAACGGAAACAATAGCCCTCTGGTTATGAGCACCATATTCTGAAATCTCTTTTGAACAAGGACATAAAGTTGTAACCGGTACTTTTACTCCAAGGAAAAACCTGTACTCTTCATCCTCTTCACCATAATTATCAAGTATACCTTCAAAAGTACAGTCATAACACATTGGTGCAGAAATCCCGGTAACTGGAGATGTTTTGTCAATGAAGTATTTAAAATCAAAATTCAGGTAGCCTGATTTAGCTTCAAGTCTTTGAACAATTGCTTCAACGCAGCCTTTCATATCAATCCCCAGAGTCTTTTTACTGCGCCATTCGTTCAAAACCTCCACAAAACGTGACATGTGAGTTCCTTTGTAATGTGCGGGTAAAGAAACTCCAACTGTTGCAGAAGCATAAATTACCTTGTCTTCATCATCTTTTCTTTGAATGACAAGAGGTATTTCAAGGTTTTTAACTCCAACTTTTTGTATGTCTACACCGCGATTATCAGATTGGTTTTGAACATCTTTCATTTAGATATCAACTCCTTCAAAACTTTTTCTTTCAAGAGCAAGAAGCAACTTAAGCGCTGCAACTCTTTGAATATCAGCAGGAGCATTTCTTAAGAGCTCAACACCTTTAATTAACATCGGGTCATTATCGTACCAGCGATTCCCTTTTCCTTGATAAGTATTAATAATATCATATACATGGTCAATAACTTCTGCAGCAACTTGTTCCTGGAGTTTAAGCATAAATTCTGCTGCTTCAGTCTTTGTTTCGTCAGGTTGTAATCTTAGTAATTCTAATGCTTCTTTTAAAATTGGATCGCTATCATACCAACGTTTGTTAATCATTTTCTTCCTCACTTCTTCTATTGCTTGTCTTATTGTATAATAACTATAGTTAAAATGAAAGGTTTAAGCATGAATATACTACTAATAAACGGTGCAAATTTAAATATGCTGGGTACTCGTGAGCCTGAAAAATATGGAAACAGAACCCTTCAGGATATTGAAAACGATATTATTGAGTATGGTAAAAGTTTAAAAGCAGATATTCATACCTTTCAAAGTAATTATGAAGGTGAAATAGTCGAAAAAATTCAAAATGCACGAGGTAATTATGATGGTATTATAATTAATGCCGGAGGCTATACCCATACCAGTGTTGTTATAAGAGATGCACTTGCGGCTGTTAATATTCCAACCATAGAAGTTCATATGACAAATATTCACTCACGAGAAGAATTTAGACATACTTCTTTGATTTCGGGGGTTTCGGTTGCACAGGTAGTTGGTTTTGGTGAAAAAAGCTACTTTTTGGCTCTTGAGGGACTTATTTCAATATTGAATCAACAATCTCTCTAAAAGCTCCTTCGCCACTCTTAGTTTCAGTTATTTGAATATCTTGAATATTTTTAACTTTTTCTACAGCTCCCGGGACTGTTACAGCGTATTTAGCACGGCAAAGAGAGTCATAATCATTCACATCATCCCCTATGTATACAAAATCTTCGTCAGATAAGTTATATTTAGCAATAATTGAGTTTAAGACTTCAATTTTATTTCTTATTCCTTGATGAACTTCTTCAACTTGAAATTTTTTAGCAATAATTTCTATTGCAGAATTTGCTTCGCCGGAGATAATTCCAATTTTAAATCCATTTTTTCTAAGTAGAGAAAAAGCCATAACATCCTTAAAATTGAGCTTGCGTGCCATATCGCCATTAGCTCCGATATAGACACAATTATCGGTAACAATACCATCAAAATCAGTTATAACCATTTTTATTGACTTGGGTAGATTTAACATCTTCGGAGTTTCTCCTTAATCGGGATTTCTCTATCATAAACAACTTTTATACCATTACCAAGAAGTTCAGGTACTTGTCTAATATCTCTCACCATGTGTGATAATCCTGTAAGTTCCAGACTAGCTGCCTGATCCGAACCCCAGTTTGTTCTATCTGTTGTTATATGACGTTCAACAGAACATGCTCCAAGTGCTGCAGCCAATATTGATGGAGTAATTCCTCTTTCATGTCCGGAGTATCCTATAGGAACACCAAATTCTTGTTTTAATGTTTCTATAGCTTTTAAGTTTGTTTCTTCAGCATTAGATGGATAAGTTGATGTACAGTGATAAATAATCAGATTATCTTTTCCTAAAATCTCTACAGCATGTCTTATTTCATCCATTGTACTCATGCCTGTAGACAATAGAACTGGCTTTCCTTTTGATTTAGTATGACTCAAAAGATTATCATCAGTTAAAGAGGCAGAGGCAATTTTATAACAAGGAACATCAAATTGGTCAATAAAATCAACGGAGTCTTCATCCCAGCATGAAGCAAACCAGATAATACCTTTTTCTTTACAGTATTTATCAATTTCAGAATATTCTTCATATCCAAATTCTAAGCCGCGCTTTAAATCTCCATTTGTATTTCCAAATACACTTTTTCGTTCTTTTGCAAGCTCTTCTTTTGTATAAACAATATCTACAGTACGTTTTTGAAATTTTACAGCATCACATCCGGCTTTTATGGCAAGATCTATATGTTTTTTTGCAAGCTCAACAGAACCATTATGGTTAATTCCTATTTCTGCAATAATAAAACAAGGAAAATTATCCCCAACTATTTTGTTTCCTATTTTTACACACTCAACCATTAAACTTCCTATCCAAGGTATTTTTTATAAAGAGCATATTCTTCAGGATCAACTGAATGCTCATTTCTCTCTACAGTTTCCTGATTATCATTATTTTGAGCTGAAGAAAATAGCGAGTCAATAATGACATCTGGATTTTCGCTCTCAATAGGATTAGATTCAAAAGAAATGCTCTCTTCTTCATTTTTCTCTTCTTGTTCAATCTCTTCCATATTCTTATGAGTTTTTGTTTTTAATTTTGCAAATCCTATTGAGGGAATTTCGATTTTAGGAATTTTGATATTTGGAATTTCAATATGAGAATATTCATCATATTCAAATTCTTCATTATTAATTGAGCCTAAATCTTTAATTAATTGAATTGTAGAAGCCGAAGCTCCAATTAACATTCTTTTCCCGTCAAGTTCAACTACATGCAGAGTCTTATTATTACCTAATTGTGTAGTTGATACTACAGAAACATGTGATTTTGCATAATCACCTTGTTGACGTTTAAGCGCTTTGAAACCAACTTTATTAAGCTTTGCATAGATAATTCCTGTTAAATAAATTAATAAAACAACAAAAACTAATGATAAAATAACAGAAATCATGCTTGGCTCATGTCCGATTGATTGCGCTCCTAATACAGATGTATCAACATTACCTGAAACAGTAGCTGCTTGAGCAGCAGGAACAGCATAAGCCAATGGATCCGGTAAATCAGGCAAAATATCAAATTTCTCAACAGCAAAGCATGCTGCTGTATTAAGCAGAACGTAAACTCCTAAAATATATGTTAAAATCTTACTCATTTACTAAAAACCCAGTTTCCAGTATAATTATATCATAAAAATTTAAATTGAGTACAGGGAGCATGCTTTTGGATATTTTGGAGTTTATCAGTAATAAGTATTATACGGTTTTAATGCTGTTTATGCTTGTAATCTTGGCATACCTTTTTTATTTTATAAGAGGAACTAAAAAAAGATGGAATAAACTTAATGATTACTTAGGTGATGTTACAAAAACAGTTAATTCAATCCGCTATGGTGATTTAACAAATAAAATTAAAAATATTGATATTCCAAACTCTGAAAATCTGACTGAAAGTCTTAATCGTATGATTGAAACATTGCATGATAGAGAAACAATGATTGTTGAATATCAAAATGAATTGGCAAAACAAAATAAAATTCTTGAAGCTACAATTAACTCACTATCAGATGGTCTTGTTATTATAGATGAACTTGGAAAAATATTAAGAATGACTTCTTTAGCAGCACATTGGTTTGGTGTAGAAGGAAGAGATTTAATTGGAAAATTTATTGCTGAATATATTGAACTTCCAAAGGGAAAAGAATTTTCTAACCTTAAAAATGATGAAATTATAATTTTAAATGATAAAGCCTCAAATTTTACCGCTAGTTCCGTAGCATTAAAAATAGAAGATAAGAAAAAACGCCATATTGTAATAATTAAAAATGTTACTGACCAAAAAGAGCTTGAAAATTTAAAAGAGGATTTTGTTGCCACATTAACACATGATTTGAAAGTTCCTATTGTTGCAGAAACAAATATGATTGAGCTTTTTCTTAACGAAAGTTTTGGCGCAATAAGTGAAAAACAAAAACTTGCTCTTAAAAATATGCAGTCTTCCAACAGAGATTTGTTAGAGCTTGTTCAAACAGTATTAGAAACTTATAAAATAGGAAAACTTAAAATTTATAAAGAAAATGTGATGCTGAAAGGATTTATTAATGAAATCATTGGTGAAATGTCTCCAATTGCCTTAAAAACAGGAAACAAATTAGAATTCATTCAGGATAGAGATATTAGAGTGCTCGCTGATAGATTTCAATTAAAACGTGTAATCAAAAACCTTATCCAAAACGCGATTTTATATGGAGAACCTAAATCACCAATAGAAATCACGATAGGAGAAATTCCCAGTTATGTTGTCATAAAAGTTAAAGACCATGGCGCCGGAATTTCAAAAAAAGATATTGATAAGATTTTTAATAAGTATTATTCAGCCGAAAAAAAATTTAGAAAAATTGGAACAGGTTTAGGATTATATTTATCACATCAGATAGCAAAAGCACATCAGGGTGATTTGACTGTAGAAAGTGTGGAAGGAGAGTATACAGAATTTTGTATAAAAATTCCTGTAACTAAATATGAGCAAAGTTTTATATAATACAAAATATTTACAATTAAAAAGCACTTCTAATAATTGGGTTTATGCACATAGGCCTAATGCAAACAATGTTGTGGTGGTTTTACCTGAAACAGAAGATGAAGTTTTGTTTTTAATTGAAGAACGTCCGCCATTGCAAGCAGAAAACAGGGGAAAGTATTCTATTGCCGTTCCTGCCGGACTTGTAGGAGATGAAAGAATTGGTGAGAGTATTGAAGAGGCGATTAATGCTGAATTAAAAGAAGAAGCCGGACTTGAAGCAAGTGAAATTAAAATAGTGGCACATAATGTTGCAAGTTCATCAGGATGTGTCTCAGAAACAGTTACTTTAGCGATTGCTAAAATAAAAGATAAAACTCCCATTTCTCCTCCGATTAATGATGGTGGTGTAATTGTGGATAGAATTTGGGTTAAAAAATCTGAAATAAAGAATTGGTTAAAAATAAAAGAAGATGAAGGATATGTTTTAACCGCCCAAACACTTTCAGTATTATTTTATTTATAGGAGAAATTATGATAACAAAAGGAATACGAGGTGCGATTACAGTTGATGAAAATTCTCCGGAAGCAATTGGAAGTGCAACGATAAAGCTTTTAAAGGAAATGGTTGCTCGCAATAAGATTGAAATCAGTCATATTTCACATGTTATTTTTACTTTAACACCAGATTTAAATGCTGATTTCCCGGCAAAATATGCAAGAATTAATCTTAAATGGAAAGATGTTGCCATGATGTGTTTTAACGAACTAGAAGTAAATGAAGCATTGCCTAAATGTTTAAGAGTCCTTATTGTAATTAATTGCGGTGAAAATTTTGTTCCTGAATTTGTATATTTGGAAGGCGCTGAATGTCTAAGAAAATAAGAATATTGGTAGTTGATGATGTGCAAGGTTGGAGGGAATACCACAAAAAAATCTTATTAGAATTGTTTGATGATGTTGATATTATTACGGCACAATCTGCAAAAGAAGGTTATGACAAGCTATTAGAATACAATAATTGTCCGTTTAATATTATAATTACTGATTTGCAGATGGAAAATGATTTTGAGTCTCAATATGCCGGTGAATGGTTTGTTGAGCGTATAAAAGAGTTTAAAAATTATTTAAACACAAAAATTGTAATTATTTCGGGAGCTTATAATATTCGCCATATTGCAGAAGTAAACGGAGTGGAATGTATTCCCAAACCTACTGCTTATAAATTCCCGCAAAGTTATGATATATTAAAAAACCCTCTGTAATATTACAGAGGGTTTTTTAATTTTATTATTATTCTTCTTCGGTTGTTTCTTCTTCAACTTCTTCAGAAGCGATGTCTTCTTCATCATAAGCTTGTTGGTTCATTTCTTCTTCGATTTCTTCTTGAATTTCGTCTGAATCAACAACTCTTTCTTCTGTTTCATCTTCATTGTAATCATAATTAGCAGCTCTGGAAGCTTCTTCATTTTCCATTTGAGAAATGCTCTTGATATCAATCTTCCAACCTGTTAATCTATGAGCTAGTCTTACATTTTGACCTTCACGGCCGATTGCTAAAGAAAGTTGGTCATCAGGAACAACTACCAATGCATCTTTTGTTTCTTCATCATCAGTCATAATATCAACAGATACAACTCTTGCCGGAGAAATCGCATTTACAATGTATTCAACAGGATCAGGCGACCATCTGACAATATCGATTTTCTCGTTTTTCAACTCACCAACAATTGTCTGTATTCTTGAGCCGCGAGGTCCAATACAAGCTCCCACAGAATCAACTTCTGGATCATTTGACCAAACCGCAATTTTTGTTCTGAAACCAGCTTCACGAGAAATTGATTTAATTTCAACAATTCCATCTTCAATTTCTGGAACTTCTAATTCAAATAATTCTCTAACTATTTCAGCATGCGCATGTGAAACAATTACTTGTGGCAATTTGTTTGTTTCTTTTACGTTAAGAACAAATACTCTTATTCTATTGCCCGGTTTATAATACTCACGAGGAATTTGTTCTTTTTGAGGCATAATAGCATCAGTTTTGCCTATATTAACAATTACGTTTCTATTTTCAACTCTTTGAATAATACCAGTTGTTAAAGTACCTTTCTTTTCTAAGAATTCATTTAGAATATTATTTCTTTCAGCATCTCTAATTCTTTGTGTGATTACTTGCTTAGCTGATTGAGCAGCAATTCTGCCAAATTGATCAGGAGTTACTTCAATCTTAACTTCATCATCAATTTCAACTTCATCATCAATTTCTTGTGCTTCTTCTAATGAAATTTGAAGTTCAGGATCTTCAACTTCTTTTACAACTAATTTAGTTGAAAATACGCCGATTTCACCGGTTTGTTCATCTAATATAGCTTCAATATTAGCAGCTTCTTTAACGTGCATGTGTTTTTTGTAAGCAGCTACCATCGCATCACATAAAGAAGCAATTAATACTTCCTTAGATATGCCGCGTTCTCTTTCAAGCTCTTCGCAAGCTTCAAATAATGCTGTACCGATTTTAATCATTATACGTCTCCTTTTTTCTTTTTATTTAGTCAATATATAACTTTGCAGATTGTATATTTTCTTTTGGGATTTGAAGTTCTTCTCCATCATCAAATCGGAAGAATTTTAATCCGTCATTATCATCCCAGTCAAGTATTTCGCCTTTAAAAATTTTTTCTGTTTCACCATCTAGCGGGTTTCTTAGTTTAAGGCTTATTCTTCTGCCTTTAAAGATTACAAATTCTTTGTCTGATTTGAATTTGCGCTCTAACCCCGGAGAAGATACTTCTAAGTAATACTTAACCGGAATAAGTTCATCTAAAAAGTCATTTAAACTTCTGGTAACTTTTTCACAATCGTCAAGAGTAACATCTTTTTCATAAGAATAAAGATAAATTCTTAAAAACCAACGATGATTTTCTTTTACAAACTCAATCTCAATAGGAATAAGATTATATCTCATTGCTGTATTTTCAATAAGCGGTGTGATTTTTTCTAAGATTTCAAATCTGTTAATATCTTGTTTCATAACACTCCTTTATTCCTAAATAAAAAAAGAACGGGGTTTACCGACCGTTCTTTTTTAAAGAAACTATTGACAGTTTTAGTATAGCAGAAAGAATCAAAAAAGTAAAGATATGCAAAAAAAAGCTTGAGTTTAGGGTACTCAAGCGGAAAAAGGGAAAAGGGATTATTAAATTTAAAAAGGAAAATTTTATTATGAGAAGATACCGAATGTTCTATCGATGTTATCTTGAATTACTTTCTTAACTGAATCATATTCTGTAGTAAGTGCTGTACGTTCAGTTTCAAGTTTAGATAAAGTCATATCATATTTTTTATCTTTTTTATCAATTTCTTTTAAATCGTGTTCATATTTTGCTTCTGCTTTTTTAGCAGCTGTTGAATCAATTGAAGTAGTTTCAGTGTAGCTTAAGCAAGAATCAGAGCTTGGAGAAGTGCCGTTCATTGTCATCTTGCCATTTTTGTCTTTACTAAATGTATCAATAGTAAATTTACCGCATTGAATCATAGATGTAAGCCATTCACTATTGTTTGAAGCATCTCCAAACATACCATTGTAGTCAGAAATAGGTACACATCCGCCGCACATTTTAATCTGGTTAAAGATATCTATATAGTTCTCAAATTTATCTGCATTATATTGTGCTTCACTCATGACAGTTGCACTACCATTTATACCAACACAATTTAACTCAACATCAGTACAAATTTCTTTGGCAAATTTTTTATATAGAGCTTCTCGATAATTAGCCAAAGTGGTTTCATAGTCTTTTTTGTCTTCTTCTTTTACTTTACTATTATCATATATATCAGGACCGCCAACATATTTTTCAAGACTTTCTCTCATTTTTTTGATATCGTCACTTAAGCCATTTTCATCATCATTATCTTTTTTATTTATATATAATGCTTCTTCAGCTTTATATAATTCTTCTAATGATCTAATATCACTTATTGCATTTTCTCCGCCCAACATATAAATTGCAAATAAATAAGGATCTTTACCTTCAAATTCTTCATAAGCATCATAAACAGAATCTTCAACTACTAATTTACCTTTTTCATCACGAAGAGCATAATTACTTCCATCAGCAGGTCTAACTTTGTTAACAGAGAATAAATTATTAAATGTTGCTGCAATTTTTGATTTTGAACCATCTGCACCAATTGTAGAAATGGTTAATGTCTGCGCATCCAATGCTTCAAGATAGTCGTTGTATACTTGATCGGATTGCGTAGCGAGCTGTACCTTGGCATTCTGGATAGATTGTGCCTGGTACTCAACATCGTGTATTCTTGCTGTAATAGTCAGCAAGCGTGCTTGTGATGCCGCCATTCCCATTTTGTGTGCTTCCTTTTTGTTTGTCCCTTTCTATGTATTACGGCATCAATGACTAATTTCTTTAATAAATTGGACAATATTGTTACAAATCGTTACAAAACAGTTATGTTTTTCAAATTTATGCAACTAACTCTTTTTTATGCTCATAATCATAAGTACCTGGGAAAGCATTAACACCGGTAGCTTTTCTGGTCATGTAGTATTGTATTTTAGGTATAAATGTTGATAAGAATGCTGCTGCAACTGTAAATCCGGCAGCAAAGTTAATACCATTGTATATTAAGTTTTTATTTTTAACTTTTTTTAGTAAATCATTATTTACTTTGCCATCTTTTGCTTCTTTGCATATAGTTTCAGCATATTCAATCATTTCTTTTTTAAGTTTTTCAATTTTACTATTTGATACAAATTTAAACTCACTGTTATATGCACCGCCAGTAAATTCTGAATATGCTTCATTTAATAATTTAGGATTTGTAATTTGGGCATTATTAAATGCATCAGCAAGCTGTTGTTTAGTAATAACAGCTTCACCGAGACGTTCAGGCTGTAATTTTGCCATTTCTTTAATTCTATTAAGTAAATCATTATCAGTAATAATTTGTTCGAGCTCACTAACTTTTACAACTTGCAGCGGTTCTTTCTTGAATAACTTATCCCAGATAGAAGATTTTTGTTTTTCAAAATTAATATTTTCAGGGAGTTTTACTTCAGAAATACTTCCTAAAACAGCTTTTTTAAATTCTTCAAGACTCATTTCTCCGCCATGAGAGTTTAAAAATTCAGTAAGGTGCTTGTCTACAGTTGATGCAGCAGACGGATTAAGCCTATTTGCTTTTCCAGATTCGGCAAGGTTAAGCAAATTGCCGACATGACCTTGTGCCCACATATAGAAATAAATTGAGCCTAAATCTCTAAATGCAATTTCTCTACGCTCTTCTTTTGTTCGGGCATTATACATTCTGCCGCCTGCAATTCCAAAGTCTGTAGATAATAACTTACCTGTATTAGTATTCTCAATAGCATTAGTAAATGTATTTAAAGCTCCTATTGCACCTTTAAATGTAAGGTTTTTAGGCTTATCTTCATCTATATTTTGTTTGTTGCTTCTTAAAGTATTAGTTATATAGTGATTCATTTTAGGAACAACAAAACCAATAAACAAATTCGCAAGAGCAATACTTGTTAATACTTTCGCACCTTTTAAAAGCGCAACTTGCGTTCCAGAAAAACCTTTCGGAGCAACTTTTTTCATAAAGTTATCAAAAGGAGTTCTTAATATTTTATCTGTACCTACATCGAAATTAGCGCCTTGTTTTTTAAGAACTTTGCCAAGCAGCTTATCACCAAGTTCATTCAATGCGGCAACACCGCAAAGCCAAACTAAAGATCCTGATGTTTCTTCAATGAAACGCTCTCTAGCTTCATCACCTTTTCCTCTTTTATAAGCTTGAATAGTCCTTCCTGTAACAACAACACCCTCTAATGCAATAATTGGTGCTAAAGCATCTGCTTTAGTCATTTTTGTTATAAATTTAGCCATTGCGGCGTTATTACCTGATATTGGGTTCAAGCTAATAAACCTTTCTTCACATTTCGACTGATTTTAATAATGAGTGTAAATATCCCGATTTGTTAATTTTAGCTGAAATTGTTACAAAAGTAAAAAAATGTTTACAATTCTTTGAAAAATTTTAATGACTACTTGTAATTTTAATTTGTTTAATTTATGATTGAGCCAAATGTATAAGATAGTCAAAATATAAGGAATAGCAAAAATGAATCCTATTATTAAAAATTTAGAAGCTGAATACACTACAAGAGAATTACCAGAAATGAATCCTGGTGATACTGTTAAAGTATTCTGCCGTATCGTAGAAGGTAATAAAGAAAGAATTCAGGCTTATGAAGGTGCAATTATTGCAGAACATGGCTCTGGAATCAACAAAACTATTACTGTAAGAAAAGTATTCCAAGGTGTTGGTGTAGAACGTGTATTCTTAGTATATTCTCCACGTATTGAAAAAATTCAAGTTCTTAGACGTGGTGATGTTAAACGTGCTAAATTATACTATTTAAGAGAACGTTCAGGTAAAGCAACACGTATTAAGGAAAAAATTGAAAAAAGATAAGCTGCATATTCACTGGTACCCAGGTCATATTGCGAAAGCAGAACGTCAGCTTAAAGAGAAACTAAATCTTGTTGACGTAGTGATTGAGGTACGTGATAGCCGCATACCTTTAAGCAGCAGTTATGCAAACATTAAGAAGCTCTTGGGAGATAAACCAAGGCTTCTTTTGTTGAATAAAGCTGATCTTGTAGATAAAAATGAACTTAAACAATGGGTTAATTATTTGAAAGTGACAACAGGTTGTCCTGTAATTATTACTGATGCAAAGGGTGCAAAAGACTTACCTGTTGTTATTAAGACTGCTGTTGATTTGTCTGAACCTAAAATTCAAGCATTAATGGCGAAGGGATTGTTAAGACGTGCAGCTCGCGCTATGGTAGTTGGAATGCCTAACGTAGGAAAATCAAGTGTTATAAATAAATTAACACGCTCTTCAAAAACTAAGATTGGAGCAAAAGCCGGTGTTACACGTCAACAACAATGGGTTAGAATTAATCCTAAACTTGAATTACTTGATACCCCGGGTATTATTCCTACAAAACAAGATGACCAATTGCAGGCAGCAAAATTGGCTTTTGTAAGTTCGGTATCAGAAAACGCATATTCTCCTGAACCTGTAGCACAAGCTTTACTAGAAATGCTTGATAATAAAGCAAAAGAATATTATAAAGTTGATGAGCTAACTCTTGAGAATGTAGCTTTAAGCAGAAATTGGATTATTAAATCCGAGACACCGGATACTGAAAGAACTGCAAAATATATATTAAAAGATTTTAGAGAAGGACGTTTGGGATTGTTTATACTGGATGAATTACCAGAATTGCCCCAATAATCATTATTATTGAGGCAATAAGCTTACGCAATAATCCTTCTTCTTTAAAAATATTTACCCCTAAAAATACACTTAGTATGGTCGATAATTGAAAGAGTGCTAGAGCATGTGCAACATTTATTTTTGAAAAAACATAGTTAGTAGAGTATTGCATAATAGCAACCATTGCAATTAATGCAATTTGAGGCTTAATATTTTTAATTTTTGGTTTATGTTTTAGAGTAATTAAAAACGAGAAAAATAAACCGGCAACAGCCCAATAAATAAAAGCGGATGAGATATTAGAAAGTATTATGACTTTTTTTATAAAAATCGCTTCAGTACCGGAAAAAATTAATGCTAAAATTCTATAAAAATATGCTCTTGAGAATATGAAATTTGAGTTAGTTAAACAAATTGTACCTAATATAATAAGAAGAATTCCTAATAAGTCGTTAAATGTTGGAATTTCATTTAATAAAAATATTCCTAAAATAAGTGCTACAACCGGTTTGTATGAATTTATAGGAGCTAAAGCCGAAAGTTGCCCACAAGAAAGAGCTTTAATTATATAATAATTTCCTAAGCTACCTAAAATTCCCATAATAAGTACATTAAATAGTATTGTAGTATTAAAAATAATGTGAGGCAGCAATAACACGCTTATAAAACTTAAACCTAAATATGTGTAAAAATTAATAGCAGACGGTCTTTCACCATTGTTAGTTAGAATTTTCTGAAAAACATTCAGGTAAGAGTTTGATATTATTCTTGTTAAAATTCCTAATATTATACTAATCATGAGTTTATTATACAATTAATATTTGTTTTGTTGCTTTTTTTTATTTATAATAATTATTATGGATTTATTAAGAGAAGGGCAGAAGATTACCATATTTTTTCAAAAAAATGCCAGTATGGTTGAAATGTCATGTGAAATTGAAAAAGTTTATGATGACAGGCTGGATTTAGTTTTACCTCAATATTTCATGAGGTATATTGAATGTTTACAAGTTGGGTTTAAATTAACTGCAAAAGCTTTCTCTAAACTTGGAACCATAGATTTCAATACAGTTATAATTTCTTCGCCGTTGGAAGAATGTTTTACAATAGAACTGGATTACAATTCTATTAAACTTACACAAGGAAATGAACTTCCAATAATTGAGGCAATAGAAAAGATTGATATAAGTGTCGATAGTGAAGTTTATTCTACCAAGACTTTTGAAATATCATCTGAATATATAAAATTTTATTTGGACAAACCTCTTGCTATTGGAGATTTTCTTGATTGCAGTTTAAAATTACCCAAAACTTATGGTATAATAAATTTTAGAGTAGCAGTTACAGAAATAGATGCAATTTATTCAAATGAAATTACTGCTAAAATAGTTATGATGGCTGAGAATGACCGCCAAACTCTTTTATACTATATGTATGTTTATACTACAAATTCTGATTAGGAAGCATTATGAAAACTGATATAAAAACAGAGTCTAAAAATAAAAATAAAATGTATGACCAAATTGAACGCTGTAGGCTTGACTTAAAGAAAGATCCTTCAAATCCTTCTTTACATATAAGATTAGGCGATTTATATATGAAATGGCATTTGGATATATACAATGCTTGTCAATATATTGATGAAGCTATTACTGAATATCAGCTTGCAATGGAGTCATTGATTGACTCACATGAAATATATTATAAAATTGGGGTTGCTTTTTACCATAAAGGCGATTTGGATAAAGCTATTAATTATTTTACAATGGCTTTAGAAAAGAAGCATGATTATTATGATGCTTACTATATGATAGCTGAAACTTTTGTTAAAAAAGCTCACTTTACTGATGCTTTTGATGCTGCAAGTGATGCTGTAAAATATTCAAAATTTGGTTCATCCAGTGCACATTATTTATTATACAAATTATATGATGCTTCATCTTTTAAAAATCCTAAAACTAAATTTAAAGCTAATTGGGAGCGTTTTTTATCAATCATATTAGCACCATTTGATAAAACAGCAATAAGTAATATTGCAGAAGCATTATCTTATCTTAAATTTTTGCCGATATTTTTAAAAGGTTTTTATGCTATTCAAACAAAAAATTATCCGGCAGCAATTAATCTTTACAAGGAAGCCACTGAAACAGCACCAGGTTTTGCGCCTTTGTATTGTGTACTTGGAGATATTTATCTTACAACAGGATATTTTGAGGATGCTATAACAGAATATAAAATGGCAATATGGCTGGATTCATTTAACATTGCAGCTTATAGACATCTTTGCAGAGCTTATGAAGAACAAGGTGATTATAATCAGGCTATTGATGTTTATAATAAATTAATATCAATGGCGCCAACAATACCGGACTTGTACTCAAACCTTGCAAATATCTATTATATAAAAGGTGAATTTGACTTAGCAATCTCAAATTATCAAACTGCAATAACTCTAAATCCAAATCGTTCTTGGACAAGTGTTATTGCACAAACAATGGGTTTTGTTTATCAGGAAAACAAATCAGACCCTGATGCAGCAATTTCTGCTTATCAAACTGCTTATGTATTGACACCTGAAGATGTTGACATATATGTTAATCTGGGAAGTGCTTTTTACGACAAAGAAGACTATGGTAACGCTTTAGCTGTTTATAGACAAGCTCTTGAGTTACAACCACATAATCCCAAAATTCATTGTAATTTGGGTTTCTTATACTGGGGTAAAGCTGATACGGAAGAAGCAATTAAATCTTATGAATTAGCAATAAAATATAATCCTAATTATGATATTGCTTATAATAATTTAGGAGTTATATATCTTGATGACCTGGGAAGAGTAAACAGAGCTATTGAACTCTTTAGAAAAGCTATTGAGTCAAATCCTAGCTATGCTTTAGCTCATTTTAATCTTGCAAGAGCAACTTCTATCATTGGTGATAAAATTGAAGCTGCTAAGTTATATCAGATGGCTCAAGATATAAACAAGGTTACGCAAGAAATTGATCCAAGAGATATTGCAGACAAAATTAGTGAATTATTTGAGTCATAAAAATACCCACTTTACCTTATAGTTTTATGAGGTACAATATAAAAATATCGGAAGAAGAAAATGATTGACGACGACAATAACAATTTTCACCATTTAATAGAAAAAGAGTTAAACTCTACAGATAAAATTTTAAAACCAGATTTTACCCAGAAAGCTGGTAGAGAGCTTCTTGCGTTTTACCTTCAATCAAAGTTTAAACAAGTTCTCGCTTATGATAATAAGGCTACAGAACCTATTTTTACAGAAGTAAGATATGATTTTATTCAGAAATTCTCAAAACGATTAATTACAAATCCGTCAAAAAAAATTATGGTTGGTATTACAGGTGAGTCTGCCTCTGGTAAGTCTACAATTTGCCGAGAGATTTCTAATATTATCAAGAAATTTGATATGCCTGTAACGATATTGACAACAGATAATTATTTTAATGATATATCTGAACTAATTAAAAAATATGGAACTTTTGATGCTCTCAGAGATAACGGTTATGATGTAGATTCTCCTGAGAGTTTTCAATTAGATGTATTAAAAGAAGACTTAGAAAAGATTTCTCAAGGAGAAGATGTATATTCACCAGAATATCTTTTAAACGGTACGGGTGTTTCTGTTCCTAAGGCAAAATACATTCCTTCTAATAAAATTGTTGTAGTAGAGGGAATGGCTTCTATGTATGAGGATATCAAGGATATTTTTGATATCAAAGTTTATGTAGAAACAGATATAAACTTACGTCGTGAGCGTTTTATGACAAGGGCTTATACAGAACGAAATCAGGATTTAGAAAACGCTAAAAAACACTGGGAATATATTCTGGGTGCCGGTGAAAAATATGTTAAACCAGCAAAAGAATATGCAGATATCATTATTAATGGTGATACTAATCTAACATATTTTTGTCAGATTTTGGAATATATTTACACCATTACAAACAATTTTCAAGGTTAATTTTAAACAACTGTAAAATACATTTCCTGAACTAAACCAATAATCTTGTTTAAGAAGTTTTTGTATTTAATTCTATCTGCATAACCTGAAAGTACAATATCAGCATGTGCTTTACAAGGTCTAATATAGAATTCTGCTTTAGAGTTAGCATTTTCATAAATATGTTTTGCAGAATCTCCTAAACCACGTTCAGCTGCACGTACGAAAAATCTTTCACGTTTAATATTTTCTGGAATATCAACATAGATTTTGAAATTGAATGCATCTTTAACTTTCTCTGTAAGCGTAAAAAGACCTTCCGAAATAATAACTTTGGAAGGTTTAGCTAAAGTATAATTATCATGACGAATTGCAGTACCAGACATGTCATATTTAGGAAGGTAAGTAGATTTACCAGAAAGAAGTTCCTTAATATGTTTGCTCATTAATTCCAATTCAAGAGCTTCAGGCACATCAAGGTCATAATTCTTAGCAAATTCAGAAAAACTTCCTGCTGCTTTTACCATTTCAGAGCGGTCATAGTAATAATCATCAGTATTAACACGAGTAATAACATCATTTATACTAAATTCTGTTGCAAAGGACTCAATAGTTTCAATTAAATCTTTAGTAATGGTAGATTTGCCGCTTGCTGTTTCTCCGGCAATACCTATTGAGGCCGGCATTTTAATTTTACCTGAAAGGTATCCCGCAATTTTTTTTATCACAAGCGGGTTGTATGCCAAAAGAACTGAATTTGGAGTATTCAGCTCTTTTTCAAAAATTTGATTTAAATAATGTTCAACTCTATCACAAAAATCTGTTGGTTGTGTTGCATAATGTGATTTAGTTGATTTATTTGAAGTTGTATTTATTGTTTGTAACATAGAGCTATTTTCTTCCTTTGTCTATTATACACAATTTAAAACAAAAGAAAAGTTTTTTTTGACCGGGGTAAATATATTTTTTACTTTTTGTTACATTGTTATTATGCTATAATACTCTTAATGGGGAGTATTTATGAAGGATAAGAAGACTTTAATATTAATCGACGGACATGCGTTAGCATTTCGCCAATATTATGCACTTGAACGCACAGGGATGAAAAATTCAGAAAATCAGCCAACCTGGGCTGTTTATGGATTTTTTAAGACTATTTTCGATTTGTTAGCACGAATTAAGCCTGATTTTATAGCAGCTGCTTTTGATGTGGGAAGACACACTTTTCGTGTTGAAATGTTTGATGAGTATAAAGCAAATCGTGAAGCTATGCCTGATACTCTAAGGTGTCAAATAGGAACTATCATTGAAGGCTTGCAGGCTTTTGATATTCCTATTTATACAAAGGAAGGTTTTGAAGCTGATGATGTTATTGGTACAATATCAAGAATTGCGTGCGAAGCTGGTCATGAGGTTCTTATTCTTACAGGAGATCAGGATAGTTTTCAGCTTATAGATAAAGATGGATGTGTTAAGGTTTTAATCCCTTCTAAGGGTGAATTGATAGAATATGATTGGGATAAAGTTTATGAAAAATTAGGAGTATACCCGGATCAGGTCATTGATTACAAAGGTTTGAGAGGCGATACATCTGATAATATACCGGGTATAAGAGGTATTGGAGAGAAAACTGCTCAAAAATTACTAAGCCGCTATCCTCACCTTGAAGAGCTGATTGCAGATTGTGATAATATTCCTGAAAAAGCTATTAAAGAAAAGATTTGCACTCAAAAAGAAATTGCAATATTATCAAAAGAACTTGCTACCATTATTCGTGATGTAGATGTTAATTTTGATATTGATAAAGCTTGTGTAACACTTCCACAAATCCAGAAAGTATCGGACTTTTTAAGAAGAATGCAGTTTTATACTTTTATTAAAAATATCGATAAAATCCTTGCCTCTTTTAATTCTGATGAAGCGCCTGTAGGCGAAACTTTGAGTCTTTTTGCACAAAACCAAATAGAGGGCGGACAACAAAATCTATTTACACAAGCCATTAAAGAAACCGTTCAAGATACCCTGGTTGAATATGTTATTGGTGATGAAAATGCAATTAATAATATATTAAACACTGAAAAAATTGGAATTAGATACTCAACTAACGGCTGTGCAATTTCTGCTGACAAAAACTATTATTTTAATGATATTGAAATATTAAAACCAATTATAGAGTCTGATAAAATAAAAAAAATTACTTTTGATGCAAAATCTGATTACAATATGCTTATGAATAAAGGTTTTGAACCTAAAGGATTAGAATATGATGTTCTTTTAGCAAGTTACGTAAAAGATCCTAACAGAAAGCACACAATTGAGGCTCAAGCACTTGATTTTTTAAACCACATAGTTGACTCAAATGAAGAGGAAAAACAACTCTGTGATGAAGCTCAAACAATCTTAAAATTACATGATTATTGGTTAAATAATCTTACTGAAGCTGAACAAAAACTTGTTAAAGATATTGAAATCCCGCTAACAATAGTTCTTGCAAAAATGGAATATACTGGTGTTGCAATTGACTGTGACTATTTAAAAGAGCTCTCTTCTTTTATGACTGAAAAACTTGCAGAATTGGAAGATTTAATCTTTCAACTAGCAGGAGAACCATTTAATATAAATTCTCCAAAACAGGTTGCAGAAATTCTTTTTGATAAGCTTGAACTTAAATCCAAAAAGAAAAAATCACGTTCTACAAGTGCAGAAGTACTGGAAGAATTAGCTCAAGAATATGAAATTTGCGATTATATTTTGCAGCACAGGAAGTTTGCAAAGCTAAAATCAACTTATACGGATGTTTTACCAACTCTTTTAAGTAAACGTGATTGTAGAATTCATACGACTTACAACCAAGCATTGACGGTTACAGGGCGTCTTTCTTCTTCTAATCCTAATTTGCAGAACATTCCAATCAGAACAGAAGAAGGAAACAAAATCCGCTCTGCATTTTGTGCAATGGATAAAGAAAACTCGCTTATTTTATCTGCTGATTACTCGCAAATTGAACTCCGCCTACTTGCACATGTTTCAGAGGATGAAAACCTTATACAAGCTTTTACTTCTGGAGAAGATATCCATACTATGACCGCTTCAAAGGTATTTGGAGTAGGAGTAAATGAAGTAACCAAAGATATGCGCCGAAAAGCAAAAGCTGTTAACTTTGGTATTGTTTACGGTCAATCACGCTATGGTTTAGCAAAAAATCTTGGTATTTCAAATACAGAAGCTCAAGAGTTTATTGATAAATATTTTGAACACTATCCACGTGTAAAAGAATATATGACACAAGAAGTTCAGTTTGTAAATGAGCATGGTTATGTAGAGACAATGTTTGGACGCAAACGCTATCTTGCAGCTGAATTAGGAAGTCCTAATTACCAGATACGAGAATTTGCACAGCGAGCAGCAATTAATCAGCCTTTACAAGGGTCTGCTGCTGATTTAATAAAAATGGCTATGATAGAAGTTGATAAACAGCTTGAAGCACAGAGCTTGAAAACAAAAATGATTATGCAAGTACACGATGAACTTGTATTTGAGGTGCCTAAGAACGAACTTGAACAAGTCAAAGAACTTGTACTTAAAGCAATGGAGCTTAATCAGCCTTTAAGAGTACCGCTTGAAATTGATATCAATTGCGGTACTAGCTGGAAAGAGATGTAAAAGGATTAAAGAACCTTTTCACAAATATTAGTCTGAGGTACAAATTCATAATCTGTATCGACTTTAAGTTTAGAACGCTTTTTACGAAAAAGCATATCAATAAAAGCTTCAAGACGGGTAATAAATCCGGCTTCGCCTGTATGTTCATCAATGGTTAATGAAAGAAGCGGTTTACCAGCTTCTTTTGCTTTTCTTGTAATACGCTCAATCATTAATGAGTCCGGACCGCAGCCAAAAGCATTAAGCGTAATAATTCCATCAATTTTATTGTCTTTTAAATAATGTCCAGCTGTACCGGTCATTTCGTGTTCATTAGCCCAGTACTTATGCTGACCTAAAGAGGCAATGCCTTCATCCATTTGCTCATCAGTTAGCTGAAGTGAAGTAAACACATTCACATCCATCTTTTCAAGTTTTTCAAAAATCTTCATGCATGCTCGTTCATCATAAATATTGTAACCGTGAGATACAAGGGCAACATTAATTGGCTTAGAGTTATCAACCGTTTCAATCAAAACTTTGCCATCAAGAGCATAATGCATAGCTTTTTTATAAGGAATACCGGAGCGCATCATAACTAAGAAGTTGTTATAAACTTTCCAACCTTGTTTAGAAGCATTCTTAATCTCTTCCATATCCGTTATTCCAAAAGGTCTTACTGCATCTGATAGGAATGAATATAAGCCTTGTTTTTTAGCTGATTTATCCAATGTAGCTTCCACCAGATTAAAGTCACCTTTTACAACATTTCTAACTAAATCAGGTAATCCTCTGATTTTAGAACAATTATAAATTTTAGGTGCAATTGATTGCAAAGAAGGAACAAAGATGTTTTTAACCCCTTGTTTATTGATAAGGTTAAGGATATGACCTAAATAAATTTTAACAGGCAAACAAGTTTCAGTTACAACAAGCGCCGAACCATCAGACATGGTTTGCTTTGTTGTAGGATCTGATAAAACGATTTTAAAACCTAAAGCATTAAAAAAGCCAAACCAGAAAGGATAATTGTTATAAAAAGACATTCCACGAGGAATTCCAATAATTTTTTCAGCCATAGTATAACTTCCTTAAAAAATCAATTTCACAATATTATATTACCACAAACACAAGAATTATGGTACAATCTAACAATGAAGATTTTAGGAATAGACCCTGGAATGGCAATTGTAGGATATGGAATGATTGATATCGAGGGTGATAATATAGAATTATTAACATCAGGCTCAATTCAGACTGATAAAAAGTTATCTGATTCTGCAAGGCTTTTAGAAATCTATAAGGACATGTGTGTAATTGTGGATAAATACAAACCAGATTGTGCTTCTGTTGAAAAACTATTCTTCTTTAAAAACCAGAAAACTGTTATACCGGTAGCTGAAGCTCGAGGGGTTATATTAATGGTTCTGGAAAAATTTGGTATACCAACATATGAATATACCCCTATGGAAGTTAAACAGGTACTAACAGGCTATGGACGGGCGGAGAAAAAAGAAGTTGACCAGATGGTTCATTTAGCACTACAAACGGATAATTTACCAAAGCTGGATGATACCGTAGATGCAATAGCTATAGCTATTTGCCATTCAAGAACTATAATTTAAACTTAGATACCCCTTGCAAATTCAATTTGTTTATAATAATATTGATTGTACGGCGACATGGCCAAGTGGTAAGGCAGAAGCCTGCAAAGCTTTTATCCCCAGTTCGAATCTGGGTGTCGCCTTTTTTTATTTTCAGGGGTTATGATATGGAAGCAAATCAGTTTTGGGAGCAAGTTAAAACCGAACTTATCAGTGTTTTGCCTGATAATGCTCATCCCTGGATTTACCCTCTTGAACTTTCAGGTTACGATAAAGGTGTTTTAACCGTTGTAACAGGTCAAGCAATGGGACGTGATTTACTTCGTAAAAATCACTATCGCCAAATTGTTGATGTTATTAAAAAAATTTCAGGCAATCCAAATTCTGATTTTGTGATAATTTATGACGTAAATGCCGCAAAAACCCTTAAAAAAGAAAGCGAAAAAATACAGAAAAAAGTAACTGCTGCTGTTCAAAAAGAACAGGCAATGGAAAACCTTGCATACATGCAGTCTGCTTCAAATCTTAATCTTAAATATAAATTTGAGAATTTCGTAGTTGGTGAAAGTAACGAATTTGCTTACAAAGTTACTAAGTCCGTAGCAGAAGCTCCGGCTCAAAAGTTTAATCCGCTCTTCATATATGGTAATTCCGGCTTAGGAAAAACTCACTTAATGCAAGCCGTAGGGCATTATACAATTTTTAATAATTCAAAACTCAAGGTTAAATATACAAAACTGGAAGATTACCTCAATGACTTTATTTCAATAAACAGAAGCGGTAATGCTGTTGAAAACATGTCCAAATTTAATAAAAAATACACAAATATTGATATTATCCTAATTGATGATATTCAGTTTATTGAAGGTAAAAAGAAAACTATGGATCAAATGCAGCATACATTTGACACACTATATAACAAAGGAAAGCAAATTGTTATAACATCAGATAGAATGCCTAAAGAAATGCCTGATCTTACAGCAGCTTTAAGTACACGTTTTGAGATGGGATTGATGGTCGAATTGACTCCTCCGGATTTCCAAATCCGATTTGAAATTATTAAAAAACTTGCCCAAAATAATGATTTAAAATATACCGATGAAGCTCTAAAATATATAGCAAGTAATTTTTCAAAGAATGTTAGAGAGCTGGAAGGTGCATTTAACAAGGTTTGTGCCTTTGCCGAAATTTCTGAAAATGAACTAGATTTAAACCTTGCTAAAACAGTTCTTAAATGTGATGAAACTGAAGGTGATATAAGTTTAGACAAAATTGCAAAAGTTACAGCAAAATACTATGATGTTGATATAAATGATATTATGGGTACTGCAAGGGGAGCAAAAGTTTCTAATGCCCGTCATTTATCAATATATCTTTCAAGAGAAATAACCAATAAAAGCTTTGCCTCAATTGCAGAGTTCTATAATAAAAAACATACTACAATTATGTTTGCTCATGAAAAGATAAAAAAAGAACTTCCTGTAAAAAAAGAATTAGACGAAGCGGTGCGTGAAATTAAACAGGCGTTGAAGTTTATTTAGCCCATGAGAGTAGTCGTCAGTGAAACAAAGTTATGATACTTAATATTATGTAGGGAATGGAGCGATTATGCTAGATAATATAAAATATCTTATGTGTTTAAAATCTGTCGACAAAAATATTTTAGAAAATAATTTTGATACAGCATTAGAAAAATTAAATAATTTGATTAAAGAAGACTTTAAACCATCTCAAACATATTTAAAACGTGGCAAATTATGCAAAAAACTTTTGATGTTTGAAGATGCTTATTCTGATTTTACCTATATTATTACACATTGTGCCCAGAAAAAAGAGGCATATTACGAAAGATTATATCTTAATTTTGAAATTTCTAACTATTATGAAGCAATCCTTGATGCTAATATGATTTTGACCTGGGATGAAAGTAATTTTGAAATCAAAAGAATTAAATTTCTTTCACTTGTTTACTCATTGCAAGATGGTATTGCTGTTGATTATATTTTGGATTTGTTTAAATGTAATAAATATAAAACTATTCAGTTTTTATTTAGAGAAGTTGCGCTTGTACTAGCAAGTGATGAGTATTCAAAAGGACTTAAACTACTTGAAATCATTGATTATATTGATAAAGATAATCCGATTAAGTTATTAAAAGAGTCTAATATCTATGGACTTGCTGGTGATAAAGCAAAGCAAATGGAAATTACAAAAAGCATTGAGTCGATTTTTCCTAAATATTTTGTATCACATTTCAGATTTACAAACATGTATGAAGAGAAAGACTTGTTAGAAATTTGTTTTCTACTTGAACTAAATATTTTTGATACTCAAGGGCTGTTTATTTATCCGATGAAAATATTAGAAGGATATAAAAACCATCTTGAAGGACATATAATTGACTCAAAAGAGTGCTTTGAAAAAGCAATTACAATTAATCCAAATAAGCCTGAAGGTTATGTTTTATTAGCACAAACATTGCAATTAATGTCCGGCTATGATAATCCTGAATATAAAATGGATGCAGAGTCTAATTATAGGATTGCAATGGAAATTTACAGAAAAGAAAATCAGCTTGAAAAAGCAGAAGAGATGAAAAAACAAATAAAACATCTTACATCAAATTTATTACTTCAATAAAAGAACCGCCTTTGAGGGCGGTTCTTTGTCATTATGATAATAATTATTATCCGAGACCGAAGGTTGGAGTTGTGTTCTTGACTTCTTGAGAAACAAGTTGTTTGTATGTTTCGATTTCTTCGTTGATTCTTTGAAGTCTTGTATCTTTTTGTTCTTTTTCCAACTCAAGCATTGTTTCTTCGTAGTTGAGAGGTTCAAGCATCATATCTTGTTCTGCTTCAAGAGCTGATTTCTGAGCATCAAGC
Source organism: uncultured Vampirovibrio sp. (assembly GCA_910579975.1). Classification (GTDB taxonomy): domain Bacteria; phylum Cyanobacteriota; class Vampirovibrionia; order Gastranaerophilales; family Gastranaerophilaceae; genus CAG-196. Next base: position 51,813 of record CAJTWU010000009.1, read on the forward strand.
CAGATAGATACATTAGATTCATATTGTGTACACATCTGCTGAGCATTGAATTGCTGCTGTTGTTGAACGCTCTTAGCATATTGCATTGCCATATTAAATGCTTTAACTTCATCAGCTGTGAAGCCGCCTTTATATTTAGGAACTTTATTTGCTGCATTCGGATCTTCGTAAACAGTTGCGCCATTTTCATCTGTTTCGTAAGCAAATCCTCCGTTTTGCATATATGCTTGATACATTTCTGAGAATCTAGCATTATCAATTGTGACTGTGCCTAAATCTGTACCGTTTGCATCCTTACCTTTATTAATACCTTTAGCAAGAATTTGACTCATACCATTGACAACAAATCCACTAAGCCCGCCATAGTTGTATGGATTTACGCTATCCATACCCAAGCCAAACATGCTTTGGATTCCTACCTTAGCTTGAGATTGCATCATTTTTGCTTGTGAGTCTAAATTAGCGAATAAACTTGTATATCTTTTTTGTACTCGCTCGATGTTCTTTTGCACGCGAGACAGTTTGCTTGAAACCTTGGTTTGATCAAGCACAAGTTGATTCTTTTCTCGAATCAGCCTCATTTTTTGATACATTGCTAATAAAAGTGCCATTGGTTTATACTGTCTCCGTAGTTTTTATACTCTTGTATATATAAAGTATATTTAAAACGCTAAATTGCACAATTCAGCCTCTTTTGTTACAAAACTTTACAAAGTGATAAATAAAAAATATATACAAATTCTATAAATCAATATATAACTGGATTTCAGAAATTTGCAAAATTTTACAAATAATTATAAAATATTTACAGATGAAGTTTAAAAAGTTAACAAATGACCAAATAATTATATCTTTAGACAGATTAACAAGGTTTAAAGCAACAAAAGAAAAATACTTAAGAGTATTTAGCGATATACTAACCTCATCGCTTATTGAGCCTAAATTAAAGAAAAACGATATCGAAAAAATGGATTTCGAAATTCTTACTAAGATGGTAAGTGAAATTTTTAATTCTTCATTTAGTATATCAAATGACTATACTATTAATAAAAAATTACAGGATTTTGAAAACAGCATATTTTTAAATGATGATGAAACACAAAAGCTTCTAAATAATACTATTAATTACATAGAAGCAATAAAATTACTTTCAGATGATGTTCCAGTTAATCTTAAATGGTTAAAATCTATAAATAATGAAAATCCTCTTAAACAACGTAAAACTCATTTATTAAAATACCCTTTAGAAAAAGTTATTCTTGTAGAAGGCATTACAGAAGAAATACTTTTACCGGTATTTTCAAGATTTTTGAAACATGATTTTTATGCTGAAGGAATACAAATAATTGCAGCTGGAGGGAAAAATCAAGTTGTAAAAATGTATTACAAACTTTCACAAGAAGTAAAACTCCCAATTTTTGTATTATTAGATAAAGATGCAGAAGACAATATACGTCAAATTGAACCGCGCTTAAGAGAGCATGACAGAATTCACCTTGTGTCTTGCGGTGAATTTGAAGATTTGCTGCCTAAATCTCTTATTGTAAAAACCGTAAATTCACATTTTGAGAACTTTTTGTCTATAACTGAAGATGACTTACAAGAAGATATTCCAACCGCAAAAATACTGGAAAATATCTTTAAAACAAAAGGACTACATGAATTTAAAAAAGCTGAATTTGCAAAGCTTGTAAGAGATAAAATCACCCAAACATCAGACATATCAAGCGAAATTAGAGAAATTATCCAAGAAATAAATTTTACAAACAAATCACTTGACAGTAGAATATGTTCTTGATAACATAATTCTTGTGGTCAGGAAAGGTCACAGAAATAGCTGAAAATTAAATAGTTTTACAAATTTTATTAAAATTTGCGCTTGTAGCTCAGCAGGTAGAGCACTCCCCTTTTAAGGGATAGGTCGCGCGTTCGAATCGCGCCAAGCGCATTTTTTGTTTATATAAAGGACATGCGTATGAGAAGAAAAATCAGCATTCTGGGTTCAACAGGTTCAATAGGAAGACAAGCTTTAGAAGTTATTGAAAAACTTACGGATAAGTTTGAAATTATATCACTAGCAGGCGGCTCAAACATTGATTTATTAAACGAACAGATTGCAAAATTTAAACCTAAATACGCTTATGCTTCAAAACCAGAATTAATTGAAGGAGCTAAATATTTACCTCTTGAAGAGATTTGTGCAGATAAAACAAATGATATCATACTTGTAGCAGTTTCAGGGAGAATTGGTTTAAAACCAACTATTACAGCTATTAATAATGGGATTGATATTGCTCTTGCCAATAAGGAAACCCTTGTTATGGCGGGCGATATTGTAATTCCTTTAGCAAAAGAAAAAGGAGTCAATATCATTCCTGTTGATAGTGAACATTGCGCAATACACCAGTGTATTAAAGATATTGCTCAGGTAGAAAAACTTATAATTACTGCATCAGGCGGACCATTTTTACATAAAACCGTTGAAGATATGAAAAACGCAACAGTTGAACAAACATTAGCCCACCCGCGCTGGAATATGGGACGTAAAATCACTGTTGACAGTGCAACACTTATGAATAAAGGTTTAGAAGTTATTGAAGCACATCATCTTTTTGGAATGAATTATGACAAAATAGATGTAGTTGTTCATCCTCAAAGTATTGTGCACTCTGCAATTGAATATGTAGATGGAAGTGTTATTGCACAATTAGGTTTACCTAGCATGCATATACCTATTCAGTATGCTATTACTTATCCAGAACGCTATGAAGGTATTAAATCAAAAAGCTTCAGCTTCTCTGAAATTGCACGGCTTGATTTTGAAAAACCTGATTGGAATAAATTTAAAGCACTAAAAATAGCTTATGACTCAGGAAGAAAAGGCGGTTCGGTTCCTGTATGTATGAATGCTGCTAATGAAGAGGCTGTTTTTGCATTCTTAGAAGGTAAAATCAAATTATTTGATATAATTAATACTGTTGAAAAAATGCTTGAAACACATCAATATATTGAAAAACCATCATTAGAAGATATTTTTTCAATTGACAATGAAGTTCGAACTAAAACGAAAGAACTTTTTTCACATCTTCTATTTTAGTATCAGCCGTTAAAGAAAGCCTTAACCTGGATGTACCTTCTGGAACAGTTGGAGGTCTTATCGCCGGAATATAATAACCCATAGATTTAAGCTTATCAGCAACTTTTAATGTTTCTTCATTTGAACCTATAACTACAGGAATAATATGCGTTCCTTCGGTATTAAGCAGAGCATGAGTTTCTAGTGATATTTTTTCCAGTAGTTTTTTTCTTGTCTCAAGGTACCCGCGTTTTTCAGTAAGCAGCCAATTTGACCAAGCAATATTTATAGGAGGAATGGAAGTTGAAAAAATAAATGAACGTGCTTTATTGACCAAATAACTGATAATATCGTTATTTGCAATACAAAATGCCCCAAAAGAACCTACCGCCTTACCAAAAGTTGCCGTGATAATATCGACATCCTTATCACGAGTAATACCGGCTAATGTTTCACCATAAGCACAAAAAGCATGAGCTTCATCAATCATTAATAAACAATTGTATTTATTTTTAAGCTCAATAAGCTTATCTAAATTTACTACATCACCATCCATTGAGAATACTGATTCAGAAACAATAATCGCACGTTTATATTGCTCTCTTTTAGAAGCTAACATCTGCTCAAGATGCTCATAATCAAAATGTTTATATCGAATAAAATCACCTTCAGAAAGACGCATACCGTCAATTATACTAGCATGATTTAATTTATCAGAAAAAACTACATCACCTTTCCCGTTTAAAGCTGAAATAACACCTAAGTTACACTGATAACCTGTATTAAAAATAAGGCATGCCTCTTTATTAAACAAATTTGCAACTGTTATTTCTAATTCCTTAAACTCACTTGAAGAACCGCTCAAAAGCCTTGCTGAAGCAGATGAAAGAGGCAAGTTATAGTTTGTTAGGAATTCATCTATTAAATCTTGTTTTGTGCTTATTCCTAAATAATCATTTGAAGCAAAATTAACATATTCCACACCATCAATAATAATTTTGCCATCAATTTTGTAATCAATTGACGGAATTTTTCTTAAATTCCCCTTTGACTCCAGTATTCTTAATTCATTACTAATTTTTTGCATTTAATATTTCCTTAGCTGTTTCAAGCTGTATATCTTTTTTGCTGCTATTGAGGTAAAAATCAAACTCATTTCCAATCTCAACATCAGGTTTTATACCAAGTTTGTTAATATCAGTTCCTTTTGGTGTCAAATATTTGGCAATAGTCACATTCAAACCTGTTTTATTTGGTAATGGCACTACTTTTTGAACAAGACCTTTACCAAAAGTCTTTTTACCTACTAACTTAGCTTTTTTGTAGTCTTTTAAGGCTCCAGAGAGTATTTCACTTGCGCTTGCACTTGCTCCGTTAACAAGAATTACAACAGGTTTATCAAGTAGTTTTGAAGTATTATTTGCATTAATTGACTTCTTATAACCATTACGATAAATAATTTCTACAATTTCTCCATTATCGATAAACATGTTTGCTATAAAGACTGCATTATCTAACAACCCACCCGTATTACCACGTAAATCAATAATAATAGAGTCTGTATTTTTAGTATTTTCAAGAGCCTCCATAAATTCATTAGGAGTTGTACCACCCATAAAACTTACGATTTGAATATATCCAATATGATTATCTAAAACTGAGCTTTTAACATTCTTAATTTTAATTTCTTTGCGTTTAATCTTTTTAGTAAACTTTTTGCCGTCACGCAGAACTGTTAGCTCAACAACGCTATTTTCAGGACCGCGTACCAGCGTTGCAACTTCTGAAACATTCATACCATTGATTTCTCTTCCATCAACAGCAGTAATAATATCTCCTTGTTTTAAACCCGCAAAATCAGCTGGCGTTGCCGGGATAACATTAAACACCTCTATTTTACCGGAATTTGAATAAATATTTACACCAATTCCATAAATTTTTGAAGTAATAGAAGTTGCTAAATCTTCAAAATCTTTTTTTGGCATAAATCTGGTATATGGATCATTAAGACTAGCAACCATTGAATCAATTGCAACTTTAGCATCATCTTCAGTCTTAATTTTACCGTGATAATGTTCTTTCCATCTTGACCAATTCTGATGATTTAAGTCGGAGTCATAATATTCTTTATAAACAATTTTCCATGTTTTATCAAATAACTTTTGTGGCTGCACAACTTCGTTATTATATAAAGACTGCGAAGCAAAATAAGTATTAGCTTTAATAAGTGTTTTCATAAAAACACTATTAAAAATAACTAATATTAGTATCAATAGTAAAGATATTAAGACATGTTTAATTTTCATATATGATTATTTAACCGCAATAATGATATGTAATCAATATACTTTATACTCTCGTAACATGCTTATTCAAATAACTTTTATAAATCTATTGAGAATTAAATCCCGGTGAAGTTAATGGAAGATTTTTATATCCTTCATTAGCATAAACCGTTTTTTTAATATATTTATTAGTAAAATTACCTTTTTCTAATAATTGTTTAAGGATATTTTCCCTCATAACCAACGGTGATTGAAGGTCGTTTGATTCTGGAAATCTTTTAAGCATTTCACACCAAACATTTGCTTCCATTGTCCAGGCATAAGTTTCTTCACTCAAAGAATTATATTCATCCTGATGCAAAGCCTCGTGAGATAAAAGCGCCGCAAGTGCAGCCGGAGGTGCTTCTCTATGTTTAGGATTAATATAAATATATAATTTTCCCTTCTTTTTCCAACCCACAGCATCAAAAGAAGCATAAGACTCATTTAACTCCGAAAGGTCTTTAAACTCAATTTTAATCGGATATTGAGTTAGGTTATATCCCAATATCGCTTTTCTAGACAAATCTCCACTTGAGCCTTTCATCATATCTAATGCAACATGAAAAATCTGTTCGTTTGACACTTTTTTATACTCATCTGCAAGGCTATCAAT
>CAJTWU010000010.1:0-44635 GCA_910579975.1 uncultured Vampirovibrio sp.
AAGACGGCTTCTTGAGAATAAGAATGGAAGATATGTTCTATGCTGTTATTAATGCGGTTAAAGAACTTGATAGCAGAACTTCTGCACAGGAAAAGAAAATCAAAGAACTCGAAAAACGTATCGAGGAACTTGAAAAAAGAAAATAATTTGCGGGATTTATTGCTACAACTTTTATGGTGAGGTATGCTCAATGCCTCACCACCCGCTTTTTAAAACTAGCAAATTTATTTTTTACGGGTTTTTGACTAAAAAAGGAGTATTTATGTCAAAAATTCAACCAATTAAAAATATTGCACTAACCGGTATAAAGCCTATTTTAGAAAAAACAACTACAAACCCCATAAAAACAGCACCTTATGAACTGGGTACAGCTGCTATTGGAGCAACTGGGATAATTGTTTCAACATTTTTACAAGACTTTAATAAAACAGTTGAAGAAGATAATTATTTCCAACTAAAAATAAATCCTGAAACCAACAAACCATTCAGCCCGGATATTTTTCAAACAGCTTCAGGCATGAATTTACTTGCCGGGAATGATGTACTTGTAACAGCTCCAACGGGAACAGGAAAAACTGCTATTGCTCAATATGTAATCACAAAGAACCTAAATAACGGTGATAGAACTTTTTATACAACTCCTTTAAAAGCATTAAGTAACGAAAAATTCCTTGATTTTTCAAATACATATGGTAAAGAAAATGTCGGACTTATAACCGGTGATACAAAAATTAATCCAGAGGCACCAATTATAATCATGACAACAGAAGTTTACAGAAATATGGCTGCAACAGGACAATTCAATTTTGACCAAAATAACAAAAAAGGTATCCCTAATGGGGTTCGAACTGTAATTTTTGATGAGCTTCAATACCTTGGTGACATTGACCGAGGCGGAATTTGGGAACAATCCATTATATTTACTCCAAAAAATATTCAAATACTCTCTTTATCAGCAACTATTGAGAATAACGAAGAAATTAACGACTGGATAGCCTCTACAAAAGGCAGAAAAGGAATTTCAGAAACACCTCAAGGAGTTTATTTACCTCCAAGAAGCAATACTAAAGAAACCGTTTTAATCAATGTTCCATCAGAAAACAGGCATGTACCTTTAAATTTTGAAATTGAACACGCTGCTGCTGAAATCAAAACCCCGCGTGGAGGTACAAAAGCCGAAAAACAAAAAGCAAAACAAGAAAGTGCAAGAATTTCACAAACAATTTATGCAAAACCACGTGATGATGCGTTTAAGGCATTAACAAAAAAACTTAATCAGGAAGGTAAACTCCCGGCAATATACTTTATTTTCAGCAAAAAAGAATGTAAACATCTATTAAAATATCTTTCTACAGAAGCTGAAATTCTTACAAGTAAAAATGAACAAAAAGAAATTCAGGCAATAATCGACCGTTATAAAGCAGAAAACATATATTTGGGTGAAAGTCTTAATTACGATGCGTTAAGAAAAGGATATGCCATCCATAATGCCGGACTTTTACCTTCACAAAAAACTCTGGTAGAAGAATTATTTCAGAAAAAACTGGTAAAAGTAGTTCTTGCAACAGAAACATTATCAGCCGGAATTAACATGCCGGCAAAAACTACAGTAATCTCATCACCGCGAAAACCGGCTTCTACATCCGATGGCGGAGATGACGGTAAACGCTCACTAACTGCAAACGAGTTTCACCAGATGGCTGGAAGAGCTGGAAGACGCGGCATAGATACAGTCGGATATTGTTATCCTATTAGCTGTAATGCTGCACAAAGAAAATTCTATGAAGATTTAATGCAGTCACCTTCAAACAGATTAGACAGCAATCTTAATCTTGACTTTTCATTTATCGCAAATTATCTTAGCGAATTCAGAGATGAAGAAGAGCTTCAACATGTTTTATTGGATAAATCTTTGTATACATTTAATCACCCTGAAAAAACAAACGATTTATTGAACCAGTTCAAAGTCAAAAAAGAGCTTCTGGTTTCAGAAGAATTTTTAGATGAAGATTACAGATTAACAACAAAAGGAGCATTGTTGAAACTTATCAATGGTTATGAACAACTTCCAATTATAAACTTAATTACAAATAAAACACTCGAAGGACTCTCAGCACGACAAATTGCTGGAATTATCGGAGGTTTAGCAAACATTGAATACAGCACGAAAGGTGAGTACCCTCAAAAACCGTTTGAAATGAAAAATATGAGCGATGAAACTTTTACAAAAACAGCTCAAGTAGTACTCGATGAGTTAAAAAATTATGAAATAAAATCGAACGCTCTTCATCCAGAACAGCAAATGGATTTAAGTCCGAGAACAATGCAGCACTTATATCACTGGGCTCGCGTTAACGAAACTAATGACAACGGACGCATTAACTGGAAGAATCTTTATAGCGGTGAACTTAAATTTTCTATAAAGGATGAAGGCTCTATGTTCAAAGAAATCACAATGACTGCTGATTTAATCAAACAGCTTATTGAGATTACAGAAGTTGGTGAAAAATTAACTAATGACAACTATTATACAGAACTCGGGAAAACTCTTAGAGAAACATTGAGGTTAATTCAACGTGAGCCTGTTCCACAAGAGTAATTTTATGTTACAATCTAGCTATGGCAGTATATTTTTTCTATGGGGATGAAGATTTTAACATTGAATTAGAATTGGAGACCATGCGCTCAAAACTTAATCCTGATTTTTTGAGTATGAGTTTTCAGACTCTTGATAACCCTGAATACCCTGAACTTATCAATGCACTACGTACTCCTCCAATGATGTTTGGAGATATGCTCATTGTTATTAATTCAGACAAATATTTTTCAGGTAACAAAAATTACTTCGAAGAAGCTGAACTTGAAGATATTGAAGATGCTTTAAAGAACAATCCGGAGTCTTTGAATGTAGTTTTTGTTGTTAGGCTTCCTCGTGATGAGAACAAAAAATTAGACTCAAGAAGAAAACTCTATAAAATCTTATCAAAACACAATCCGAAAGAATTTGCCGCATTTAAAACTTATAAAACCGCAGAAATCGCAGCTTGGATTAAACAAAGAGCCAAGAAAAAAGATTTGAGTTTAAAAGATGAGGCGATTGAACTTTTAATTGAGCAAATCGGCAACAACTTAAGACAATTTGACGGAGAATTAGACAAACTTAAGCTCATTGCATATCCTGAAAAACTTATTACTCGAAAAATGGTTGAAGACATTGCAATTTCTAATCAAGACTTATTCAATATTACAGAAATGATTATGAAAAACGAGAAAGATAAAGCACTGTTGGAGTTTAAAAAACTAACAGACCGAAAACATCCGCTAGAAATCCTAGCTGCTATCCAAACTATGCTTAGAAAATGGATTATTATAAAAACTAAATCTTCAAGCTGTTCTCCAATGGAGCTATCAAAACTTACGGGACAGCATGAATTTGTAGTCAAACAGTCTTTAGCAAAGCTAAAAAACACAAAAGCAGCAGATTTAGTTAATCTCAGACAAAACTTATACGAAGTTGAATGTAAAATTAAATCAGCAGAAGCTTTAGATATAGTTTCGGAGGTTGAAATTGCTCTTATCAGATAGATATCCGTTTTTGACAAATTATTTTACACAAGCATTGAGCAGTAATGACCGACCTTTACCTCAAAGCATTCTGTTTTACGGTAATGATTTGGAAGCTCAATATACTTTGTCCAAAGAAATTGCAAGACTTTTGAATTGTAAAAAAGATAAAGCAGATGATTGCGATTGTCTTAATTGCAAATGGATTAGAGAAGACTCTCATCCTTCTGTGATGACAATTTCCAGAGTTGATAATAAACCTGAAAACGATGAGTCAAAAATGGTCATCTCGATAAAACAATCTGCATTTATTAAAGAAACTTTAGTCAATGCTTCTGAGTTTCATCGTGTATTTATATTCTGTGATAGAGATGATGATGGCAATATTTCAGGTCTGAATAAGGTAAATTTTCAAGCAGAAACAGCCAATTCTTTGTTAAAAATTATCGAAGAACCACAGCCCGGTGTAACATTCATATTCTTATGCCGTTATATTGATGATTTATTATCAACAATAATTTCACGTTCACAATGTTTTTTTGTACCGGCCGGATGGAAAGCTGATTATGACTATTCAGTAATTGAAGGAGTTTTTACTAATTATTGGGAATTTGAACGAAAAGATATTTTTGATATTTCTCAAAAGCTTCAAGATTTGAGCAAAGAAATTCCTGTTATAAAAATATTAGAAAGCACACAGAATTATATTTTGAATATTCTAAAATCAAATCCAAGTGAATATAGATTTATTAACGATATTAAAATTGTTGAAGAATGTAAAAAACAAGCTAAATTAGGAATAAAACCTGTAAATATTTTTGATGATTTGTGTTTGAAGCTTATACTATGATATAATACCTTTATGGACAAAAAGGTTATCTCAACAAACAGAAAAGCGTTTCACGATTATTTGATTTTTGATAAGTTTATTGCCGGGATAGTACTTACAGGAACAGAAATTAAATCTATTCGAAAGGGCATGCTCAATCTCAAAGATAGTTTTGCAAAAATTGAAGACGGTGAGATTTTCTTATACAATATGCATATTTCGCCTTACGAACAGGGAAACCGTTACAATCACAACCCTGATAGAGTAAGGAAGCTTCTGCTAAACAAACAGGAAATCATGAAAATGCTTGGTAAAATTAAAAAAGACGGATACGCAATTGTTCCTCTTGAATTGTTTTTATCACATGGTTTTGCTAAGATAGAAATAGGTCTTGCTAAGGGTAAAAAGAATTATGATAAAAGGGATGCAATAGCTAAAAAAACGCAAAACAGGGATATAGAGCGTGCATTGAAGGGGTAGAAAATGTTTAATAGAGAAACTATTTTAAAAAACTTGAACAATGAAAATTATTACATTGACAAGCATTCACTTGATTTATTTTTACAAGATTGGAAAATTGATTCAATCTATGAAGATGAAGATGGACTGGAGTTCTATGACGATTTATCTTTAGAAAAAGTAAAAAAAGGAATTTCTCTAAAAGCTCAAGGATTTAGTGATGAGCAAATTATTGCTAAGCTCCAAAAAATCGAACCTAAAATCGAAAAACGCGAAGAACCAATTCAACCTATTTTAGTAAAAGATTACTTTTCAACCCCTGATGATGAAACTGACGAAGAACATATCGTAACAGACCTTACTCCTCAAGCCAGCAAAAGTTTTACACTTGATGTAACATCTCAAACCCTTCAAATGCTTGCAGAAGCTGTAGCTAAAAAAATCAGTGATGATATTACAAACTCTGATATGGCAACACGCTTAATTGAAGCCGGCGGTTATAAAAGAGATAATGAAATCCTTGCAAAACAGGTGCAAGAACTACTCAACCACAACAAAGAATTAACAGAACGCATTGAACAACTGGAATGTCATTCATCTAAAAGTTTCTGGGGAAAATTTTGGTCTCAAAAATAGAAGATTATTTTGAAGAGCACAAAGAATTTATCTGCTGTAAAGCAGGCTGCTCGGCTTGTTGTGAAAAAGGTGATTATCCTGTAACAGAAGAAGAACTAAAGGTTTTAATGACCGGTTATTCTAATTTAAATAATGAGTCCAAAATCAGAGTACAGGAAAATATTAAAACAATGGAACGTGGAGGAGCTTGTCCATTTTTGTTAGATAAGTTGTGTTCGATTTATCCATATCGCCCTATGATTTGCAGAATATACGGACTTGCTTATTTAGCCAAGAACAACATTGTAAAAGTCCCATATTGTGTAAATGAGGGGAAAAATTACTCACAAGTATATTCAAACGGTGAGTTTTTAGGAGAACCCATTAAGGAAAATCTTGATTTAAGATTAGGTCAAACAAGAAATCTCTATGACTGGCTGTTTGATTTTGGATCTAAATAATCTCTTACTGCATCACCGAGCAAGTTAAACGAAAGCACTGCAATAAATATTAATAACCCTGGAGTAAGAAGCCAAGGACGATAAAGAATATTTGTAAACTCCTGTGCCTCTTTGAGCATATTTCCCCAACTTGCATCAGGCTGTTGAATACCTAAGCCTAAAAAGCTCAAACCGGACTCTGCCAGAATATATGAAGGAACAGAAAGAGTCATTGCAATAATTACATAACTCATTGTTTGAGGAAGAATGTGTTTTAATATTATTCTAAGATTAGAAGCTCCCATAACCTTTTCAGCTAAAACAAAGTCTTCTTTTTTAATAGAAAGCACCATTCCTCTAACAACTCTTGCAAAACCCGCCCAGCCGATTAATGCAAGGATAACAACAATCAGCGCAAATCTTTGAACACTCGTCATGCCTGAAGGCAATATAGCTGCAAGAATAATAAGCAGATAAAAACTTGGAATTGCCATAACTGCTTCTGCAAATCTCATCATCAAGGTATCAACAATTCCTCCAAAATACCCTGAAATACCACCATATAAAAGACCAATAGGAAAAACCACAAAAAGTGATAAAAATCCGACAGTCATTGAAATTCTACCGCCAAACAGAAGTCTGGAAAATACATCACGACCGTTTATATCAGTTCCCAGCAGATATAATTTCCCTCCATTTTCTACTCCAAACAAGTGTCCGTTGATAAAAGGTTTAATAAAATATTTTTTTGAACGATCTTGTTTATAAATTGTCTGCATTAAAGTCGGTTCATATTCTCTAATGTAATTATATGTGTAAGGTAAAGACAATTTGCCTTTTTCATTTATTGTATAAACTTTTGAAGGAGGCGCGTAAGACATTTCCCTATCAGAATAACTGCTTGAATAAGGTGCTATAAAATCAGCAAACAATATTATAATATAAAGAATTGTAAGAATTATAAATGCTGTGAATGCAAATTTATCTTTGAATATTTTTTTTAACGCTTCCATATTCTACCCCCTCACCCTAGGGTCTGTTATCATCAACAATATATCAGCAAGCAAGTTGCCTAATATCAACATAATTGTTCCCATCATTAAAGATGCCATAACAAGATTGATATCTGATTTCATAACCGCTTCCAGAATAAGTCTGCCAAGTCCCGGATACTGGAAAACATATTCTGTCAAAGCTGCACCGCTTAAAAGCCCCGCAAATTCAAATCCTAGAAGAGTAATCATAGGATTAATTGCATTTCTAAGCGCATGTTTAAAAACGACCTTTCCCTCTGACAATCCTTTTGCACGAGCAAACTTAACATAGTCACTATCAAGCACCTCAAGCATATTAGCTCTCATTTGCCGCTGCAAACCAGAGAGAGAAATAGTAAACAAAACAAATGCCGGTAATACAAGGTGGCGTGTAATATCTACAATTTTACCGCCAAAACTCATTTCGTTAAAATTATAACTCGTGAGTCCGCCAACAGGAAACCAGCCTGTTTTAACTGCAAAAATAAGCATTAGTATAGCAAAGAAAAACGAAGGAATTGCCATACCGATACTCGATAACACAGTTAAAATTCTATCAAAAGCAGTTTCTTTTTTGTATGCTGAAATTATACCAAGAGGAATGCCAACAGACCATGTCATAAATATGACAACAAGAGTTAAAAGCAAAGTATTTGGTATTCTTTCTTTGAGTTTAGTTGAAACCTTTTCACCCGCCGATGTATAACCCAAATCACCTTTTACAAACGATTTTGCCCACGAAAAATACTGAATATAAATCGGTTTATCAAGATTTAAACGTCTAATTTCTTTGTTCAATGTCTCTTGTGAAATAGAAGGATTAAGTCTCAATTCAGCAAGCGGGTCAACAGGTGAAAGCCTTATTATAAAAAAGCTTATCAAAGAAACTATTATTAAAAGAGGAATAGTTTGCAAAACTCGTTTAGAAATATATTTAAAGAATTCCATTTACTCCTTCCCTCCGATATATATTTCATCAAGATTATATAGTAAACCGCTCAAAGGAGTCGGGAAAATATTTTTAAACTTATTGCGTATAGCTGTAATCCTTATAGGTGAATAAAGATAAATAATAGGTTTCTGGTCATATATAATTGTCTGATATCTGTCATAAAGAGGTTTGCGCTCTTCAAAAGTAAGTTTAAGAGCTCCTTCTTCAAATATTTCATCCAATTCTTTTTCCCATTCCAAACGGTCATTGCCGTTCCATCCTTGCGGACGCTGATTAAACAAGTGCAAAGGCCCAGAGGATTGCCAAACATTTTTACCGTCATGCGGCTCAAGAGGAGAGCCTGTAAGCCCCATTATTGCCATATCCCAATCACGGGTATTAGTTAATTTATTCACAAGTGAATTAAACTCTATTGGTTTAAAATTAACCTTCATCCCTAAATCTTCTAAATCTTGCTTAACCATTACTCCGATAGCTTCACGTTCAAGCGCACCAGCATTAGTATATAAATCAAACTCTACACGATTTCCATCTGAATCATAAAGAATACCGTCCTTAATTTTAAAACCGGCTTTTTCAAGACTATTTAATGCAACATTTTTATCGGATGGGTGTCCTTTTATATATTTATTCAAATAAATGGAATTTAAACTTTCTGCTGTAAACAACGGTTCAGCAACACCTTGTGCTACATTCTGAACCATGGCTTTTCTATCAATCGCCCAGTCAATTGCTGCACGAAAATCACGATTTGAAAACCATTTGTGTTTTATTGGTTTAACTTTGTCTTTGTTCAGATTTATAACCAGAAACATAGTTCCTGTATCAGCACCAAGGTTATACATTGTATAATCAGAAGTTGGTTCTTTAATCTTATAACGCGCTACATTGGAACCGCGAATACCAAGAACATCAATCTCTTTAGCTTCAAATTTTAAAATTTCGTTATTGGTATCACCAACTATTAAGTATACAAGTTTATCAAGATACGGCAATTTTTCCTCTTGAGTATTTATTTTGTAGTAATCAGGATTTCGAACAAAAACAACTCTCTGAGCTGCAACGTATTCTTTTAAACGAAAAGCACCATTAGTAACAATCTCTTGAGGATTAGTATTAGGACTCAAAAAGGCGTTGAATACAGATTCTCCCTTATCTGAATAAGGTTTAAAATAATGTTTAGGTACAATTTGATAAGAAAGCATTCTTAAAAAAGGTGCAAAAGGTTTTGAAGTAGTAAATTTTACCGTATAATCATCAATCTTCTCTAATACAGGTAATTTACCTCCAATCATCATCATATCGCGTGTTGCAGTATTTCCCAACCCAGCAAATACAATTTCTTCGTAGGTATAAATTACATCATCAGCCGTAATTGGTTTTCCATCGGACCACTTGATACCACGGCGAAGATTAATCATATATTCATTACCATCAATAGAAAAACTTTTTGCAAGTTGAGGAATAACGTCTCCTGTTCGAGGATCAGTTGTTACAAGCCCATCATACATCATACCCGCCATTGAAGACGATGTATTGTCTTTGGAGTTACATGGATTAAACGTCTTTGGTCCTTCTCCAATTGTGGAAATAACAAGTTCTCCCCCAAAAACACCGACAGGAGCTTGCGATTGAAGATAATCAACTCCATTTATTGTCACATTTTTATTAGTATCCGGATAAGCTATATTTTCCAGTTCGGAATTTATAATATTTTTAGGATAAGTCTCAGGAATATCTCTTCTTATACAAGACTTTGCACATAGTCCCAACAATATAATTATAAAGCCCCAAATCAATATTTTTTTCATAAAACAAGCATATCACAATTTTATAAAAGGGTTAAGTAGACATTTGGTTTAATATTTATTATTGAGCTTAGCAGCCTTATACATTTCAAACATTGAAAGAGATAAGAACACACCAAACATTAAAAGATAAGAATTATTACCATAAACCAGAACATCCCCGACTCTTGTCGGTTCAAATACATTCAATAAAAATCCTGTAGCAGTACCCAGGAAACCTACCATCATAAAGAAACAGAAATTCATAATACTAACAGCTGTTGTCGAAACCATTTTACGATTAGTCAAATGTAACACAGGCACTAATAATGATGTCAAACTTGCATTTCCAGCCAAAATACAAAAAATTACAGCAATAAATATTGTTCTGATATCAAGCCAAATTAATATACAAACGGTTAATAAACATAAAAATGTTACAACAGAAGCACTTTTTAAAAACATAACTCTATGATTATGACAAAGTTTACAAACACTTGCATTAATAATATTTGCAGCAGCTGCTACAATTGCCATTATAGAAAGTATCGTTGCTGCACGTGTTGAAGATAAAACACAAAAATCTTCCAAGAATTTTTTACCTATAATGGTCTGAATTACATAAGATATCCCAAAATTACAGCAAGCAAAGCTAAACAGATTTCTATTATGACGTTTATGAAGAACCAGCCTGAAAGGCAGCATTCTAATTTTCACACTTTGATTAACTTTTGGCAAAGGAACATGAGGAAGAACAATAGCAAAAATAATTATAGCCAAAACTACAACTCCAGCGACGGCAAGCAATATTTCCCGCCAATCTGCAACTTTCATCATTATTACAAACGGAGCATTTGCGGCAATTCCTCCCATATACCCTATACAAAGCATTACAGAAATTGCAAGACCAAAGTTTTTATCTGAAAAAATATTCTTTAATTCTTTAATTAGACTTAAATAAAACGTACTGCTTCCAAAACCAATTAGCGCTCTTGAAAAATACATTAATGGTAAATTTGAAGTCAAAGGAAACAATATACACCCCAGAGCAAGAATTATTGCACCAGCTAAAATCACCCTTAAACCGCCGTATCTATCAACCAGAACACCTATAATCAGCTGGTTAAAAGCATATATATACATGAAAATTGCGCCAAAAGCAGTAATGTAAGGGGCTGTTACTGAAAGCTCCTGTTCCAAAATATCAAATACCGCTCCAGGAATTGCTATTCTTTGAAAATTTGCAATGAAATAGAACAAGGATGCAAGCAATATTAAAGTAAAATGTAAAATAAAAGTTTTCTTCTTCATGACATGTAGTAAATTACTCCTAATTTTATGTCATGTCAACAAAAAAAAGGAATTCTTGCAAGAATTCCTACGGTTGTTTTTTTAATTTTAAACTGTTTTTCTCGTGTTTTTCTCTTTATACCCAACGCATTTAATACCCTCGGTTGGTTCTCCTCGTGTATACCTTATTTCCTCCCGCTAATCCAATAGCGCCTCTAGAATTCTAGCGTTCTTATCAGCCAATCCTGATTTTCGAACTTGACTTCTTGTAATATAGCTTCTCAAAGCTTCACGAATTAATTCAGAACGTGATCTGCTTTCTAAATCAGCTACTTCATCAATCTTGCCTAAAAAACTTTCAGGCATTGAAATCAATACTCTTGCCATATTGTACTCCTTTATACTCTATATATTCTCATGTCGTCTTGTATATATATAAAGTATTCACAAATAAAATAATTGACTTTTTTTATCCAAATTGTTAAGAAATTGTTACAATCGAATAATTGGTCTGCAAATGTCTTTTCTGAAACTAATACCTTGGAAATCAATATTTGCAGCTTCTTCATAAACTTTTTGAGCAGCTTTGGCATTAGTATTTGCAACAGAAGTTAAAACCATCACAGAACCTGTTTGAGCTTCATATTCCAAATAACGATTTTTTATAACAGTCGGAGCAAAAGAAACTATAGTATCTTCATCCAACATATCAAGTCCATTTATAATATTTTCGTCATTTTCTTTATTTTTACAGGTTAAAACAATAGATACAGCAGAAATATCTTTTTGATTAATAAATTCAAATTCATCACTAAAAGAACCAATAATACATGCTTCAAAAAGCGGATATAAATCTGCATCAATACATTCTAAAACAGCAGCACAATCAGCATCTTGCATAAAAGCATTATAGCCTAATATTTGCAGAACCCCATTTTCGGTAATAATACCATGAACGCCAAAAATACCTGTATAAGGATTACCTTCAATTTCAAGATAATCAAGAGTTGGATAAATAACATTGTCCATTAAGAAATACTCGTGCTCAATAGAAAGTTTAAAATTAGGAGAACAAGCTCCCATACCGCTTGTTAATTGTCCTCCGTCACCTTCCAGAGAGTGTTTATATAATATTGAAGAACCTATTGGAAGTGCTTTATAACCATCCGTCACTGCATAAAATGCAAAAGGAGTTCCCCAAACATAATCCTCTATCAAAACTTTTTGTATTTGTTGTGAAAAAATTGAATCGACAATTGTTTTTGCTTCTTTTTGAGAAGTCAAAACAACAGCACTGGACGGCTCATTAGTTTTTATTACAAAAGGATTTTTCAGGTTTTTAATATAATCCATAACCATATTTGGTTTTTCAAAAATTCCAAATTTAGGAGTTGGTATTCTTAGTTTATATAAAACTTTCTTCATCAAAGACTTATCAAAAATAATCTTTGAAGCATTTTGTGAAGGAGCAAAGATTTTTTGATTATTGTTATTAAATAACTCAACTATACCAGCATTAAAAATAACAGGAATTGTTAAATCAATACCATTTTCCATAACAAATTCCAGGATTTCAGAATTTTCACGCAAATCAACTAATGTTGCAAATTCTGCAATTGTAGGACTGCCCGGTGCAACAAAAACCTGATTATTCTTTGATAAAAACTTTGCCAGAGAGTAAGCTCGTGCTGTATTTCCAATAATTAATATTTTTTTGCTCATAGGTTTTAGTATATCACAAATTATTTATGTTAGAATTTTATTATTAAGTCAATTAGGAGAGGTAATTTATGGAAACTAAAATTAAGATTGAAGATTTGCCTACGGTTTACGACCCTAAGGCAACAGAAGATAAAATGTATAAGTTCTGGGAAGACGGTAATTATTTTAGAGCAGATGCTAAATCAAATAAGCCGCCTCATACGATTGTTATACCGCCTCCAAACGTAACCGGTGTATTGCACATGGGACACGCATTAGACGAAACATTACAAGATATTCTTACACGTTATCACAGAATGAGCGGTTATGAAGCTTTATGGATACCAGGTACCGATCATGCCGGCTTGGCTACTCAAAATGTTGTTGAAAAACAATTAGCAAAAGAAGGATTAACCCGCCACGATTTGGGTAGAGAAAAGTTTGTTGAAAAAACATGGGAATGGACAAATGAACACAAAAGTCACATCTTAGACCAATGTAAACGTCTTGGTGCTTCTTTTGACCGTTCCAGAGAAAGGTTCACTTTTGATGAAGGCTGCTCAGAAGCTGTTAAAGAAGTTTTCGTAAAACTATATAATAAAGGACTTATTTATAAAGGTGCATATATTGTAAACTGGTGTCCTCGTTGTCAATCAGCGATTTCTGATGTTGAAACTGAATACGAAACAGAAAACGGACACTTATGGGAAATTTCTTACCCTCTTGTTGGAGAAGCCGGCGCTATTATCGTTGCAACTACAAGACCTGAAACAATTTTCGGTGATGTTGCAATTGCGGTTCACCCATCTGATAAAAAATACTCTGAGCTTATAGGTAAAACCGTTATGATACCTCTAAGCGGACGTCAAATTCCTATTATTGCGGATGAATATGTTGATAAATCATTTGGTACAGGTGCTGTTAAGATTACTCCGGCACACGATCCTAACGACTTTGAAGTTGGAAAACGCCATAATCTTGCTCCTATCTGGGTAATTGACGGTGAAGGAAAAATGAAAGCTTGTGCTGAAGTACCGCCTGAATATCAAGGCCTTGATAGATATGATGCCCGTAAGAAAATTGTTGATATGCTAAGCTATAACAACTTCTTGCTTCGTATAAAAGACCACGAACACAATGTTGGTAAGTGCCAAAGATGTAATACTACAATTGAACCGCTTCTTTCTGAACAGTGGTTTGTAAAAATGGAACCGCTTGCTAAAGAAGCTATTGCAGCTGTTAAAGACGGCAGAATAAAGTTCATCCCTGAACGCTGGGAAAAGAACTATTTAGGATGGATGGAAAATATCCGTGACTGGTGTATTTCCCGTCAAATCTGGTGGGGACACCAAATACCTGCATATTATCATAAAGTAACAGGAGAAATGGTTGTAGCAAAAGAAAATCCTGATCCTGAAAATTACATACAGGATAGTGATTGTCTTGATACCTGGTTCTCATCAGGATTATGGCCGTTCTCTACAATGGGCTTCCCTAATTCTGAAACAGAAGACTTTAAGAAATTTTATCCTACTACTACTCTTGTAACAGGGTTCGATATTATTTTCTTCTGGGTTGCAAGAATGATTACTATGGGATTGGAATTTACAGGAAAAGCTCCGTTCTCAACTGTTTATATTCACGGTTTAATCAGAGATGAAAAAGGTCAAAAGATGTCAAAATCTAAAGGCAACACTATTGACCCTGTTGAAATTATCGAAAAATACGGTTGTGATGCTTTACGTTTCACCATGACTTCTTTATGTACTTACGGCGGTCAAGATATTAAGATTTCTGATGAGCGTTTTGAGTATGGAAGAAACTTTGCAAATAAATTGTGGAATGCTTCAAGATTTGTGCTTATGAACCTTGAAGGGGTTGATGATGAGCCGATTGATAAATCTAAACTAACTCTTGTTGATAAATGGATTTTGAACCAGTTGAATGAAACAGCTAAAACTGTTAACCAAAACATGAAAGAATTCAGAATTGGTGAAATTGCACACACATTGTACGATTTCTTCAGAAGTGAATATTGTGATTGGTATGTTGAGATTGCTAAAATTCAACTTCAAGACCCTGAGCTTAAGGCAAACACACAAAGAGTATTGAGATATGTTCTTGATATGTCATTAAGAATGCTTCATCCTATAATGCCGCATATAACAGAAGAAGTATGGCAGTTAATGCAAGGTAAAAAAGAAACAAGCGCATTGATTATTGCTAAGTTCCCTGTTTATGAGGAAGATCTTCGCTACGAAAAAGAAGCAGAAGAAATGAAGATTGTATTTGAAACAATTACATCTTTGCGTAACGTAAGACAAAGCTTTAATATTTCAACTTCTGCTACAGTAGATGTTGAGATTAGAGCTGGGGTAAATGAAAGGGCAATTTTTGAAGAAATTGAGTCTTATATTCATAGATTGGCTAAAGTAAACAATATTACTTACGCTGAAATGAATGCTCCGGTTCCTCCAAAATCAGCTACAGCAGTTGTATCTGCTTCAAAATTAATTGTACCTCTTGCAGACTTAATTGATTTAGAAGCTGAAATCAAGAGACAAGAAAAGAAATTAGAAAAATTAACTAATGAAAAGAATTCTTTGCAGGGTAGAATGAAGAATGAGAAGTTTGTAGCAAATGCTCCAAAAGAACTCGTTGAACAGACAAATGCGAGAATTGAAGAGATTACGGCGCAAGAGAATGTTATCAAGGATTTGATTGAGTCGTTAAAATAAAAATTAGGGCGGGGTAAACACCTCGCCCTTTTTATTCAACCTATATTCTTGGCATTAGCAATTTATATGCCTCAATTTCAAATGCCTCTGCTATTTTTATTAATCTTTTTACACTAGGAATTTTCTTTCCTCTCTCAATTTCTGACAAATAATCGGTTGAAATATCAGTTATTTCACTCAATTTTTCTTG
The DNA here is from genome assembly GCA_910579975.1 of uncultured Vampirovibrio sp. Classification (GTDB taxonomy): domain Bacteria; phylum Cyanobacteriota; class Vampirovibrionia; order Gastranaerophilales; family Gastranaerophilaceae; genus CAG-196. Next base: position 15,600 of record CAJTWU010000010.1, read on the forward strand.
GGTAAAATTATTCAAATGTCGATAATATACAATATTTTTTGAAATATATTTTTCCGTGCTATTTGCCATAAAAATATTTTAGTGTTATAGTAAAGAAAATATAACAGGCAAATAGCACGACAAAAGGGTAAATTATGAATAATGAAAACAAAACTAAGGAAAAACTTGCAAACATTTTAGAAGGAGCAAAAGATGTACATAGAACATTTGAAGTCATATATTCTTATTGCGAGCATTATGCTCATGAAGAAAAAATTTATAATGCTCTACATATGATGAAATATATTCTAGAGAAATCTGAAAGTGTAGCAAAGGAAATACAATACCTATATGATAGTTGTATGCCAGAAAAAAAAGATCAATTCATAGAACAACTTAAACAAAGTGGTAATTTTACAGATTGTAATAATAAATATTAATTCAAATTATTATCTGCATAACATAACTTATATAATTCAATATTTAAAGCATTTGCAATAATAATTAAACGCTTTAAACTAGGAGATTTTTTTCCCCGTTCAATTTCTGATAAATAATCTTTTGATATACCTGAAATTTCACTTAATTTTTCTTGAGTGAAATTTTTTTCTTTTCTATAGTATTTTATATTATTTCTAATTATCTCAAGTTCATTTCCAGACATAAGATAATTCTAAATTCTATACATTTACATTGTAACAGGCAAATAGCACGATTGGAGAATTTTTATCAGTTGACTTATTTACCCCAAATGTCTTATTATTAAAATAAATGAGCAAACCGTACAAAAAAGAGAAGAGAGAAACATTTTTCCAAAAACTTACGAATTTTGTGCTGACAATTATTGTCGCTTGTGCAATAGGTTCGCAAGTTTGCACTGCTGCTAATAATAACTTGAGATTTGCTCAAGTTAGCGATGCTCATTTTACCACATCAGAAGAAAATACTTCATATAAAATGCTCAAAAAATCACCGGAAATATTGGATGATGTAATTTTGCAGATAAACACATCTATGCCATATGATTTTGTTATGTTTACAGGTGATTTGGTTAATAAACCAAAAGAAAGCCAGTTAAAAGCATTTATTTCTCATGTTTCGCTTCTAAACGCTCCATGGTATGCAATTGACGGCAACCACGATATTGCAATAGACGGACCTTTAACAAAGAAAAGATTTATTGAAATATTAAAAGAGCACAACAAAAATATAAAATCAGACAATATCTATTATGCATTTACACCAAAAAAAGGGTTTCATGTAATTTGTCTGGACTCAATTATTGATTATAAATTAACTTGTAATGGTGAAATATCTGAAGAGCAAATGAAATGGCTTGAAAAAGAACTGGATGAACATCAAAAAGACGTGGTAATTCTTTGTACCCATGTTCCTATTCATGAACCATTTACAAGCCCTAATCACAAGATGAATAACGAGTATGAAATAAAAAGTCTATTAAGAAAATACTCAAACCCTATTGTAGTTCTTCAAGGTCATTATCACTGTACAAGAACAAGACAAGACAACAATATCGTTTATATTTCAACCCCGTCACTTGTAACTTATCCAAACGCTTTTAGAGTTGTTAATATAAACTCAAATAAAGACAAAGTTCTTATAGATGTATTCTTAAAAGAAACTAATCTTAAAGACATACAAAAACGCTCAAAACTCCGTTTACTTGGTACAGAGTCACTCTATGGAGATGAAAAAGATAGAAATACAACTTTTGAAATTAAAAAAAATAAGGAATAGAAAATGGAAGAATTTAGAATTAAGTTTAGAGGTGTAAGAGGAAGTTATCCTGTACCAAGCGGAGACTTTTTAAAATATGGCGGGAACACTGCTTGTGTAGAAGTTAATGTCGGAGGGCATTTAATTATTCTTGATGCCGGAACAGGTTTAATTAGCCTTGGAAATGAACTCATGCAGAAATATATCGAATCCGGCACTACTATCACTGATAGAACTCCCGTTCGCTGTTCAATTCTTTTGAGCCATATTCACCTAGACCATATTCAGGGATTTCCATTTTTTAGACCTTCTCATCTTGCTTCAACAAGAATGGCGCTTTTAGGCGGCGTAAATTATAACGAAACTTTAGAGTCCGAACTTGCAAAACTATTGTTTACAAAATCATTCCCGCTTGATTTGGGTGATATTGCAGCGGATTTGAAGATAATGGATTTGAACGAAACAAATTATATTATATTTAAAAAAGGTGAAGACTTACCTCGTGTAATCCGTGTTAATGACTTAAAAGAAGATGATTATAATGAAGAAGATGTTGTAATCACCTGTTATAAGTCTTATGCACATCCGCAAAACGGAGTTTTTGTATACAAAATCATGTATAAGGGTAAATCCTTGGTCTACGCTACAGACAAAGAAAGCTATCCGGGTGGAGATAAAAAGCTTGTAAAATTTGCAAAAGGCTGTGATTTAATAATTCACGATGCACAATACTCAACCGAAGATTATTTAAGCATTTATGTCCCAAAACAAGGATTTGGACACTCGACTTTTGAAATGGCTGTTGACTGCAAAAACCAGATTGGTGCGAAACAAATAGTATTTTTCCATTATGACCCGGGTTATAATGATGATAAACTTGACCTTCTAGCAGAAGAATATGCTGATGAAAATGCAATTATGGCGAAAGAAGGGCTGGAAATTTCACTTTTATGATAAAAAAACTGTTAGTAACATGTTTATTAATTTGTATGGTTTTCTGTTCAGGTTACAGAAAACCATACAAATATACAATCGAAGCAGAAAAAGATGCCTTTTTTCATAATAATGTCGGACTAAACTATTTAAAAGACAGAGTTTATTATGCTGCAATTCAGGAATTCAAGATTGCAATATCTTTGAGTCCCTCAACTCAAGCCACAGCAGTTTTTCAAAATAACTTAGGAGAAACCTATCTATTTATAGGCTATCCTGATCAGGCACAAATTTGTTTTGAAGATGCTATCAAGCTTTATGGACTTAATCTCAAGTATTACATGAACCTTATTAAATGCTACAAAGAACAAGGTAAAATAGCTCAAAAAATAAAAGAATTTAAAAATTCAGATAATATTTATGACAGAATAAAACTTGGGCTTTTATATATAGAAAACGGTCAATACAGGCTTGGCGTAAACACATTAGACGAGCTTGCAATGGAAGAACCAGACTTAATGATAACACCGGCAATAAGACAATATATCGCTCAAATTGTAAAAGAAAAACTCTAAAAATTTTTTTTAATTATATGCTAAAATTATTTTAAGAGGTTAAGAGATGAACAAAAAACCAGAGTTTGCAGGTAGTTTTTATCCAGAAAAAGCAGAAGAACTCACAAATTTACTTAATTCATATAAGCAAGAACTGCATTTTCCTTGCAAAAGTAAAGCAATAATTGTTCCTCACGCCGGAGTATATTACTCAGGTCATGCTGCTATGGCAGGTTTTCAACACTTAGAGTTTAATGACAACATTTTTATTATTGCACCTTCTCATCACAAAACCTTTAATAATATTGCACTTCCAGAATATACGTATTTTGATACTCCTCTTGGTAGTATAGAAGTGAATAACAGATTAATTAAAGATATAAGAGAGAAATTTCCTTGTCTTATTTCTAATGAAGTCTTTGACAATGAACATTCAATAGAAGTTCAGCTCCCTTTCTTGCAAACTCTTTTTAATCCGCAAATTCAGAGCGCATTAGATTTTGTAAAAGAGATAAAAAAAATAGGAAGAAAAATAAGAATTATCCCTGTTTTAGTCGGGAACTGCAACTACAAACTTATTTCAGACTTAATTTCAGCTTATTGGGAAAACTCTTCTTTTGTTATCTCTTCAGATTTAAGCCATTTTTATCCTAAACAAGAGTGCAGACAAATCGATACCTATACCGCAACAATTATTGAAACAGGAAAACTTGATTTCTTTCAAGAACCACAAGCTTGCGGATTAACAGGAATTAAAGGGCTTGTCGACTTTGCTAATAATAATGATTGCTCATTAATTAGAATTATGATGTATAATTCAGGAGATATCAGCGGAGACTCCGATAGAGTTGTCGGATATGGTTCCTGGTACTTATCAACAGAGAATAGAGACGAGATTGTTGAAAAAAACTATTCAGAATACGTTTTGGATATCGCCAAAAACGCAATACTTAATCAAGAATTTATACCGCACGAAATTCCTCCTGTTTTAACTCAATACGGTGCTTCATTTGTAACACTTAAACTTAACGGACAATTACGGGGCTGTATTGGTTCTGTTTATCCAACCAAACCGCTTATATTAGATATTATTGATAATGCCCGAAATGCAGCGTTCCAAGACCCGAGATTTGAGCCTTTAACCGAAGAAGAAACTGCAAATTTAGAAATATCTGTTTCAATCCTTTCTTCAATAGAACGACTTAACTTTAAAGATGAACGAGAGCTTCTTTCCAAAATCTATCCTCATGGCATAATTATTGCCGAACATGATAAGAGAGCAGTTTACCTTCCAATCGTTTGGGAACAGCTTCCCGAAAGAGAAGTATTCTTAAATTCCTTAAAAGAAAAAGCCGGACTACCCGCTAATTATTTTTCAAGAACATTAGAGGCATACAAATTTGATGCTACCTATATTAGCCGACCGTTTTGAATAGAATAAATCTGTACATCATTTAAAAACTCTTCTTCAAACAAAAGTGTATCAACAGATGTAATAATAGTCTGCACTCCCTCCTCTATTGACTTTAGAAGATAGTTTTGGCGTGTTTCATCAAGTTCTGCCAGCACATCATCTAAAAGAAGAATAGGAGAATATCCCGTTTTATTTTTGATAATATCTAATTCCCCCAGTTTTAATGATAGTACAAGAGTTCTTTGCTGACCTTGTGAAGCAAATTTAACTGCATCTATCCCATTAATTTTGAGTTCTATATCATCCCTATGAGGTCCGACACATGATTGTCGTCTTGCCAATTCTTCTGAGCGGCGTAAAATAAGTTCATTTTTAAGATAAGAAGAAATTTCCTCTATTTCATCAACAGGACAAGTATATGAAAGAGTAAAAACTTCTGTATCACTAATTAGCTTATGTTTTGCAGCTGCAATTTTTTCTATTTCTTTCAGAAATTTTTTACGCAAAAATATAATATTAGCACCCGTAATTACAAGCTGTTCATTATAAATATCCAACAAGGTTTCATCCACGACCTCATTTTTTAGAAGATTATTTTTTTGAATTCTTATTTTTTCATATTTAGTGAGTCTTTCATCATAAGCGGGATAAATTTGTGAAATAGCTCTATCAAGCCAATCCCTTCTATCTTGGGGAGTCCCTCTTAATAAAAGTAAATCCTTCGTTGAGAAAAGAACTGTTTTTGCAACAGATTTGAAATTCTTAGGAGTAGTTTTAACTTTATTAAGCTTTAATTCTCGTTTTTTTTCTATACTATAAGAAATATCCAATTCAATATCAGTATTATTTTTTTCAATTTGAGCATTGATTTCAAATAAATTAGAAGAAAACTTAATCATATCACTCATTGTAGATGTACGAGGACTTTTTAAATCAGACAACATATAAATGCTTTCCAGAATATTAGTCTTACCTTGCGCATTCTTACCAATAATTAATGTTTTTTGTTTTGAAAACACCAATTCAATATTCTCACAATTACGATAATTTGTTAGCCCTAATCTCAAAAGTTTCATAGGTTTAGTATAACATAAATAAAGAAGCCCCCGCATAAGCGGGGGCTTCAATTACATTTACATAGTTAAGTCTATAGTAAGTTCAACGCAATACTTGGAGTTTGGTTTGCTGTTGAAAGTAATGTTGCAGATGATTGCTGCAATATTTGATATTTAATGTAATTTGATGATTCAGTTGCAACATCAGCATCCTTGATTGAAGAGTTAGCTGATACAATATTCTCCTTCTGTACACTTATCGCATCAACAGCTGATTCTACACGGTTCATATAAGCACCGATTAAAGCTGTTCTATCATATACGTTTGAAATTGCATCATCAATAAATGATAAAAATTCACGAGCAGTTGCATCATCCGTATAAACCGCATCACATATAGCAGTAATACAGCTTTTATTTTTACCAACTGTTCTTTTATCATCTTGGAAATCATAATCTTTTTCAGTAATTTTTTCATACTTATCATCGGTATAGTCATATTTTTTACCATCAGGTGATTCACCAGCTGTACCTTCAACTCTGTGTTTTAAAGCTGTAGTGTCTTTGCCGTCACCTCTTTCATACCATGCCTGATTCTTGTGATCTTTTACATTATCAGGATCATAATTACTTGAATTTGAGAAACGGTTACCGGACATAAACAATGCTGTAATTGTTGCTGCCTCAAAAATTGTATATTTTAGATTAATAATATTATTTTTACCTGAATTATTACTTACTTGAAGGTTTACACCGTTTTTAGAAGTTGCAGCAACGCTTGTACCATCTAATAATTTTATACCGTTGTAGTCAATAACTGTACATAAACGGTTAATTTCACACATTCTTTGTTCAACTTCTGTTCTTATTGCTCTCATTGATGAAGTACCATAAGTACCGTTTGCTGCTTGTTCGGTCAAATCTCTAATACGTTGAAGATAATCACCAACAATATTCAAAACACCTTCAGCTGTATCTAATAAAGACAAGCCCATTGTTGCGTTTGATTCTGCTACATCATAACCGGATATTTGTGCTTCCATTAAGCAAGATACAGCTGAACCAGCAGCATCATCTTTACCTGAGTTAATTCTATAACCAGTTGTTAATCTTTCCATTGCAGTGTTCATACCTGTCGTTGCCTGAGACAAGTTTCTTTGCGCAACTAATGACGCAAGGTTTGTGTTAATTGTAATTGAAGCCATTTTCAATCTCCTTTTTTAGCTTTTTCTTCCATGATTTTTCAACTACGAAGTAAGCCTTTGGTAAGCCGCCAAAAGCACGTCATAATTGGGGTAGGGGTATGTATATTTAAATCCTCTACATTAACATATTAAATGTTTTTTTACTGTTTTTAAATTCTTAATAAGTTTGAAGTTTCTATAACTTAAGGTGGATTTTTCGCACTCATTCAACTTATAGCCCCTGTATTTGTGCTCCGCCCAAATGTCTATGTGCATAGCAAAAAAAAGAGTCTTTTTTTAGACTCTAAAAACTTTGAATGTGTGAAGTGTAGTATAATGAATAAGTGTATATTTTTGCGTAAGTTGTTTACTTAATACCCTTTGTATATATTAAAAGTATTTCTTCACAAGGAAATTGCCTTTTTACTTAATGTTTCTTTACATAAAAAAAGACTTCCCATAAGAGAAGTCTTTTTTTTATTATTTATTAGCTCCTTTTGCTTTTTCAGCTTCAACCCAAGCAGTAAAGTTTGTTTTGAATTCTGTTGTAAAGGTTACTGCTGCTTTTTGAGGATTGAGAATTCCGTGAGATCCAAGCCATTTATGATTATGGTCTTCTGAACTTGAAGCAACAGCTGTGCTTTTAGCATTATTAAACATGGTTGTAAATACTGTATTATCAAACTCAATGCCGTTAGCTTTACACATATTCATAGCTTTTTGAAGCATTTGTGGCTTTAATTTATCAATCATTTCTTTTGCTGTATCTTCTGCAACAGTTAGATTTTTATCATGTTTAATAGTAGTAGTTATACCACCTTCTTGTAGGTCTTCCATTAAATCAGGATTAGTTACATTGCCATCTTCATCTTTTGCCATTACAGTATAATCAATATCGACCAAATCCATATCTGTATTAGATTTATTCATATCATCAACTCTTGTCGCAATATTTGTATTGAACGCTGAGATAAAGTTTTGCACTGTAGTTTGAATGCCTTCTGCTGCAGAACATCTGCCTCTGCCCGTGCCAAAGATTCCTGTTTTCTTAGATTTTGTTGGAAGTCCATCAACAACCTGAGTCAAGGTTTCTTGGAAAACATTATCAAATACTTGAGCTATCTTATCAAATGGAATACCTTTTGCTTCAAGCATTTTTTCAATCTGAGCTCTCATTTGGTCTTTTAACGATTCAAGTTGTTCACGAACTTTATCTTGAACCTGATCGCGCTTCTTTCTACCTTTTACTTCATATTTTTCATTATTTGCATATCCAGGAATTGATGAATAGTCAATTAAACTTGGATTAACCGCATATTCACTACCTTTAATATCAGTAAATGCTTTTTCTGCTGCAGCTTCAGCTTTTGCTGCTTCATCGGCTATTATTTGTTCTTTTTTATTTACAGTGCTTAAGCCATCTATAAAGGCTTGTAAATCAGCTTTTAAAGCTTCTCCGTCTTTATATTTATTAAGTACTGCGTTAATATTTGTTGCTGTAACGACTTGCTCACCTAACTTCGCTGTTACGCCATTTTCAAGTGCTGATGTTAAAAGTTCTTGCGCTGCATATAGTAGTTTTGGCAATTCTCCTGATTCTATTGTTGAACCTAGGGTATCTAATCGTCTTTGATAATCAGACACACTATCTGCTAATTTTTCTGAATCGGTTTTTGTTAACCAATTTTCCAGGTGAGCAGTCAAATCTGCTTCAAGATTTGAACCAGTATATGATTGAACAAATGCATTCGCTACTGATTCTAGTTGTTGAGACAATGTCTTTGTAGCAGCATTAGTTAATCCTTCACTTCCAAAATTTTCAACCATTTCATTTATTACGCCGTTTTTAATTGTAGAAGGATCATTTGCTAATACTTCATTTTTAATTGCTTCGTAATTACCTGGTAGTTCTCTCTTGAATGCTTCGGCCATTTTGGAAATATCACCATTGTAGTTATTTTCATAATTTGCTACCAATTCTTTTAATTTTGCAGTTACTTCGGGAATAAGAGTTGTTCCTGCAAAGTCAAAGGATATATCTTTAGCCATTGCATTTATGGCTTCTTGCATTTGTTGTTTTTGTTCTAATACTGCATATTCTTGTTCTGTAATTTCACCATCGCCGTTTTTATCTACAAGTGAAAGTTCAATTGTATCTACATTATTTTCTTTCAAGAATGCATTAAATTCTTCTTTGGAAATTTTACCGTCACCATCTAAATCTTTAATGTCATTGAATGATAAACGTTGACCGTTTTGTAATGTTAAATTACCAAATTGGTTGATACCTGAAAATCCGCTCATAGTGTTACTCCTTTTTATCCTTTTTCTCTGATATGCAACTTAATATCTATTGTGTTGCTTTTTTTAATAAGGGGCGGCGGACATTCCACATTACCACTAGCTTCTAGTTTGCCTACAATTCCGCCTTTTGAACAGATTCCAAGTAGGTTCAAGCTGGTTGCGCCCCCTCACCCCAACCCTCTCCCGTAGGGCGAGGGAGCTATATTGCTATTTATTAATGTAAAGTTATGTAACAATTTTCAAATTATACCTAAAGTTTTCTTATCATCTTGCCGTAAAGGATAATATGCAACACAATAGATATTAAGTTGCTTTTTTGTTGACTTAACTTGATAAATCATTAATACCTCTTTATAAGAGGTAACGGAATGTTTTTAACTAATTTATTCAAATTAAAAAGAAGTTGTACACATGATAAGATAACACCCGATATGGAATACGGTTATTGTCCGGATTGTGGCAAATTTATACAAAATGAATGGTATATTACACGCTGTGCATGTTGTGGAGTTAAAATGAAAGCAATAGCCAAAAACGGCGAAATTTTCCCACAGAACCATTATTGTAGTAATTGTGGCTCAAAAGAGTATTCTGTAGAAAAACTGGAAAAAATTAATTTTATTGATATAAATTTTGCAGTTTTACAAAAAAATATTATAGAAAATACTAATACCGTAAATACTACCCAATGTTGGGAAGAAAGAAAAAATGCGCCACCCAAATTGACAGTAAAATACCTGTAATGTCTGCAATAACCCCAGTAAGAATTGCATATCGGAATTTTTTTATTCCAACCGAACCAAAATAAACTGTTAAAACATAAAATGTCGTTTCAGAACTCCCGACCATAATTGCAGCGAGTTTAGTTATAAAATCATCGGCTCCATGTTTAGCAGCGAGTTCTGCAAATAAACCCAGCACTGCTGAACCTGAAAGAGAACGTGTAATCATAATTGGTACCAAATCAGGTTCAACAGGAAAGAGTCCCGTAACCCAGTCAAGAACTCCGGAAGCTCTAAACATAGAAATTGCTACAATAAGTGCAACAAGATAAGGTATTATTGTAACAGAAACCTTAAAACCATCTTTTGCACCTTCAATAAACTCTTCATATACAGGAACTTTTTTGAGCATGCCGGCAGCCAAAATTACTAAAATCATTATAGGAAGAATTGCAAGAGATATCTTTTCTAACATTATTCTCCCCTCCAAAACTTTCTAAATATCAATGCTGTTATTATTGCTGTAACAAATGCAATAGTGGTAACAATTAATGTTGGTAAAACAATATCTGTAGGATTTTTAGCACCTAAGCCTACAAGAATAGCAATAACTGTAGCCGGGATTATTTGAAAACCGGCAGTATTCATTCCCAGAAACATGCACATGCTATCGGAAGCAGTTTCTTTATCCCCATTCTCTTCCTGTAATTCTCTCATAACCTTTAATCCGATAGGGGTTGCTGCATTAGTAAGTCCTAATGCATTTGCTCCCAAACTCATTGTAATATCACCTATTACAGTAGAATTTTCTTTTACATCCTTAAACAAAGGCTTTACAATTGGATAAATAAACTTTGATAAAAGATTTACCAGTCCTGATTTTTCTGCAATACGCATAATACCAAGCCAGAATGCCATTATCCCGATTAATGAAAAAGCAACTTTAACAGCTGTTTCGCAACCTTCAAGCATAGCCGAAACAACTTGCGAAAGAGTTCCATTTACAAATCCCACAACTATAGACACGCTTATTAAAATAAAAAATATGTAATTCATAAACTAATATTAAAAAAAATTTTATTATTTGTCACTATTTTTATATTAGTATATAATATATAAATGTAATAATGTAGGATGTGGGATAGTAGTTTTATGGCAGATTTTGATAATTTATCGGGGATTAATGAGAATTTTAATACAATTAAAACACTCTTAAATTCAATAAGAGCACAAGGAATTCTTAATACTTCTGATGTTGACAAGTTATTATCAGGAATTAATTCTAAGTTAGAAAAAATAAATACAGAAGAAGATATAGATTTAATTAAAATATTTTTATCAGAACTTAAACAAAACCTAGATGAAAGACATAATATTCTTATTTCTAAGTTCGGTGCTATAGAATCATTGTTCTCTAACTTGCTGAAAAATAGTTCAGAAATGCCAAAATCTGCTGAACTAAAAGAACTGTTTGATATTGTAGCAACTAACTTATCAGTTTTTTCAAGAGAAGTTGTATCACAAAAAGAATTGTTAACTGATATTACATTAAGACTTGATGCTTTGCGTTCTGATGACACTCAAAAACGTGAGATTATTAAGAATATATCATTATTAAAGCCTGATTTAGAAAGATTAAACAATGGATTTGACTCTATTGTTTTAAGTCTAAATGACAATTTTAAAACTATTATAAAAACAATTGCTTCTTTTGATAAAACTGATTATTTTGAAAGATTTTCTGATGTTCTAACAGGCATGGAAATGTCTTCAAACACAATATTATCAGCATTGCAAATGCTTGATAAAAAGACTGAACAAGTTGAAACAATACTTCAAAATCTTGCAACCCAAGATGATATTACATCAGCAAAAGAACGTTTATTTGAACTATCTTCCCAGAGTCATGAGCTCACTGCTTCTGTTAATGATTTAAGCAGCCGATATATCAAAATTGATAACCTTGCTGAAAAAATTGATGCCTCTGTTAACATTATTGCAAGTTTAAAATCTGTTCTTGAAACTGCTGATAACCAAAATACACAAATTATTTTGGACAAGCTAAATGTTCTTGAAACAGAATTACAAAATATATCAACAGATACTAAATTTGATACTTTCAAAGCTTCTTTAGAAGATGTTTTGAAAAACATCTTAGATGGAACTATGGGATTTGATGCTCTGGTTTCTAAAAAAGGTACTGAAATTACAGCAGAAGTAAATCTTGCTATACAAAAACTAGCAACCTTACAGGATGCTAATATTACCAGAGTTTTAAATGATATTTCAACAAGTGCTGATGCTTTAAACTCAAAACTTGCACAAACTCAAAATTCTATTGCAACATTATGTGAGAAGAATTTTAATTCAGTATTTGAAAATATTTCTAATGTAAAAACTCTTATTGCACAAATTGACGAAAACAGTGTTTCTTCAAACAATGCTATTTTCTCAAGCATTACCGATAGATTAGCAGTTTTTGAAAATAGCCTTAGAGTATCTTTAGAAACTCAAGAAAAGAGCATTTCCAGCTCTTCTCTACGTTTATTCGAACAAATTGAAAATATTAAGAACTTATCGGGTGTACTTGATTACAAAATGGATTCTTCTGTTGTAGAAGCTAGCAACATTAAAAGAGAGCTAGCAGCACTGAAAGACTCTATTGAAGCCGTCTTGGCATTAGATTTTGTAAACACTGTAAAAGATTTAAGAGTTGATTTATATGCTTCAAAACAAGAATTGGTAAACACTTTTGAAACTACAAATCATGAGCTTTCTGATAAATTTACTAATGATTTATATGGCAAATATGAATTGCTTATTAGTAAGCTTGATAGTGTAGAAGATGAATTCAAAAAAACACAAAATGACTCATTATTAAGTTTAAAAGGCATATTAGAAAAAATTTCATCATCAATTATTGACATACTTTCTTATGTTGGAGAACAACAATCAGCTTGTGATAACGGTTTCAATAGTAAGCTTGATTTAATTAATGATGAATTGAAAAAAGAAATTAAGTATTCATATAATAAATTGATTGAAATTCAAGAAGCTTATTCAGAGATTAAAGACATGTTAAGCATTAATAATGTCAATTCTACAGAAAGATTTGATGGAATAATTGCTTCTGCTGGTAATGTTAAATCTGATTTTGAAGCTCAAATAGCAGCATTAAAACGAGCATTACTTGATAAAATTTCAGAATTTAAACAAGAATTTACATGCGCAAATGCAGAAAAAGTAAGTGAACTTAAATTTGCGGTTGAAAGTGTTTACAGCAAAAATTCGCAAGAAGTTTCTGAATTATTAACCGAAATAAAAGAACTGTTAGGAATTTTCTCAACTGATGATAGTAACTCAAGAGCAGCTACATTAGCAAAAATACTTGATAATTTCGTTGCGATAAAAAGTTACATGTCTGCTCTAAATGATAAAACAGCAAATGATGTCAAAGAACAGGTTAAAATAATTCTTGCTGATTTCGAAAATGTTAAAGCTGTTTTAAACAAGCTGGATGAAAATGTTGATGGAGATATGACAAGACAACTTTCAATAATCGAAAGCAACTTTGAGTCTCTTGTTTCTCAAATCACAATCTTATTTGATAAATCAGATACAGCTTTGACCGAAAAAATTAACAGTGAATTTTCTAAAGCTTCAGCTCTAATGCAAGAAGCTATGACACAAAAACTGGAAGCGTACAAACTTAGAATTGAAGAAACATTCGATAAAATACAAAACAGCTCTGTAGAACAATCGAGTTATTTACAAGAAAGAATTGCTGATATTAATGTTGCAATGAAATCAGCCTTAGAATTACAAAATGAAACTAACTTCAAACAAATTGAAGACATGACTGCAACTTTAAAAAGTGTTCTTGATGAAAATATTAAGCTTACTGCTGTTGATTATGCTTCTTTTAAAGAAAAATTGGCTGAATTTGCAAAAGAAATAACTGCAAATAATAGTATTTTAACTCAAGATTTAAAAGCACAGCTTGACGATATTACAAAATATATTGACTCTGTTTTGGACATTCAAGCACAGGAAATTGAAAGTCGTCATGATGAGTTATTTGCTAAAAACACTGAACTTTTAGGAAATCAGAATAATATTTCACTAAAAATATCCGGAGTAGAAAATAAACAAGATTTGTTTGCTTCTGAATTTAACAAAAGTATTTCAGGTATTGTAAACAAGCTAGAAACTTCTCATTCAGAAAATCTTAAAACAATGGCTGAATTAAGTGTTGTTACAGCCGAACAGCTTGAAGATATAAAAACAGAAACTGTAAACGCTATTGGTGAAATGCAAAATTTATCTAAAAATCAATTTGACATTTTGCAAACAACACACAACAGTATAATAAATTCTGTAACTCAGTTAAACACAAAAGCTGAAGATATTGCCTCTGAAAGACATGAAGGAGTACTTTTAAAAGCAGAAAATATTTTAAATACTGTTAAAAATATTGAATCAGCTACACAAGATACTTCTTCGATAACTACATCAACAAAAAATGATATTGCTGATTTAGCAGCTCTTGTTGCTGATAATAAAGCCTTGTTAGGGCATCTGGATAAATCTTTAACAAGCAGCGTAACAGCTTTAAATACTTTAACAGCAGAAATTTCAGCCGGTGAACTTCAAACACTTGACTCTTATGTAAATACTATTCTTGAACAAATTGAAGATGAAAAACAAAACGTCAAAGTTTGCAAAGATTTAATAACAGAGTTTACTAAAAAAGAGCTTGATATAATTTCTGCTAACATAGAAAAAGAAACTGATATGGTTATCGGTGAACTCGTTGAACAATTTGATTTGCTTAAAAAATCTCAAACAGACGATATCATTAATTTAACAACAAAAATTGAAGATATTGTAAGCGCGCAAATCTATGATAATATCGAAGATTTAAAATCATATCTTGATATTAAAACTGATTCATCTGTTCTTTCAGGCAAATTAGACAATTTAAAGTCTGATTTGCTGGCTACATCTGAGGATATAATCAGCAATGTTAACAAAATGCTCGACTCAAATGTATTCACCACTGAAATCAAAGACTTCAGATTAGCAGTCGAACTATTAGTTTCTAGTTCTGCTGATAGCTTGAATAATAAACTATCAACTTTTATTAGTGAAAATTCTGCTAATTTTGAAGAAAAACTTACACAATTTGATAAAAAGTTTGTAGATACACTTGTTGATAAATTTGAAGAAATTAAATTAATTTCTAATCAAACAGCAAATTCTTTTAATACAATTCAAAGTTCTTTGAATGATATTCTTACGCGATTTAGTGAGGTTAAGGAAAGTACAAACAACAAAATCGAAAAACTCACAGAAGTAATTGATAGTGCAAATATAAACGCTGTAAATGAATTGCGCCAGTTAAATAATGCATTTGAAAACCTTCGTTCTCAAATTTCTAATAAATCTTTTGATGAAGCATTCCAAGCCTCTATTAACAAACAAATAGGAAGTTTGGAAGAACTTATTTGTGAACAAATGGGCTATATTGAAGACATAAGTGATTTATGCGGCATGAATCTTCCTGAAGTTGCAGAATTAAATACACTGGTAAAACATTCTGTTTTAACCGCTTTAGAAGACTTATCTACAAAGTTTGATTTGCAAGATATTGATGGAATACTTGAAAACGCTTTAAAATCAGTTAAGACCGAGATTATTACTCAATTCTTAAATGTATTTAACCAAATATCGTTTGTTACAGAACAAGAAGAAATTCTTGACTTTGTAAATGAGAAACATGAAGAATTAATCACTATTTTAAGCCATATAGTTACAAATTCTGCAACAGTTGAAAATAAAATTGATTGCTTAAAAGAAGACATTGAAATGATTAACGAAAAAATTTCGTCAATTATTTCTTCTGATGATGAAGTTGACTATATTTATACTTTACAAGATATAGAATCTGATATTGCAAATCTACGCATTGAATTAAATTCAATGAAAGAAAATGACCACGGGCAAGAATTTCAAGATTTAATAACTTCAACAAATGATATTTATGCTCTTGTTGAAACTATTAAAAACGAATTTCCAAATAAACAAGATTTTGAAGATATTGCAGAAGATATTGTAAGTATCAGTACACGAACAAACAAATTAATATTAGCTTCAGATGAATCTTACAAGACATTACAGGATAATTTGCAAGACTTTAAACTTGTTATTAATGATTTGGATGAAAGAACCAGAAATTTTGCTCAAGAGTCCGGCATGGACAAAGTTAATGCTAAATTAAATGCATTGAATACAATGATGGAGCAAGGAGCTAAAACTAATCAGGTGTTCAACCAGGTATTTGAATACTTAGCTGAATGGGTTGATAATGCTAGTGTACAAATCAATTCAATTACGGATAGAGTTGAAACCCTTGGCGAAATCAGTCAAATCAAAGATATGCTTGCCGACTTAAAAGCAGGTACAGAAGATAATACTGAAACAGTTGAGCTTATTGAAGCCCTTGGTGCTGTATTTGATAAACAGACTAAGAGAATTTCTTCATTAGAAGCAAAACTTGATAAAATAATAGTTGAGACTACAATAAATAATAGCAGCAATCGACTTGAAGATACTCTTAATAAGTTTCTTGTTGCTATGGATGAAAAGTTCACATTACAACAAGATAGAATTAATTCTCTGGAAAATAAACTTTCAGAAACTCTTAGCTTGTTAGATGGAAAAGACACAGCTCAGCTTACTAAAAAAGTAGGCGGTATGGATAGACAAATAGCCAAACTTAATAAAAGTATTGAGAAAATAGCTTCACATGTTGTTGAAAAATAAATTAGACAAAATAAAAACCATTCTAAAAAATGATAACGTTCTTACAACAATGGAAGAACGTTATTGCTATTCACGTGACGCTTCAAATATGAAAAACGAAGGTAAAACACCTGATTTAGTAGTATTTGTTGAAACAATAGAGGATGTACAAAAAACACTAAAATACGCTAATGAACATGAAATACCTGTTGTATCCAGAGGTGCCGGAACAAATATGGTTGGAGCTTGTATTTGTTCAAAAGGCGGCATTGTTTTGAATTTTTCAAAAATGAATAAAATTTTAGAATTAAATTCAGCTAATATGACCGCAAGAGTTCAGCCCGGAGTAATTCTTGGTGATTTAAAGAAAAAAGCAGAAGAAATCGGATTATTTTATCCGCCTGACCCTTCAAATTTTAAAGTGTCTACTGTTGGTGGAAGCATAGCACAATCCTCCGGAGGAGCAATGTCTTTTAAATACGGTACAACAAAGGATTATGTACTCTCTTTAAAAGTGGTAACTGCTGATGGGAAATTAATGACTCTTGGGGCTGAAACTATAAAAGATGCTTCTGGATATCATTTAGGACAATTAATTGTTGGAAGTGAAGGTACTCTTGCAATTGTTGTAGAAGCTGTTTTAAAACTAATACCAAAACCTGAAACTAAAAGAGTTATTTCAGCATATTTTTCGAAAATTGAAGACTCAATTACTGCTGTTAATACAATTATTACAGAGCATATTTTTCCTGCTGCAATAGATTTTATGGATAAAAATTCAATGATTACGGTTGAAGACTTTGCTCATTGTAATTTAAAAACCGAAAATGAATGTATGTTAATTTTTGAATTAGACGGATTTGAATCATCAATGAACTCTCAAATTTATAAAGTGACCGAAGTTTTGCAAAATCATAATGCAACAGGAGTTGAAGTTTCAAATAAAGAAGAAATATGGGAAGCAAGGCGGGCTTCTTTTGCTGCTTCAACCCGGCTTGCACCGGATGTTATATCAGATGACATAATCGTTCCAAGAGAAAATCTTGCAGAAATGATAAAAGAATGTAATGATATCAGCAAAAAATACAATTTAAAAATGTGTTTAGTGGGTCATGTCGGAGATGGAAATATTCATCCTCAAATAGCTTTGAACCTAGAGAATGAAGAAGAATTTAAAAATTATATTAATGCAAAATCAGAAATGTATGAAACAGCATTAAAGTTAAAAGGAACAATCTCAGCAGAACATGGTATTGGAATAGAAAAACTATCTTATTTAGAAAATACTATAGATAAAAATGCTTTAGAATATATGAAACTAATTAAACTCGCATTTGATCCTAAAAATATATTAAATCCGGATAAAATATTTAAAGTATAATAATAAAGAAAGGAAAATAGAATGGATATTATTGTAATAAATTGTACCATTCCCAATAAATATAAAAAAATAGCCAAAGATATTATAAAAGTATTAATGAAACACAAACTTGCAGCATGCGTTTCACTTGTAAACAATGTTCGTTCGACTTTCTCTTGGAATGGTGAAGTTTGTGAAGAAAAAGAATTATTAATGATGATAAAAACCAGACGTGCTCATTATGGTAAAGTTAAGCTTGTTATAGAAGACATGCATCCTTATACTGTACCTGAAATTATTGCATTACCTATAGTTGACTGCTCGGAAGATTATTTAAAATGGTTAGTGAAAGAAACAGAATCCTAGAAATCACCAAATATTTTCAATCATTAGGAATAGAAGTTAACGTCGGCAAAAACAAAGCCCGGGGAAATAAAGGTTTTTTTAAAGCTTGTAATAAGAGCTTTAGAATTGATATTGCAAAAGGACAATCTGAAGAAGCTATACTTAAGACCTTGGTGCATGAATTTGCCCACTTTATACATTACAGCTATGATAACACCTTAAAGTCCCTTGACTTTATTATTGATGAAAATGACGAGTTAACCGAAGAATTAATAAAACTTACAGTTGAGTCTATTCCTAAAGACTCTGTTGCACCTATTTTTAAAGCAAAAGAAGCAATTAAATCAGAAATCTCCAAATCTCCAAACAGCTTTAAACTAAAATATTTACAAAAAGAATTAAGACGGATTAATTCTAAAATTTCCAGATTAAACAGGTATTATAATTCTCCAACAGAGCTTTTTGCTCGTTCTATAGAAACTTATCTGTTAAATAGAGAAATGTTTATAAAAAATGCTCCTAATCTTGCAATGTACTATGAACAAAAGAATATACCCCTTATAGAAAATTTAAATAAAATTTTACTTCAAAATTGTTAATATTTACTTTATTTTTTTTAAATATTATTATAGAATTATTTCAGAGAGCTTAAAATTATGATAGAAAATTTAAAAACAAAAGAAAAAAAGAATGATACTAAAATTCTAGTAGGAGTTATTATTGGATTTTTGTTTGTTGTGTGGCTTTGTACACCACCAGGTAATAAGTTTATGCAGATTGCATTATGGAGTAATAATACTCAGTTTATGATTGCAAAAATGCAACATAAAACCGAAACTACTGCATATAAATTTCATAGAAATAATGCAATTTATCATTCAAGAATGAATATGCAAAAAGAAGCTATGGAAGACCTTGATAAAGCCATTCAATCGTTACCGGCTTATATGCCTGAATACGTATTTGAATCACTTTATCGTGATAGCGCCATAATAAAACTTTATTTCAGAGATTATAAAGGTGCTTTAAACGATTACACAAAAGTTAAATCACTTGAATTTAACGATTATTTTAAACTTGCAATGCTTTACAAAGTTAATGGAAGCAACAAATATGCAGCACAATATTGTAACAAGATTATATCATTAGATTCCAATGCTTATGCCGGATATTTATGCTTGGCTGATATTTATTCAGGAGTTGGAAGACCGGATGCAGCGGTAAATATTATGAGTTTACTTATTGATAGAGCTCCAAATCGTGCAAAATACTATGCAGACAGAGCAGCATTTAAATTGCAAATGGGAGATAAAAAAGGGCATTATGTAGACATGGAAAAAGCCAAAGAACTAGCTCCTCATATGGATTTTGATAGCTCATTAGTTAAGGAAACGCTTGAACCAAAAGTTTTAACGCTTACTACTAATTAATAAATCTTTATATTTAATTAATAATTTCGTATTATTTTTGGTTTAAAATATAGGTATATCAGATTTGAGGTAATAAAGACAAGGGGCAAATACCAATGAAACATTCTGAATACTCTGTAGTGGTTGTAGGCAGCGGTGCAGCCGGATTATATGCAGCATTAAAAATATCTAAGCAAATTAGTTTACCGGACGGCATACTTTTGATTACAAAGTCTAGCTTGGGAGAAAGCAATTCCAGATATGCACAAGGCGGTATTGTCGGAGTTGTACATCAAAACAAAGGAGATAGTACTCAATTACACATTGCTGATACATTAAAAGCAGGTGCCGGTTTGAGCGATGAAAAAGTTGTTGAATACATCTCAGAGGTATCAGATGAAGTAATTAATGACCTTATTGATACCGGTGTAGATTTTGATAAAAACAACAAAGGCGAGTTGAATTTTACTTTAGAGGCTGCTCATAGTTTTAGGAGAATACTTCATCTTGGAGGAGATGCAA
Source organism: uncultured Vampirovibrio sp. (assembly GCA_910579975.1). Classification (GTDB taxonomy): domain Bacteria; phylum Cyanobacteriota; class Vampirovibrionia; order Gastranaerophilales; family Gastranaerophilaceae; genus CAG-196. Next base: position 35,922 of record CAJTWU010000010.1, read on the forward strand.
CAGGCAAGGGAATTGTTGAAGCTTTGGCTGAAAAAGTTATTAAAGACGAAAATATAACCATAGTGGAAAACTCTATAGCTGTTGAGTTATTAACAAATCTTGATAATGAATGTAAAGGGTTGATTTTATATAACGCATTAACAGGCGAACATGAAATTGTTTATTCCTCTGCCATAATTCTCGCAACAGGTGGAATGGGACAATTATACAAATACACTACAAATCCTGAAGGTGCAACGGCAGATGGTATTGACTTAGCTTATAATGCCGGAGCGATTATGCAAGATATGGAATTTATTCAATTCCACCCAACAGCTTTAGCAATTGGAAAGAACAGATTTTTAATATCAGAAGCAGTTAGAGGAGAAGGTGCGAAGCTTATTGATAATTCTGGAAATGAATTTATGTCACAATACCATGATAAAAGAGAACTTGCACCGAGAGACATTGTAACCAGAGCTATTTATAACGAAATGCAAAAAAGCCATTCTGCAAATATGTTTCTAAATGCTTCAATTATTGATAAAGCTAAGTTGCTTATGCGTTTTCCAACTATTTCTGGAAAATGTAAAGATAACGGCATTGATATTACAGCATCACCTATTCCAGTTGCTCCGGCAGCTCATTATTCAATGGGAGGAATAAAAGCAACTGTTGAAGGCAAAACATCCATACGCGGACTGTACGCAATAGGAGAAGCAGCCTCAACAGGATTTCATGGTGCAAACAGGCTTGCAAGTAATTCTCTTTTGGAATGCGTAGTTTGCGCATATGAACTAGCAGATTATCTATCTTTTGCAAATCTTACAATCCCTAAAAAGATTGATGAAGCAATTATTGAAAAAATAAGACTTTATTCAGAGCCATTAAGTGAAATTGATTATGATATAACAGCTTTAAAACAAGAGCTTAAAAATCTTATGTGGGATAAAGCCGGTATTCTTAGAAATGAAAAAGAACTTCAAGAAGCTTTAGACACAATAAATGAGATGTCAAAAGATTTTAAAAGAGATAGAAAATGCTTAAACAAAGAAGAATATGAATATAGAAACATGCTTACTGCAGCTAAGCTTGTTGTTGAAGCAGCATTAATGAGAAAAGAATCAAGAGGAGCGCATGCTCGTATTGATTATACTCAGACAAATGCAAAAGGCATTCATTCAAATATAATTAAAACCGCTAATAAGGAGTTAGAATATGTTAAATAGTTTTTTTATAGAAGATCACGTAAAAAAAGCATTAGAAGAAGATATTGGATTTGGTGATATTACAACGGATTATTTAACAAATGAAGATGATAGAATGTCTTGTGAATTAAACTCGCGTGTTGAAGGTATTTTATGCGGTACAAACGTATTTAAAACCGTTTTCAAAGTACTTTCGGAAGATGTTAAGGTAACTTTCCATAAAAAAGACGGAGATGTAATTAATAAAGGAGACAAAATTGCTGATATAGAAGGTCCAGCAAGATGGGTTTTGATGGGCGAAAGATTAGCATTAAATTATATCCAAAGAATGAGCGGTATTGCTACCGAAACTAATAAATACCAGAAAGCTATAGGTGAATATAAAGCTAAGATAGTTGATACAAGAAAAACAACTCCATTATTTAGAGCATTTGAAAAATATTCAGTAAAAATTGGCGGTGGAAGTTTACATAGATTTAATCTTGCTGATTGTGCAATGATTAAAGATAATCATATTAAATATGCCGGCTCACTGACAAAAGCTGTTGAAAAACTTAGAAAACATATTTCTCATGCGCATAAAATTGAGGTTGAATGTGACACAATTGAACAAGTAAAAGAAGCAATTGCAGTAGGAGCTGATATTATTATGCTTGATAATATGAGCCTTGAAACAATGAAAGCATGCGTACAATTGATTAACGGGAAAGCAATTGTAGAAGCAAGCGGTAATGTAAATTTAAATACGGTTCATGATATTGCAGCAACTGGTGTTGATATAATTTCATCCAGTGCAATTGTAGCAAAAGCTCCTACATTGGATTTAGGGCTTGACTGCAAGTAATTTAAACAGCTTGCCATACTCTTTTCATAATGCTACAATTATGTATGGTGGGAGAGTATGGAGTTAACCAAATTATCTAACATATTAAAGAATAACGATATCGTTCTTGCGATAGGCTTGGTTGTAATCGTCTGTATGATGGTTATACCTCTTCCTGCTCCTGTGTTAGATCTTCTGCTCACCGTAAACATTTCCCTGGCGGTTGTTATTTTGCTTGTATGTTTATATACACAAGAACCGCTTGATTACTCATCTTTCCCTACCGTACTTTTGATTGCGACTCTGTTCAGACTGGGTTTGAACGTAAGTTCAACTCGTCTTATCCTTTTACATGGACAAGCCGGTAACGTAATCAGTTCTTTCGGAGAATTCGTTGTTGGCGGTAACTATGTTGTCGGTGCAGTTATTTTCTGTATTCTTGTTTTAATCAACTTTATGGTTATCACAGGCGGTGCAACCCGTGTTGCTGAAGTTTCTGCACGTTTTACATTAGACAAAATGCCCGGTAAACAATTAAGTATTGATGCGGATCTAAATTCAGGTTTAATTAATGAAGATCAGGCAAAAGAAAGAAGACGTAAGCTGGAACGTGAAACCGATTTTTACGGTACAATGGACGGTGCTTCCAAATTCGTAAAAGGTGATGCTACAGCCGGGATTGTCATCACAATTGTTAACATTATCGGCGGATTGATTATTGGTGTCGTCCAGCTCCATATGAATGTGCAGCAAGCATTAGGCACTTATACTATTCTTACCGTTGGTGACGGTCTTGTATCACAAATTCCGGCACTTCTTATTTCAACAGCTACAGGTTTGATTGTTTCTCGAGCAACAGGAAAAGATGACTCACTCTCAACTGATATTAAAAATGAAATGTTTTCAGATCCGCGTGTCCTTGGTGTTGTATCCGGGCTTCTGGGTGTAATGGGGATAATTCCCGGCATGCCTACCGCTCCATTCCTATTAATCGCTGCTGTTGCCGGTGGAATGGCATTTTTGAAAAATAAAGAAAAAGCTACTGCCGTTCAAAACCAAGAAGCTCAAAGAATTGAACAAGAACAGCAAGAAAAACTCGGTAAAAAAGAAAAACGTGCAAAAGCTACTAAAGAAAGTGTTATGGAACTTTTAAACGTAGATACAATAGAAATAGAAGTCGGTTATAGATTGGTACAGCTGCTTAACGTAGAAATGGGCGGAGACCTTTTGGAAAGAATTGCTCAAATAAGACGTCAAACAGCTTTGGATTTGGGTATTGTACTCCCATCAATTAGGGTTAGAGACAATTTACAGCTTTCTCCGAACTCTTATCAAATCAAGCTTAAAGGTGTAGCACTGGAATCAGGAGAAGTTTATCCTGAAAGATATCTTGCTATGTGTGCCGGCGACCCTGTTGGTAACCTTACAATAAATGGTATCCACGCAATTGAACCGGCTTTTGGACTTCCTGCATTATGGATTGAAGGAAAAGATAAAGATTTAGCAGAAATGTCCGGTTATACCGTAGTGTCTGCCTCCGCAGTAATTTCAACACACATAACAGAAGTTATAAAGAAATGCGCATTTGAAATTGTTTCAAGATTTGATATTCAACAACTTATAGACAATCTGAAAAAAGAAGTTTCAGAAGAATATGTTGAAGACATAATGAAAGATATTACAATTGGTGATGTACAAATTGTTATCCAAAATCTTCTTAAAGAAGGCGTTGCAGTTAGAGACCTTAAAACAATATTAGAAACAATCAGCTTGCAATCTAAGATTAACAAAAATCCTAACTTCTTAACAGAACATGTCAGACAAGCATTATCAAGAAATATTTGCAAACAAAATCTTGCCGATACCGGAGATTTATACGTTATTACACTTTCACCGGACATTGAAAATACAATTGCAAAAGGAGCTAGTCCTGATGGTACAAGTGTTACACTTGATCCAGCATTTACAAGAGCGTTGTTTGATAAGATGAATATAGAACTGGAAAAAGCAATTACTGCAACAGGAAACCAGCCGGTAATCTTATGTTCTTCTCCTATAAGACTTCTATTCAGAAAACTTGTTGAAAGAACATATCCGCAAATTGCAATTATGTCGTATAATGAGATTAGTCCAAATGTTAAAGTTAAATCCGTCGGATTAGTGAAGGGATAAAAGGAATACAGAGAGGTAAAAATGAGAGAATTAATAAAAAAAGAACAGCTTGTAACAATTGTTCCACAAGATTTTAAAAATTCTAACAAAGGTAAGGTCTTAGAAGTTAGCCTAGACGGTTTTAGAATGGAATTAAAATACAAGCCAGAAGGACTTATCAAAAACCATATTTGTGATTTTTACTCTCTAACAGATAATGGATATCTTTATTTTGAATCTTATATCCAGGATGTTGTAAATAACGTGGTTACTATTGCAAATCCTATCAAACACCGTTTCTTACAACGTCGTAAATTTACACGTATCAAATTCCTTGAAAATCTTGAACTGGTATTTGAAGATACTATTCACAAGGTTCGTTCTCTTGACCTTTCGGCCGGCGGTATGAAACTTAGAACAGAAGAAAATATTGATATCGAAAAAGAATACAAAATTTCCATTAAATTAAGTGATGAGCAAGAAGTTAAGTGTAAATATCAGCTTATAAGAGTAGAAAAAGGTGATAGTGGACTTTATACTATTTCAGGGCGTTTCACAAATTTAAGTAATATTGATAAAATGACATTAATCCAATTCTGTATGAAAAAAGATATGGAGAATTTAAATAAATAATGCAGCATGCTATAAATTTACGCACATTTTTTATAATGGTTACAATTTTGGTTATTGGAACAGTTTCTATAACCAAAATCGGTACTATTGATGCCCATTCTGTATTAGCAACAGCTGCTGTGTTAGTTCCTGCTATTGTTGTTATGGGTTTTCTAGGGCAAAAAATTGGCGAAATTATGGATAATCCAAAAAATAAAGCTGATGCTGATTACAAAATTGCTGTACTTAATGCTTTAAAGAAAATGGATAAATCAATATCTTTACAGGAATTAAACGAAAAACTAACAAAAACAGTTGCCGAACCGGATGCTCCTGAAGTTGAAACTGATGATTTAGATGTTTAAAAAACTTTACATTTTAGCAATTTTTACCAACAAAAAATCTTTATATATATGTAGTATAGTGTAAAGGGTTTTTATGGTTCAAAATATAGGTGCATATGGAACAATAAATAAAATTGGTACAACCGAAAATGGAAGAGTTGTTTATCAAGTTATTGATGGAAACGGACAAGAAGCTGGCAAAATGTCCATTCCACAAAAAGATTGTGATGTATTTGAAAAATCATACAAAGATATCATTGAAACAGCACCTAAACTTCAAAAATTTGCCGAAAAACACTCTTCTGAAGACTCACGAAAAAAATTAAAAAAGACATCAAATTGGATAACAGGTCTTTGTGCTGCAACAGGTGCAGGGATTGCTATCTTTAAAACTACAAATCTAAAAACATGGAAACAGGTTTTAATTACTACCGGAGGATTGATTGGTGGATTAGCAGCTGGCATGGGATTGTCTTTTGCACTAACAAGCCCTCCTGGTATAATGAAATTTAACAAAGCCACTCAAAATATATCAAAGATGGATATTCAGCCTATTCAAGAATAATTAAGCACTAATTGCTCGTTGATACATTAATCTTTTTCTAAGTGCAAGCGGCAAAGCTTTTGTTTGCATTCGTTTTTCAATTAACACTGCTAATGTCGACTCTATTCTTGACTCAATATTACTCGAGGCTCGCCTTGTTGTTGAGGGTTGTTCATTAACAATATTAGATAGTTCTAAGAAAACTAATTCTGTTTCAGCCGGCTCCAATAACGTCATTTCTTCGTCTGAAATTTCTAAAATATCCATAGGGGAAACTGTTGTTTCCAAACAGTCTACTGTTTTCTTCTTCATATTTTCTCCATCTCATCTATTCCACCCGATTTATATTAATATAAAGTTTAAAAAATTATTTTAATTTCAAAGATAAACTTTTTCGTTACATTTCTTCATACTTTAAATAACGGACAAAATATGATGAGAAGGCCGGTATAGTTGTAAGAACAAGAATTGTATTGATTATACCAAATTTTTGCGCCACAAAACCAAGTCCGGATAGGCATAATGCCACTGTACCCCAGCAAAAACCATTGATGAAACCGGCTGCAATACTTTTATATTCAGGCACAGTGCGTTGTGCCCATACAAGAACAACAGGCTGCGCAAGCATTGTAGTAAACCCAATTATTCCAAACACAAACATTGAAAAAATAGGCATAGTTTTATAAACAAAAGCAAAAATAAGCATTAGAGGAAAAGTTGCCCACATAGAAAAATATATTATAGGTTTAGAACCAAAATGTTTTTCAACATGAGGGCTTAAAAAAGAACCGATTGAACCCATAAAAACAAATAAAAACAGTGCAAATCCAATATAAAATGGAGAATAGTTCATTGATTTCCATAAAAAAGGAAGCAAAATACAAGAACTATTTGTTACTAAAGATTTCATCATAGCTATTAACATTAGATAATTCATCTGGCGGTTAGAAAGAATATCCTTAAAAGATTTAAAAAACTCCTTATGTTCAGGTGGTTCTTCTATTTTAGAAAGCTTTGGAACAAACGCAAACATCATAGCAGCAAGAGTCAAACCAAACACAGAGGTATAACAAATTTTATCAAGCCCGGCAATCTGAGTAATATAAGCGGCTAGCAAAGGTCCCAGAGCAAAGCCAAGAGAACCCATACTTATAAAAAGCCCCATATTATTTGAACAATTTTTTCCTGAAAAAAAGTTTACAAATCCCATAGATTGAGGATGAAAAAAGCTTCCTCCCAAACTTCCTGCAATCATAAACACCGTTAAAAGAAAAATATTAGGTGCTGATGGTGCTAGTGGAATAAATATTGAGGCTAAAATCAGCCCCCAAAAAATAAAAAATCTTTTATTAATATTATCTGCAAAAAATCCAAATATTGGCTGCAGCATATTCGAACAAATTTGTGTTATTGCAACTAAAACAGTAGCCAATGCCATTGTAAAATTCAATTTAGCAGCAATAAAAGGCATTAGAGGGTTCAAAAAACCGCCATATACATCACACACAAGATGTGCAAGGCTTAACCAGATTATAGAAGTTTTACAATTTCTCACAAAACGATACATAAATATGATTATATGGCAAAAATTATTTCAATCAATTGTCCATCTCATATAAAAACATGATAAAAAAGTTCAAAAATGCGTTATAATATGATTATGAGTTCAAACAAGGAAGATACTGGTTTAAAAATGGTTGGATTGGAACTCATGTTCCTTACCCCTGACAAATACAGTAATACAGAAGGTATTACTGCTGTTGAACTTGCAAAATTAGTCAATCTTCCTGTGGATGAAGTAAAAAAGAAACTTCAAATTTTAAAAGATAAAAATATTGTCCGCGTACGTGGTAACAGCCCTAAATACTGGTTATTCGATGAGTATAATTTTCAACGGCTTGATGATGACGACGATATTTTTCATCTTTTATGTAATTTTGAAGATGTTGATTTTGATAAATATTTTACCTGGAATAAATAAAATGTAGCTTAAAGCTTCATTTTTATTTTTACAAATCTTCTGTATCTTTACCTAATGCCCATCTAAACCCAAATGATAAGGACACACCATTTCGTCCGCCATTGCGTACCATTGCCTGAAGATAGCCTGTAAAACGATCATGCCAGTTTCTTTGAAGCCCTAAACCATATTCTACATATGGATTTACACTCATTTTAGGAAGGATTACGTCATTGGCTTTTACTTTTGAACTATTCAGCACATTCCAAACAAAACCAACACTTGCATATGGCTGCCATCCTTTATCCAAGTTTGCTATAAACTTTAATTGAGGATTTATTTGTAAGGTATGTAATGGATCACTCTTGATTTTTACTTTTGCTCCGTTTGTATAGTCAAATGTATTTACCAATGAATAGTTCATCAACATTATTGGCTGTAATATATATCTTCCATTTTTGAATTCAAAGTTATATCCTGTTTTAGCACCTATTCCGCCTAAAAGGGATGTAAAATCTTCACTACCATACATTGTAGAAGAGTCTGCTAAGCTAGCTCCGGCAGTTGCTGTTAATCCACCAAAGAAATTTCCTTTGTAAAAAGTTTCTGTCAAACCTAAAACACCGCCATTAACAGATGAATCTACTCCTGTATAATTCATTTGCGAGCCAATATAACCGGCATATACAGATTGAATTAAATAGCTCCGCCATGTTTACTAGTGCTAGCTTCATTAATAATAATATTATTAACAAAATCGGCTTTAATATTTCCAATTACACCGGCATTTTTAATAGCTACGCCCTCTGATACAAAAGCTCCGTCTTGAAAAGTTCCTGAGATATCACCAAAATCATTATTTACAGGATTGTCTACTCTGTTTTGCAACATATTCATATCGTATCTGTATTCAATAGTATTACTTCCTTCTGTTGGTGCTGCAACCGGTTCCAAAACACCATTATTCCATTCAAAATATTTAACATTTGAACCTTCACCATAAATTAGGTGAGATAAATCAATATTTGCTTCTTCTGAAAAACTAGGAGAAACAGTCATTAGTGACAAAATTAAAAGGACTTTTAGGAGGGGG
>CAJTWU010000010.1:44645-47730 GCA_910579975.1 uncultured Vampirovibrio sp.
CCCCCCCCCCCCCGCAAAGCATTGCGCAGAGCGACTTTTGGACATTCAATCTTTTTCATACTCTTTTTTCCTTATATATTAATAATAACCAACATACGTTATATACAACGGCATAATGTTTTTAAACTTTAATAAATTTGAATGATTTTTTACATTTTGTTACATTATGCATGGAATAGACATTATATATGGTTTGATGTAGTATCTTTGTAAGGGAGAATTGAAAAATGAAAGCACAATTAGAAAATATTTATAATTCAGCTAAATCAGATATTGCTCAAGCACAGTCAATAAGTGATATTGACGAAATCAGACTGAAATATTTAAGCCGTAAGGGAGAGTTTAATTCTATTAAAAAAGGCTTAAAAGATTTATCTGATGAAGAAAAGAGAACTGTTGGCGCTCTTGCTAACCAGATTACACAGGATTTAGAAGGGCTTTTAAAAGAAAAATTTGATGCTTTCTACCAGAAAGAATTAAACGAAAAACTACAAAAAGATAGAATTGACATAACTTTGAGCGGTAAATATACTCCTCAAGGCAAAGTTCATCCAATTACATCTACAACTAATGAAATCGTTTCAATTTTTCAGAGTTTGGGATTTTCAGTTATTTCTCCTGATTTATCTCCTGAAGTCGAAACTGAATATTACAATTTTGATATGCTCAATGTACCAAAAGACCATCCAGCAAGAGATGTACAGGATACTTTTTATCTAAAAGATATGCCGGGTGCAGTATTAAGAAGTCAAACTTCTGGTGCTCAAGTTCACATTATGGAAAATCAAAAACCTCCAATCAAAATTATTGCACCAGGAAGAGTTTACAGAAATGAAAATATTAATGCTCGTAAAAATAATTTCTTCCATCAGATTGAAGGGTTATATGTTGATAAAAATATTACCTTTGGTGACTTAAAAGGAGTTTTAAACGAGTTTATCAGAATTTATTTCGGAGCAGCACGTCCAACAAGATTTAGAAGCAGCTTTTTCCCATTTACCGAGCCTTCTGCTGAAGTAGATGTTCAATGTATTATGTGTCAAGGCAAAGGCTGCCGCGTATGCAGCGGAACAGGATGGTTAGAAATTCTGGGTGCTGGTATGGTAGATGTAAATGTTCTTAGAGATGTAGGAATTGACCCTGAAATCTATTCAGGTTTTGCATTTGGTATGGGTGTAGAAAGATTATCAATGCTTAAATATGCAATTGATGATATTAGATTATACTTCAATAATGACAAGAGATTTTTAGAACAATTTTAAGACCATCATTTCTTTTTAAAGAAATTTATACCTAACTCCATAAGCTTGCCAAGTCCATAACCAATTAAAAAACCAAAAGGTAATGGAGAAAAAAGTCCGACAAAAGCTCCAAAGAATGGAAGTTCTTTGCTTGAAAGATCTTTAAGCTTTTTGTGCCTTACTTCATCACATTTTAAAAGCAAGTTTTCTTTTTGACGTTTTAATGGAGTCAAAGGCTTATTTAAATTGTTAATTCTAATTATTTTCATAGTAGTATTCTTACACAAACATTTTGTTTATGCTAAAATCATGGCAAAGAGACTTTAACAAGAGGAAGTAAAAATGACAGAACAAACAAGAGAACCTATCTCGGCAAGAGATACTATAAGACAAACAAGAATACAAAAACTTGCAGAACTTGCAGACAAAGGAGTTAATCCATATCCTTATCAATTTGATAAAGATGCAGATGCAGCATATTTGCAAGACAAATATAAAGACCTTCCAGCCGGTGAAGAAACAGAAGATGCTTACTCTGTTGCCGGTCGTGTTATGGCTATAAGAAACACAGGGATGTTTATTGACTTAATGGATACAACAGGTAAAATCCAAATTTTCTCACACAAAGAAAATATGGATCCGGAAATGGTTAAAACTCTTAAGCTTGTTGACATAGGTGATATTTTAGGTTTCCACGGTACTATAAGAAGAACTCCAAGAGGAGAACTTTCAATCAAAGCTACCAGTTTCAAAATTCTTTCTAAATCTCTTCTTCCATTGCCTAACAAACAAATCAGCGAAGAAAAATTAGAACAATTAAAATCACATCATACAATGTCTGATACAGAAACTAAATACAGACAAAGATATTTAGACTTAATTGTAAATGAAAGCACAAGAGACACTTTAAGAAAAAGAAGCTTAATTATCCAAAAAGTACGTGAATACTTATATAAACAAGGATTTATCGAAGTTGAAACTCCAATGCTTCACACACAAGCCTCTGGTGCTAATGCAAGACCGTTTACAACACACCATAATGCTCTTGATATGGATTTAACCCTAAGAATAGCTCCGGAGTTACACTTAAAAAGACTTATGGTTGGCGGTTTAAATGAAAAAATCTTTGAACTTTCAAGATGTTTCAGAAACGAAGGAATTGATACTCGTCATAACCCTGAATTTACTATGATTGAACTTTACCAATCTTATGTTGATTATAACGAAATGATGGCTTTAACAGAAAACCTTGTTGCTTATGTTGCTCAAGAAGTTTTAGGTACAACAAAAATCCAATATGGAGAAAATGAAATTGATTTGACTCCTCCTTGGGATAGAAAAACAATGATTGGTGCAATTAAAGAATATACAGGCGTTGATTTCGGGGAGTTCTTTACTGCAAAAGAAGCATTCGAAAAAGCTAAGTCTATGCATGTGGAAGTAGACGAAGATATGAACTGGGGACAAGTAATTGAAGCTGTTTTTGAAGAAAAAGTCGAACCGACCTTGATACAGCCAATTCATATTATAGATTATCCTCGTGAAATTTCTCCACTTGCAAAAGTTCATAGAGATAATGATAGATTAACAGAGCGTTTTGAAACACGTGTTAACGGATGGGAAATTGCCAATGCTTTCTCTGAATTAACAGACCCTATTGACCAGCGTCACAGATTTGAAGCTCAAGCATTAGCTAAAGCTAACGGGGACGAAGAAGCAATGGAAATTGATGAAGATTACATTAATGCTCTAGAATACGGTCTGGCACCAACCGGCGGTATGGGAATGGGTATTGATAGATTGGTAATGCTTTTAACAAACTCACCTACAATCAGAGATGTAAT
>CAJTWU010000010.1:47740-57670 GCA_910579975.1 uncultured Vampirovibrio sp.
AATTACATCTCTGATTGTAGGTGAGTTTGTTAAAAGCATTACCAATCTATCAAAGATGTAATTGCATTCCCTACATTAAAAAAAGTTGAGAATTAATTTATAAGGGCGGAGCCTAAAGGCTCCGCCTCATATTTATGCCATGAAAGAACACGACTTTATAAAAATAATTACAGAACAAACAAAAAGCGACTTCTTAGGTGATGATTGCGCTCATCTTAAAGATTTAGGAATTGTCGTTACTCAAGATAATTTTATAGAAAATGTTCATTTTAAAAGTGAATGGGCAACTCCTTATCAAATCGGTTATAAAGCTGCTGCTGTTAACATTAGTGATATTTTAGCTTCTGGAGCTAAACCTGAATATATAACAATAGGACTTTCCATGCCAGATTTGGGCGAAAAGTTTATTAAAGAATTTTATCGTGGAATTGAAGCAGGTTCTTATGGTGCAAAAGTAATCGGTGGAGATATAACAGGGGCCGACAAAGTATTTGTATCAATTACAGCTATTGGAAACACTAATGGACGCAAAATTTCTTCACGAAAAAACGCAAAAGCCGGATATTCAGTAATTTCAAGAGGAAAATATGGAGAAAGCAGCAAAGGACTTGCAGAACTTATAAAAGGTAAAAGAGGAAACGAGTTCATAAAAGCTCATCTTGAACCAGAACTTGATGTTGAGTTTTCAAAAAACATTGCTGAAAATATCAAAGAAGATTATGCAATGATGGATACATCAGACGGTTTGGCAGATGCTCTTTTTCAGATTGCAAAAGCAAGCTGCGTAACAATAAAGACAAACTATATTGAAGGAATGTTCGGAGCTGAAGATTATCATCTTGTAGCAGCAGTGCCTGAAGGGTTGATGGACGAGAATATTATTGCTCGAGTTTACCCCTTTGATGGAACATATTTGCAAATTGATGATAGAAAATATTCAAATTATGATGAATTAGGATTGTATAAACATTGGAGTTAGTATGACAAATTTTTCAGTAATAATAACAGCAGGTGGCACATCATCACGCTATGGTAATAAAAATAAACTATTAGAACTCATTGATAATAAAACAGTAATTGAATACACGGTTTCAGCATTTTTAGGATTTAATGAAATAACAGAGGTAATAATCCCTACCAATAAATCTATAAAGGATGAAATCCAACATTTATTAACCGATCCGCGAATAAAAATTATTGAAGGTGGAGATACAAGACAAAAATCAGTTTATAAAGGATTACAAGAAGTTACAAATCCTTATGTAATAATACATGATGGAGCACGACCGCTTGTTCAAGAAGGTGTTATTTCTCAAACTATGGATTTAGCGGTATTAAAAAATGCCGTTTCTGTAATGACAAAAACAACCGACACAATCAAAGAAGTTGATGAGAAAGGTAAAATAATTAAAACTATTGACCGTTCAAAATTGTATAATACACAAACACCACAAGCATTTAAGACTTCTATTATTAAGGAAGCTCACGAAAAACTAAAAGATTACAATTTTACAGATGATGCTTCTATGTTAGAAAAGCTTGAGCAAGATGTTTATATAATTATTGGAAGTTATACCAATATTAAAATTACAACAAAAAGTGATTTGGATTTTGCAAAATTATATGTATAATAATTAGTATGTTTAAGAAATTAATTACAATTCTAACATTATTTATATGCGGGATTTGTTTTGCTACAGAACCGGTTTTAAAAGGTTACGATGAAATCAGTATTCCAGCCGGTTATCATATACCAATAATGTCGCTGCAAGAGTTTTCAACTGCTTATACAGAAGAAGGTGAAAAACTGAATTTTGTAACAACAAACGACATTTATGTTTTTAATAAAAATATTCTGCCACAAGGTTGTAAACTTACAGGTTACATTGAAAAAAAGAACGAACCTATTCGTGGCACAAATGCTGCTATGAAGGTTTTTTTAAACAAATTATACCTTCCTGACGGATATGAAATCCCTATAAAAGCCTATATTCAAACATCCAATAATAATACCATAGGAGGGGAATTGACTCCTCCCGAAACTTACAATAAAATACCTCATTATCAGCGATGGTCAATGTTTAGAGCAATGGGGGTACTGCAATGTGTACCGGGTGCTCAAAGAAGAATGGGCGAACATGTAACAATTTCATCGGGTGCAAATCTTACTATAGTTATTGTAGAACCTATTTATATGACACATACCTTAATAAATTGACAAATAGATTTATAAGACCTAAAATACTATAAGGGAGGAGGAGTAAATGAATAAAAGTTTGATTACTGTATTATTAGTTTGTGCCGGCATAACAAATATTGCCTTTGGTGCCTCTAATTATTCTTATCAGCAAAACCAAACTTATTATCCTCAATATCCTCAAAACAATACTTTAAAAGGGAATGTAATTATGGTGCCTGCCGGTACTGAAATGAGAGCTGTACTTACAACACCAATATCTTCTGAATACACAAATATAGGACAAACCATTACTGTAGCTCTTTGTGAAGACTTCTATTATAACAATCAGCTTATTGCTCCTTGCGGCAGTATGGTTTATGGAAGTGTCATTGAAGCCTCTAAAGCAAAACGGGGAAGCATTAATGGAAGATTAAGCATAAGATTTAATCAAATTCAGACGCCTTTTGGAACACAAATACCAATTTCAGGAGTTATAAAGACTGATGATATGTCCGGTGTATTAATTGGTGGAACTAAATTAGATGTTACAAAAGAGTATGCAAAAGATTTAGCAGCCGGATCTGCTACAGGAGCATTATCAGGTCTTGTATTTGGTGCTCTTGCCGGAGGAGATATAGGAAGAGGAGCTGCTCTTGGAACAGCTGTAGGAGCTGGCGGGGGTTTAGTAAAATCGGTTATTGATAAAGGTAATGATGTTGAAATACCATCAAATGCAACAATTGAGTTAGTCTTAACCCAACCTGCAACAGTAAATTCCTCATCTTATTATTATGAAAATTAGCAAACAGGATAATTTAAAATACGTTTGAACAAATTATTCTAAAAAGGTAGTACTAGAGAGATAAAAAAAGTGTCATTAATAAGTAAAAAAAGTTTTATACTAGACGAAGAGGACGATAGGGATTTAGAACAATACAAATTACCAACGCTTGTTACAACAAAGCCTGAAGTAATTCCTGTAAAAAAATCTCTTGCCATCGCAACAGCATTGCACCCGACAATTGTGGGGCTTATATGGTTAATTTCTATTATTTTAATGTTAATGGGAATTAATCTGGGTATGCTTAAAAAAGTTAAACCAACTCCTAAAAAGGATATTGAGTTTGTTCTAGTTGACAAACCTGGAACTCCACGCGATCCTAATACAAAAAACCGTTCTGATATCAGCTCAAGAAGCGGTGGAGTTAATGATCCGACAAGAAAAGTTTCAATGCCATCGCCTGCACCTAAAAAACAGCAGAAACCATCTGCTGCTGCAGCGAACGCTAATAAAATAATAAAAAAACAACAGCAGCAAAGACAACAGCAAGCACAGCAGCCTGTTAAAAAGCCAACTCAACAGCCTAAACAACAGACTCCTCAGCCAAAAGCACAACAGCAAGCACCGGCAAAGCCGTCACCTGCTAAACCGGCACCTCCGACTGCTCGACCTAGTGCTAAGCCAATGTCTACAACAGCTCCTGTTGCAAAACCTACAACACCATTTACTGTAGCAGCTCCTAAAGGCGCTCCGGTTGGTAAAACATTAGCTACAGGTCCTGTTGGAGGAACCCATGCACCAACAGGTATCGCAAAATCAGGAGGAGGAAGCTCTTCTGGTGGTTCAGGAGCTTATGCACCAAGACCATCTTTATCACCTTCTTCAGGTTCAGGAGGAAGTGGACAATTATCAAGAGGTTCTTCTGCCGGTGGCACAGGCAATGTAGGTAATCCAGGCGGAGGCGGAGGCGCACCGGGAATTGATGCCCTTCGAGAACCGGACTTTGGACCTTATATGAGAGAATTACAACGCAGAATTAAACTCAATTGGGATCCTCCTAAAGGAAACGAAAGCAAAACAGTTGTATTGTTATTCAAGATTGCAAAAGACGGCCGATTATTATCAAGCCGTGTACATAAATCATCAGGATTACCGTCTGCAGATCAGGCTGCTTTAAAAGCAGTGGAACTAACAGCTCCGTTCAGACCGTTACCGGCTGATTTCAAAGGACAAAGTATTGATATTCAGTTTACATTTGATTACAGAGTATTCGGAGCATCAAGATACTAAGAATAATAAAAAAAGAGTAAAGGGGAAATAAAAATGGACTTATTATTACATTCAATTCAATTGGACTGGCCGGTATTGTTACCGATATTCTTATGTTCAATTTTAACAGTATTTGTAGCAATTGACCGAGGCGCTTACTATAACGCAAATAAAAGAAATGTTATTGAGCTTATTCCAAGATTGCAAAAAGAGTTAGCTAAAAACAATTTAATGGGTGCACAAAATATTGCAGTGCAATGCGGCGGCATTATTGGAGAAGTTACAGAAGAAGCAGTTAGAATTCTTTCTGAACAGAAAAAAGGCTTCTCAAGAGCTTTTGATATTGCAGCAGCACTTGCGACAAGAAAACTTGAACACAGATTAACAATTCTTGGTACTATCGGTGGTGTAGCTCCATTCCTTGGTTTGTTCGGTACTGTTGTAAGAATACTTTACACATTTCAAGATTTGGCTTCACAAGGTAACCAATCTGCAGCAGTTGCAATGGGTATCGGTTCAGCATTGATTGCTACAGCGTTTGGTCTTGGGGTTGCTATTTTAGCTGTAGTTTGCTACAACACTTTCCAATCTACTGTTAAAAGATTTGAGGATGATTTCCAATTAATTAAATTATTATTCTTGAGCTTTGTAGATTCAGAAGAAGGGGTAAATGAAGGAGTTAAGTCTGCTTCAAGTGTAGCATTATAAAATTAAATCAGGGTGTTGGTTGACCACTCACCCCAACCCTCTCGGGGCAAATAAAAAAGGAGAGGGGGAGGAGATTATGGGTATAAAGACGGGCAAAAATGCATTATTTACAGAGATTAATATAACACCGCTTACGGATATTTTCCTTGTGCTGTTAATTATTATGATGGTTGTTGCGCCGACATTTCAATCGGTAGATAACTCAATCACTATTCCTGAAGTTAACAGCGGGACATCTATTGAGCAAGGTAAAGTTGTAGTTTCAGTTACCAAAGATGGTGCAATTTATGTTGACTCAAAAAAATCTTCAACAGAAGCGTTAGTGGCTGATTTACAAGCTGCAAAAGGAGAAAACGTAAGTCCTGAAGTAGTTGTCAAAGCTGATGAGAAAGTAAAAAGTTCTATAATCATGGAAATAATGGATGCCGCTCAAGATGCACAATATAAAAAGCTTATCGTTGCCGGTGAACCTTTAAATAAAAAAGACCAGAAAAGATTAGAGCAAGAATCGACCCAAAATTATACTTCTAATAATGTAATTGATGGAGCTTCCACACCTTTACCGCAAGATAATCAATATGAGAATTGGAGTGAATAATGCGTGATAGTTTTAATGAGATAAATATTACACCACTTACAGATATTTTCCTTGTATTGCTAATCATAATGATGGTTATAGCTCCGCTTCTTGACCAACAAGGTTTAAATCTTGCTGTACCAGAAATTGTTAATGAAGAGCAGATAATGAAAGACTCTAAAATAATGAATGTTTCTGTAACAGCTGATAATAAATTCATATGGGACGGACAAGAGATTGAAGCAGCAAATCTGGAACAAACCTTTACTGATAATGCCAAAAATTATCCTGATGGATTATTGATCCAAGCAGATGATGACTCAGAACACGGAGCTATTGTTAAAGTTATGGATAGTGCAAGGAATGTAGGAATTACAAGTATCTCATTGTCTAGAGGTTAGTATATTGCGATAAAATTATGTTCCATATATAATCAAACTGCAATGAGTATTATCCAAAAATCACAAAAAGCACTGGAATACGATAAAATTATGGCTGAACTTGCGGCATTTGCCAAAACAGAGCAGTCAAGAAAGTTTTGTCTGGAACTTACACCATTTGTAAAATACGATGATATCGAGCAGCAAATCAAATACACCAGAGAAGCAAAGGATGTACTTGATTTAGCACATGATATTCCAATCGATAAAATACAACACTTTGCCAAGCTTAGAGAAAAAAATGAATATTTTGTTGAAGAAGAACTTGTTGATATTGCAAAATCTATGAGAACTTCAAGACTTGTTCGCAACTTTTTGAAAGAAAGTCTTGTATTTGATGCAAGTTTAAATGCTCTTGCTGAAAACCTTTATTCAAATAAAGAGCTTGAAGATAGAATTTTAGAGACATTTGATGATAATTATCTTGTAAGACAAGATGCTAATCAGGAATTAAAAGGACTTTATTCATCATTAAAAGATACAGAAGCAGCTTTAAAACAACGTGTTCATGAGCTTATGAATTCACCTGAATTTCAGACTCATCTTCAAGAAAATATTTATACAATGCGAGATGATAGAATTGTTTTTCAAGTAAAGGCTTCTTCAAAAAGCAAAGTTTCAGGAATTGTGCATGATGTTTCTGCAACTAATAGAACATTTTATATAGAACCGGCTCAAATTGTCCCTATAAATAATAAAATAAGAGAAGTAAAATCAAAAATTTATGCTGAAATCATAAGAATTTTAACCTCATTAAGCAACGAAGTACGCCGCGAAATGGACTCATTAGTTGCAACAGAAAACTTACTTGCAGAAATTGATTTTCATTTTGCAAAAGCACGTTATGCAGTAAAAACCCAATCAATTGAGCCTAAACTTAATAAAGAGAAAACTATTAAAATTGATTTAATGCGTCACCCGCTGTTAATTGGCAGAATTAACAAAATTGTTGAAAATGATTTTTCAATTGGAAAAGACTATAAGTCAATAATTATAACAGGTTCAAATACCGGGGGTAAAACAGTCGCGCTTAAAACAGTCGGATTATTTATTCTTATGGCAAAGTCTGGAATGTTCTTGCCATGCGCAGAAGCCAATATTTACCCTTTTGAGAATGTTTTAGCGGACATTGGAGATGAACAAAGCATTTTACAAAGTCTTTCAACTTTTTCATCTCATATGAAAAATGTCATTGATATTTTGGAAGTTGCGAATTCTGATACATTTGTTCTGATCGATGAACTTTGTGCAGGAACAGACCCTCAAGAAGGAGCTATTCTTGCAGAAGTAATTTTAAAAGATTTAGCTAAAAAACAAAGCTTATCTGTAATAACAACTCATTACGGAGAATTAAAGACATTAGAGTTTACTGATCCTTATTTCAAAAACGCAAGTGTTGAATTTGATACAGAATCACTTTGCCCGACTTACAAATTAATTATTGGTATTCCAGGATTAAGTAATGCTATTTCAATTTCTGCAAATTTAGGTTTAAATCAGGATTTGGTATGGGAAGCAAAGGAGCTTCTTATTACTCAGCGTGACCCTTCAGCTTTAGCAGTAGAAAGGCTTCAGGACACACAACAAAAACTTGATGAAAACTTAAAAGAAGCTGAAACTCTTAATGCTCAGGCTGATGAATTAAAACAGCATTACGAAAAAGAATTATCACAGCATAAAAAAGATAAGAAAAAAACAATAAAAGCTATTAAAGACCGATTTGAGTCTCAACTTGATAATGCAAAAGATGAAATTAAAGACATTCTTAATGAACTTAGACGTGAAAAATCTGAAAAAGTAGCCCGACGCTCATATAACAGGCTTGCAAAACTTGAGCAAAATTTCAGAGGAGATTTACATCAACTTGAAGAAAAAGAGCAGTATCTTGAATTAGACTGGGAAAAAGTACAAATACATGACAAAGTAATGTTAAAGGAACTTAACCAAGGGGTAGAAGTCTTATCAATGCCCGATAAAAACAATACCCTATATATACAAATGGGAATGATTAAGACAAAGGTCAAAAAAGACCGCCTTGCAGTGTTTAATCAGGAAATGGCAAAGAAAATTACTCTTCCTAATTACCAGAAAGAAACCTTTACTCTTAGGAAACACAACATTTCCAATACCCTTGATTTACGTGGTGAAAGGGTAGAAGAAGCTCTGGATGAACTTGAAGGTTATTTGGATAAAGCAAGTTTAGCAAACCTAACACCGGTTTATGTAATACACGGACATGGAACAGGCGCTTTGAAATCAGCAGTAAGAGATTTTGTATCTACCTCTCCTTACGTTGCTAAATACAGAGTTGGTGAAGATGCCGAAGGCGGCGACGGAGTTTGTGTAATTGATATTAAATAAAATTAATAAAGAAAAGCCGAACTCTTGTTCGGCTTTATTAGTAAATATATATTTTTGAGTCCTGCCAACCAATGCAAGCGGTGTGTATATCTTGTAATCACACTTTGAGGAGCACCAGTCGTCGCTCGCCTCTTTTGTCGCTGCACGAAATGTGCTCCGACCCTTATTATAAAAGGTTTAGTGCAATACTTGGTGTTTGGTTTGCAGTTGAAAGTAATGTTGCTGCAGCTTGTTGAAGAATTTGTGATTTAATATAATTTGAAGACTCTTCTGCAACATCAGCATCTTTAAGAGTTGATAATGAAGATGTAATATTTTCTGATTGAACTCCAATTGCTTCAATTGCTGATTCTATTCTATTTTGAGAGGCACCAATTGTTGTTACTCTACCTGATACAGTCTTAATTGCGCCATCAAGTTTTGATAACATGGAAGCTGCTGTTGTACCAGTTTTTAATCCGGCACAAGATTGTGCTATATCAGTAATTGTTCCTCCAAGTAATGTTTGTGTATCAGCTTTAGCAAATAAAGATTTATCAAGTGAAATCTGGCTATTTGCATCAGCATTGATACCTATTTGAAGATTAATATCAGCAGTTATTGAGGCATCCATCAAATTTTTACCATTAAATTCACAATTTGCAGAAATACGGTCAATTTCTGATAATCTTGAATTAATTTCAGCCTCAATAGCTTCTAATGAATCTTGACCATATGTTCCATTTGCAGCTTGTTCGGTCAAATCTCTTACACGTTGTAAATGAGAAGTTACTAATGCGTAAGTATCTTCCAATGTTGTTAACATATCTGCACCGGTTGCTGCATTATCTGCTGCTACATCTAATGAACCCAATTGAGTTTCCCAATTTCTTGCAATTGAATAACCAGCTGCATTGTCTTTTGCATGGTTAATTTTGTAACCGGTAGTCATTCTTTCAATTGCCTGGTTCAATGATGATGTTGCACTTGCCAAGTTTCTTTGTGCAACTAATGATGAAATGTTTGTGTTAATTGTAAGTGCCATTTTAATACTCCTTTCTGGCATTGCATCTTTACGACGTTAGCATCCTTGCTATATCTCTTAAATTAAATTTAAAGCTATACTTGGGCTTTGATTTGCAGTTGACAATAATGTTGCAGCTGCTTGTTGAAGAATTTGTGATTTGATGTACTCTGAAGATTCTTTTGCAACATCAGCATCTTTAATTGTTGATAATGAAGATGTAATATTTTCTGATTGGACTCCGATTGCTTCAATTGCTGATTCTATTCTATTTTGAGAGGCACCAATTATTGTTACTCTACCTGATACGGTCTTAATTGCATCATCAAGTTTTGTTAACATAGAAGCTGCTGTTGCTGTTGAAGCGCATTTGGTTGCAACATTGTCTTTTGTATCACCACACAAAGTTGCAGTATCAGCTTTTGAAAATAATGCTTTATCGAGCGCAATTTGACTGTTTGTATCACCATTAATACCTACTTGAAGATTAATATCAGCAGTTATTGAAGCATCCATCAAATGCTTACCATTAAATTCACAATTTGCAGAAATACGGTCAATTTCATCTAAACGTGAAGTAATTTCTGCTTTTATAGCATCTAAAGAATCTTG
>CAJTWU010000011.1 GCA_910579975.1 uncultured Vampirovibrio sp.
GCGGTTAAAGAACTTGATAACAGAACTTCTGCTCAAGAACAAAAAATTAAAGAACTCGAAAAACAAAATATAGAGCTTATTAAACAAAATACAAAAATTCTAAAACGCATTGAAGCATTAGAAAAAAGAAAATAATACAATAATTATTGCTAAAACTTTTTCGGCGAAGTGAACTCAACACTTCGCCGCTTGCTTTTGTTATGTTTCTTTTTTAATATTTTTAAGCAGCAAGATTAATGGAATTGTCAGAGCACTTGCAACAGCAAAAACTCTAAACGCGTCGATAAATGCAGACAAGTTTGCTTGTTGCTGCAATAGGCGATAAACCATATGCTGCCCCATATAATTTGCTGTATGCAAATCTACGGTTGAAGAAAACGCTCCAGCCATAGCATGAACTCTTTCCACAAAAGGTTGATAAGTATCCGTTAAATGATTAATCAACATATACTGATGCTTCTGTGCTCCGCGAGAAAGCAATGTTGCAACAATAGACGTACCAAATGCACCGCCAATATTCTTAAGCAGATTTTGTAAACCGCTGGCATTTGTCATCTGTTCATTTTTAATAGTCGCAACCGAAAGTGTAATAATAGGTATCATAGCAAGTCCTAAGCCCACTCCAAATAAAAAGTTAGGAATTGCAATATTCATTGTTGAAATTTGCAAGTTCAAATCACCTAACATCCAGCTTCCACCGGCAATACAACCTAAACCTATCATAACTAAAATTCTATTATCAATAACATTAGCTAATGTTGCACATAACACCATAGCAGTTAAAGCACCTACACCTCTTGGCATCATTGAAAGTCCGCTTTTATAAGCATCATAACCCATTAATGATTGTAAAAATTGAGGTAATATAGCAAGCGAAGCCAATAATACCATCTGCATTACTATCTGTACACCTGTTCCTATCAAAAAATTCTTATCTCTAAAGACAGATAAATCAACAAGTGCCTCTTTATTCTTAAGCTGGGAAATTAAAAACGCAATTCCCATAACACAAGAAAGTGCCGATAGCCAGCATATCCACGGAGCATTAAACCAATCGGCATTATTACCTTTGTCTAATACAACCTGAAGAGTCAAAAGCCAAACAGAAAGCGTAAAAAAACCAAATAAATCTGTTTTGACTCCGAGCTGTTTTCTCGCATACGGCGGGTCATAAATAAACACTTTTGAAAGCCAAAGAGCAATCACACCTATAGGCAAGTTAATATAGTAAATAAAAGGCCAAGACCAATTCTCTGTAATCCAACCTCCGAGAACAGGTCCGATAATCGGTGCAATAACAATAACTAAACCAAACATAGCCATTGCTTTACCACGTTCTTCTGGTTTAAAATTCTCCAATAAAATCGCTTGTGAAATAGGAAGCAAACCGCCGCCTCCGATACCTTGAAGAATTCTTGCCAAAACCATCTGTTCAAGGTTTTGTGATAACCCGCAAAGAGCAGAAGCAATAGTAAAAAGAATAATACTAAACATAAAAAAGTTTTTACGTCCAAGTACCTTACTAAACCAGCCAACCATAGGAATAACAATCCCGCTGGCAATCAAATAGAATGTCAAAATCCACATTGACTCTTCACGGCTTACAGAAAAACTTCCCGCCATATGAGGAAGCGCAACATTTGCAATTGTTTCATCCAGAACAAACATAAACGCTGCTGCCATTGTAGGCAAACAAGCAAGCCACGGATTTATATTAACATTCTCTTCAATATTCTCTGCCATAGGAAAATATTAGCACAAGTGTGTTGCAAAAACAACATGTAATATTTGCAACATATTAGAACCTTGTATATGAACCTATAACCCTTACACTTTTGCAATGCGGTTCTAAATCTTTAATAAGATTTTTCACAATTTCATCTTTTCTATGACCGGCAAAATCAATGAAAACTGCTTGTTCTTCAGCACGGTTATTCATCATTTTTGAACTAATATGAGTTATATTAACATGGTATTTTACAAACACCTGAACAATATCCATCAATGCACCTTGACGATCATTAAGGAAAAGTACAATACTTGTTTTGTCATCGCCTGTTGGTTCTGTATCACCGTCGCCAATTACAATAAATCTTCTATTATTGTCTTTATCATTTTCAATATGTTCTTTTAGAACATTTAAATTATAGATTTCAGCTGTTTTATGTGTACCAATAATAGAATATGTAAGATTATAGTTATTCAAAAGTCTTGCTGATTCATCCATATTTTCTGCCATGATAATATTTAGTTGTCTTGGCATTTCATCACGAACAAAATTTTTACATTTAGCAAGTGCATTCGGATTAGCAATTAAACCCATTATGCTGTAAAACTCTGTTGTTTTAGAAAGAATACAATCATTAACTGGAATAACAGTTTCTGCCAAAATTTGAATATTCTGGTTCTTAGTCATAATAAGATTATCAATTGTTTCTCTTATCATTCCTTTATAACTGGTTTCAACAGGTAATACTGCAATTGCATTACAGTTTTCATCAACATATTCAATACATTCTTTAATTGATGCCAATGAGCGTTGATAAAGATACAAATCATATTTTTTAAACAAACTGTCTTTTGCTATTTCAGAATATGAACCGCCCAGACCAAGGCATATTACTTCATTAAAATCTCTAAACATATAAACTCCGCTTTTCAACTCATTATACCTAAAAAACTAACCAATGTGAACCTGCTCATCATCCCGCTAAAAAGGCGTACACGAAACTTATCCATGTACGCCAAACCTTATCATAAAAAGCGATTTTGTTACCTGCTAGATAGCAGGTGGGTGAGTGCCTTGGAACCTCCGTTTCCCGCTGGCGATTTGTTATCGGCGGGTATACTTCATTGAACCAGAGAGCTTACTCTCCCTTTTAGTAAAAAATGTAGGAACAAAATAAACTCTTTATGAAAGGTAATAATATTATGGCATGGATTTTAAGTGATTTCAATATATAATAGGGCTATGATTAATATTGATTTTTTGACACTTAGAGCATTTTTTATCGAAAATATAGATTTCTTTATCGGAGCAAGACTGCAAAAAATACAACAGCCAACGAGAAGGGAGTTTATTTTATCTTTAAGAAATAACTCGGAAAGTCGAAAGTTTTACATTAACATTAATCCGCAAATCTATCATGTAGCTTTTATCGAAAATGATAGAAGACTGATTGAATTTCCAAAACACCCGCCCATGTTTTGCATGCTTCTCAGAAAATATCTTGAAGGCTGTAGGATTTTTGATGCTGTTGTTATTGAAAATGAAAGAATTTTAGAATTTCATTTTGAGACTTATGATGAATTATCTCAAAAGCGTTCTTTATGCTTATGCGTTGAGCTTATGGGCAAACACTCTAATGTTATTTTGTATGATAGAGAAACTTCTGTCATTATAGGATGTGCACACAATGTCGGAGCAGAAAAAAGCAGATATAGAGAGTTACAGGGTGGTTTAAAATACATCTATCCTCCTAAAAATACCGGATTATCAAATGAACTCAAAGAACAATTTAAGGGAATTTCACAAGATAAAATTAATGAATATTTGCATACTGAAGTTTTCAGACCGGCAATTTTAGGCGATAGATACACTTTGTTTGAAGAACTTCTTGAGGGTGCTCATCCTCAAAAAACGATTAATTCAATGCTTGATGAGTATTATTCCAAGTTTCAGGAACAAATGGCATTAAAATCTGAAAAAGATAAGCTAAATGCTATTGTTTCGGGAAAATTTAAGAAGGTTAATTCGTCAATTGATAAGATTTCTACACTTTTAAAAAAACGCGATAATACAGAGAAATACAAATTGTATGGTGAACTTTTGACCGCAAATCTTTACCAGAAAAAAGATTATAATGACAAAATTGAAGTTTTTGATTATATCCATAGTGAAAATATTACAATTGATTTAGACAATACAAAAACTCTAAATGAGAATGCTCAAAGGTATTTCAAGCTTTATACAAAATCAAAGACAACCAAAGAAAAATCAACAGAAATATTAAACGGATTACAAATTGAAAAAGAATATCTGGAAAATATTTTGTACAGTATAAACAGTGCAGAAAACTTGAATGAACTTGACGAAATTAAATCAGAATTAGGAGTTGAAGAAAAAGTTAGAAAAAAAGAGCAGCCTTCAATAATGAAAGTTGATGTAAACGATTTTGAAGTTTATATCGGACGAAATAACAAGCAGAATGACTATATTATTTCTAAACTTTCAAAAGATGAAGATTACTGGTTTCATACAAGACTATGTGCCGGTTCGCATGTGCTTCTAAAGGTACGTGAAACAGAACCTGATGAAGAGGTTTTATTTGAATGCTGCAAACTGGCAAGAAAATATTCATCAGCAGCCCAGCCTTCTAAAGTGGGAGTGATTTATACCAAACGCAAGTTTATCAAAAAACCTCCGGCTGCACCTTTAGGCTATGTAATTTATAAGAATGAGAAAGAAGTACTTGTTTAAATGCTTTTAAATTTCACAAGGTCTTGTTTACGCATTCTCACATTTTCAGGAGTTACTTCAACCAACTCATCTTCTGCAATATATTCCAAGCAGTCTTCAAGAGTCAATTCTTTATGAGCCTGAAGAGTAACCATAACGTCTGCTGTAGCACTTCTCATATTTGTTAATTTCTTTGTTTTACAAATATTAACTACGATATCTTGAGGACGATTTCCTTCACCGATTATCATTCCTCTATAAACCTTAGTTTTTGGTGTAACAAAGAATACACCACGGTCTTCAAATTGTGCTAACGCATATGGAATAGCTTCACCCTGTTCATGAGCAAGGATTGAGCCGCTTCTTTGCTTAGGAATATCACCGGCATATGGCTTATATTCATCAAAAGTATGATACATTATACCTTCACCGCGGGTCATACGGATGAATTCTGAACGAAAACCGATTAAACCTCTTGCCGGGATTGAAAATCTCATATTTGTTCTGCCATTAGCATTGCTCATTTCCTGCATATTAGCCTTTCTGCCTGAAAGACGGTCAATACAAGAACCGGCATATTCTTCAGGAACATCTATCAGCAAGTTTTCGTATGGTTCAGATAGATTTTCACCTTCACCTTTAAAAATAACTTCCGGTTTAGAAACCTGAAACTCGTAGCCTTCACGTCTCATTGTCTCAATTAAGATACCTAAGTGAAGTTCGCCGCGTCCGCTAACTCTAAAACAATCTGTTGAGTCTGTATCTTCAACTCTTAAACTTACATTCTTTTCCAATTCATCATAAAGACGTTTTCTTAATTGTCTTGAAGTAACAAATTTACCTTCCTGACCGGCAAACGGGCTATCATTTACAGAAAAATTCATTTGCAAAGTAGGTTCATCAACCTTAATTAAAGGTAAAGCTTCAATATTATTTAGGTCACAAAGTGTTTCACCGATTTGGATATCAGAGAACCCTGCAATACCTACAATATCGCCAGCTTCTGCTGATTCTATTTCAACACGTCCAAGGTCATGGAAACCAAACAGCTTAGTTATTTTACCTTTAGAAACACTTCCATCAGCTTGAACCCAGGCAACCTGGTCTTGTGCGCGTATAACGCCGTTAACAACACGTCCTATAACAATTCGACCTACATACTCGTTGTAATCAAGAGTTGTCGCTCTAAATTGGAAAGGTTTTGATGAGTCACCCGAAGGTTCAGAAATATTTTCCAGAATACAATCAAGCAACGGCACCATATCTTTTTTCTCATCATCAAGATGTTTAATTGCAAAACCGTTTAAAGAACTTGCATATATATAAGGGAAATCAATCAAATCTTCTCTATCGGTAAGTTCGGTAAACAGGTCAAAAACTTTATCTAATGTACCATCCGGATCACCAGCCGGTTTGTCAATTTTGTTTATTACAACAATTATTCTTATACCTAATTCTAATGCTTTTGATAATACAAATCTTGTTTGAGGCATTGGACCTTCTGCAGCATCAACGATTAACAAAGCACCATCAACCATACCCAGAACACGTTCAACCTCTCCACCGAAATCTGCGTGACCTGGAGTATCAACAACATTGATTTTTGTACCTTTGTATTCAATGGAAATATTCTTAGAAAGAATTGTAATACCTCTTTCTCTTTCAAGGTCATTACTATCAAGAACACGCTCCTGAACCTGTTGGTTTTCTCTAAAAGCACCGCTTTGTTTAAGCATACAGTCAACCAGCGTAGTTTTACCGTGGTCAACATGCGCAATAATTGCTATATTTCTAATATTTTTTGCCATAAAAATTTCCTCTAGTGTAAGTTTTACACTTATATTGTATTACAAAAATATACATGTCAAAACCTTTACAAAGTTAACATTGTTGCGAAACGTAAAGTTATTGATTTTATTGAACTTTAGCAATTGTTTCATTTTATTAATTTCTTGATTAAAATTGTCATTTGAATTATCATTTAATTAGTGGATAAATTTTGGGGAAGAGAATGATATTCTCTTATTAAAGGATAGTTAGCAATAAGTTTTTGAAAATAAATAGCTAGCCTTGATATAAATTAGGAGGTTGAACGTCGTGCAGAATAGTTTGAACAAGGAAGGGAACATTGTAGAATTTCTTTCAAAGCCTATTAATGAAGCTAAGAAAGGTGTTTCTATACCAAACGAATTATCAAAATCAGCATTTGTTACTCCACTAAAAGCAAGTGCTATCAGTGTTATTAAAAAAGATGGTACAAGAGAGCATTTTGATAACTCTAAAATCATTAATGCCGTAAAAAAATCAGCTGCTCGAGCACTGGTTAGTTTTACAGATGAAGAATTGAAAGAAATATGTGATTTCGTAGATAATAATATTGTAAGAATGAATAAACAGGATGTATCTATCGCTGATATGCACAACCTTGTTGAAAGCGCTCTTGAGCACTTATATCCAAAGGTTGCGGACAGCTATAGAAACTACAGAAATTACAAACAGGATTTCGTACATATGCTAGATAAAGTTTATCAAGAATCACAAAGAATTATGTACATTGGCGATAAAGAAAACTCTAACGCCGATTCAACTCTTGTATCAACAAAGCGTTCATTAATTTTCAATGAATTGAATAAAGAATTGTATAAAAAATTCTTCTTAACAGTTGATGAATTACAAGCAATCAGAGATGGTTATATTTATATTCACGATATGTCTGCAAGACGTGACACAATGAACTGCTGTTTATTTGATGTTGCTTCTGTTCTTAAAGGCGGATTTGAGATGGGCAACTTGTGGTATAACGAGCCAAAATCACTTGATGTAGCATTTGACGTAATCGGTGATATCGTAATGGCAGCAGCTAGTCAACAGTACGGCGGATTTACAGTTCCTGAAGTTGATAAAATTCTTGCACCTTACGCTGAAAAAACATTTGAAAGACAAAATAATAAATATTTATGCTTAGGCTTGTCCTTTGAAAAAGCGAGAGAAGCAGCAATGGCAGATGTTCAAAAAGATTTTGAACAAGGTTTCCAGGGTTGGGAATACAAATTCAATACAGTAGCTTCATCACGCGGTGATTATCCGTTTATTACCGTTACAGCCGGTTTAGGAACCGATGAATACGAAAAAATGGCTACATTAGCTATGCTTAAAATCCGTATGGGCGGACAAGGTAAAAAAGAATGCAAAAAACCTGTATTGTTCCCTAAAATAGTTTTCTTGTATGATGAAAACATTCATGGCGAAGGAAAAGTTAATTATGACTTATTCAAAGCTGGTGTTGAATGTTCTAAAAAAACTATGTATCCGGACTGGTTATCTTTATCAGGTGAAGGTTATGTTGCTGAAATGTACAAAAAATACGGCAGAGTTGTTTCACCTATGGGCTGCAGAGCGTTTCTATCTCCTTGGTTTGAAAGAGGAGGAATGTATCAGGCTGATGAAAACGATAAACCAATTTTTGTTGGTCGTTTTAACATCGGTGCAATCAGCTTACACTTACCAATGATTTATGCTAAAGCTAAAAAAGAAAGCAAAGATTTCTATGCAGTTCTTGATTACTATATGGAGTTAATCAGACAACTTCATATTAGAACTTATGAATACCTTGGAGAAATGAAAGCTTCAGTTAACCCTCTTGCTTATTGCGAAGGCGGTTTCTTAGGCGGACATTTGGGTATTCATGATAAAATCAAACCTTTATTAAAAGCAGCTACAGCTTCATTTGGTATCACAGCACTGAATGAATTACAACAGCTGCATAACGGCAAATCTCTTGTTGAAGATGGTGATTTTGCAATTGAAGTAATGGAATACATTAACAAAAAAGTTAATGAGTTCAAAGAAGCAGATGGATGGTTATATGCATTATACGGCACACCGGCTGAAAATCTTTGCGGATTACAGGTAAAACAATTCCGTAAAAAATATGGTGTCGTTTCAAATGTTTCTGATAAACCTTATGTTTCAAACTCATTCCACTGCCATGTTAGCGAAAATATAAGCCCGATTGAAAAACAGGATTGTGAAAAACGCTTCTGGGATTTGATGAACGGCGGTAAAATTCAATATGTAAAATATCCGATTGATTATAATACAGAAGCTGTTGAAACATTAATTTTAAGAGCAATGGATATGGGCTTCTATGAAGGGGTTAACCTTTCACTTTCATACTGTGATGATTGCGGACATCAGGAATTAAATATGGATGTTTGTCCAAAATGCGGCAGCAGAAATTTAACTAAGATTGACAGAATGAACGGTTATCTTTCTTATTCAAGAGTTAAAGGTGACTCAAGATTAGCTGATCACAAGATGGAAGAAATCAAAGATAGAGTTTCAATGTAATAAAAAAGGGCTTTTATAAAGCCCTTTTTTTTATTAATTCTTCTACAATCAACCAATCATTTTCTTCATCAATTTCGTATGCTGTTTCAGGAGGAAGCTCGTATGCAATAATTTTTCCTGAAAGACGACATTTGTCTTTTAGTATATTTTCAATGGAATTAATATAACAAGCTCCATTTTCTGCTATTATCCCTTGAAACTCTTGTCTACGAGGTCGGTTACGATAATCGTAATTGATTGGCTCAACTCCATTAGCTCCTTCTATCCAGTGAAATTGCTTTTCTCTAACACCTGAAAAAATTGAATCAGCATCAGAGTTTTGAAGAACTTCAAACATACCATCAATATGTTCGGATTTTAATAATGGAGATGTTGCCTGAATTAAAATAAAATTACCGTCTATATTTTTACCCTCAAGGTATTCAAGCATCACGCTTTCTGTTGAAGAAGTATCTTGAGCGTTTTCGGGATTTCTGTCATAGACTTCCAGCTTTGAAAAATCAAAAGACAAAACTGTTTTTTTAATCTCGTCGCTATCTGTTGCAATAACAAGTTTGTCAATGCATTTAGCTTCTTGCGCTGCTTTAGCAGTCCAATAAACAAGCGGCTTGTCATTCAACAATTTTATGTTTTTTAAAGGAATTGATTTACTTCCTCCACGGACTGGAATAAATGCTATGTTCATTGTTTTTCCTCCAAAATATTTATCAAATCATAGAGCGTTTGATTATAAGGAGTTGCTATCCCGAGTTTTTTACCGCGTTCAATAATTTCTCCCGCAAAAATATCAACTTCTGTTTTTCTACCGGCAAGAATATCTTGCAGCATAGATGTTTTACCATCATCAACCATTAAAGAAAGAGCAAGTAACGCATCTTTTTCAAGGTTATCTAAACCTTTTACACCACTTGCTTCTCCGATTTGACGTACTTCTGAAATAAGTTTTTTAGCAAAAGATTTAAATTTCTCGCTTCGTTTCATTTCACCAAAAGTTAGGTTTAAAACAGCAGAAGTCTGGTTTGAAAAAATATTCATTGTAAACTTAAGCCATAAAGAATAAATAATATCTTCAGGAATTTCATAATCAATATTATTTTCTTTAAAGAATTTTTCTAACCGCCCATTTGCACCAAAAACAATCTTGCCAACACCATCTTGAGTAACAGAATTACCATCTCGCACGGCACTATGTCCTATAAAATAAGCGGGAATAACTTTATCGTTTCCATAAACTGATGCAATTTTTTCTTCACTTGAAATCCCGTTTAACAGAGAAATTATAATCGTATTCTCTCCAACAAAATTTTTAATATTTGAAATAGCAGAGTCTAAACCGGAAGCCTTTGTTGCAACTATAATTAAATCAGCTTTCCCAGAGTCAGAGGGTAAAATATAATCTAAATCTATTTTTTCACCATTAAGTATCGGAGGATTTTTTTGAAATCTTTCAAAACGGACATCATCTACAAGTATTTTTAAGTCACAAACATTTTTCAATTTGTTTGCATAAGTTAACCCGACTGCACCCAAACCGCATATAATTACTTTGTCCATACAATTTCTCCGACTGGTTCAAGTCCATGGTATCGATAAACATTTTCAATATATTCAGGTTTAAATAAATCTAATTCAATTAACCGTTTTACAATCCCATCCAGAAGCATTGTACTTCCAGCTATTGTACCGTTGGCAGATGTTGCTTTTACACCATCATAATAGATTTTTGAGTCTGCAAATGTTGTTTCTTTCATCTCGCTGAACGTAATAGGTAACGCATCACTAATTAAAATAACTTTATCTTTAACTTTGAACACAAGCTTCAACGCCTCATCACTCACATGCACTCCATCTGCAATAATTTCAGTATAAACATCATCAACCAGAGCAGAGAGAGCTGTACATTTCCCTCTATGATTTATCCCTGTCATAGCATTAAAAAGATGAGTAACTCCGTCAACCTTAGTTAAATCACCACCCACACAATGTCCGGCTTGAACTTTAACACCTTTTAATTTGAGATAATCAATCAAACCCTCATCAAGTTCAGGAGCAAGAGTAACTATTTTAATAAAATCATCTTCTATTAATTTATAATTTTCTTTAGTCAAAGCAAGAAAGTGTTGGGGATTGTGAATACCCTTTTTTTCAGGATTAATAAAAATTCCTTCAAGATGAATACCCAAAATCGATTTAGAAGTGTTTGCAGCTTTCTTAATTACATCGATTTGTCGTTTTATATTCTCAACACTATCAGTCACCAGTGTAGGGAAAAAGAAACCAATTCCATGTTCCTGAAGTTTCTCGGCAACAAATAAAATATCATCTGTTTCTGCATTGTTAAAATCGACTCCGAAAGCCCCATGGATATGCTGCTCAATAAGCAAAGGCGTTTTTATTTCTAATTTTGCGTTCAATCTTGATACCTCACACCAACCCTCTCCTCAAGGAGAGGGAGAAAAACTAATTACCATAAAAGATTTCTCTTACTTTTTCTCTATCATCAAAATGAATTGTTTCATCTGCTAAAATTTGGTAATCTTCATGACCTTTACCAGCAACAAGAACAACATCATTAGCATTAGCTAATTTATAAGCTTCTTTGATTGCAAGCTCTCTATCTGGTTCCACAATAACTTCGTTAACGCTTTTGAACCCGGCTAGAATATCTGTAATAATCTGTTGCGGGTTTTCACTTCTTGGATTATCACTTGTAACAATGACCTTATCAGCATATTGTTCAGCAATTGCACCCATTTTAGGACGTTTAGTAGCATCTCTGTCTCCGCCGCAACCAAAAATGCAAATCAGTTTTGCCTCTTTAGGTGTAATTTCTCTTGCAGCCTTAAGTACATTTTCCAAGCCATCAGGCGTATGGGCATAATCTACAATTACAGTTGGTTTTGTTATAACAATTTCAAACCTTCCTGCAACACCGGGGATTTTTTCCAATACATTGATTGATTTTTCTATATCAAA
The DNA here is from genome assembly GCA_910579975.1 of uncultured Vampirovibrio sp. Lineage (GTDB taxonomy): Bacteria > Cyanobacteriota > Vampirovibrionia > Gastranaerophilales > Gastranaerophilaceae > CAG-196. The sequence goes on from CAJTWU010000011.1 coordinate 11,786, forward strand.
TCCCAGAGCCAAAGCAGTTGTAACAGCAGCAAGTACGTTATAAACAGAAAACATACCATTCATTGAAAGCTTGGTTTTATATTCTTTTCCCTTTACAACACAAGTAAATGAAGCACCATCGTTATCAAAACTAATATTTTTTGCCATGACATCAGCTTTGCCTGTAACACCATAGGTATAAGTGTTAACAGATGGGGAGATTACTTCTTTAAATTTTTCAGCATACTCATCATCATTATTAATCACTGCAAAATCACCTGTTACAAGTTCAGAGAACAACATTGCCTTTGCTTTAAAATAATTATTCATTGTAATATGAAAATCTAAATGGTCTTGAGTTAAATTGGTTAAAACAGCACCATTAAAATCAACATAATCAACCCTATGCTGTACTAAAGAGTGTGAAGAAACTTCCATTACAACATTGTCAATGCATTTTTCGTTTATATTCCATAAAAGTTCTTGCAACTCCGGAGCTTGAGGAGTTGTATGTTTAGCATCTTTGTATTCATTTTCACTTGAAAATTTATGTCCGAGAGTTCCAATCAAAGCACATTTATGGTTAAACGCTTCATATAGTTTTTGTATTAAATGTGTTACTGTAGTTTTACCATTTGTTCCTGTAACACCAATGATATTAAGTTTTCTGGAAGGATTAGCAAAAAGCTCACTAGAAATTTTTGCAATCATTTCTTCTGTTGAAGGAACTACAATTTGCGGAGCCTCAATACTTAAACGTCTTTCAACAACACAAGCTATAGCACCATTTGCAAGTGCTTCTTCTGCATATTCATGGCCATCAACATGTTCACCGGTAAGACAAATAAACAAATCTCCGGGCTGTACTCTTTTTGAATTGTATTTAATCCCTTCAACTTCTTCATCATAATCATTAATATTTACTATTTCTATAAAATCCAGTTCCTTAATTAAATTTCCTAATCTCATTATTGTCCTTTCTTACCTGAAAATTTATCAGGTTGTAAATTCAGAATATGCGTAACCTGTGTAGATACCTCTTTAAATATAGGAGCAGCAACTGTATTTCCCCAGATTTCACCACCTTGAGCAGAGTCAACAATTACATAGATTAATACCTTAGGGTCACTTGAAGGTAAGTATCCAACAATTGATGTATACATTTTGTTTGTATAACCTGAACCATCATCTTTCGGTTTAATTGATGTTCCTGTTTTTGCTGCTATATTATAAGACTCCATTTTGATGATTGATTTACCACGGTTAACACTTTCGGTCAAAATTTGGGTAAGCATTTTAGCATGTTCAGGAGTCATTACCTGAGTACGTTTAATTTTTATTGCTTCCTCTTCAGGGGAATATTTTATTACATGAGGTGTAACTCTGACTCCATCATTTGCAATAGCAGAAACTGCCGAAACCATTTGTATAGCAGTAACAGAAGTACCATAGCCATAACCCATGGTTGCATGGTCTGAAATATCCCATTTCCTTGCGGGTTTTAGAATACCAACCGATTCACCCGGCAAATCAATACCTGTTTTTTCGCCATATCCAAATTTCTTGAGCATACCATAGAATTCTTCTCTATTCATTGTTTGAGCAACTTTTACAGAAGCAACATTACTTGAATGCTCAAATAAGTATACTAAATCAATCCATCCTGGATTAGGACGTCTCGCATAGTCATAGTTTTTGATTTCCCAACCCGCAATTTTAATTTTACCTGTATCTTCGATTTTAGAATTTCGATTGATTTTTCCAAGCTCCATTGCAGAAGCAACTGTTATAGTTTTAAATGTTGACCCTGGAGGGAAAACATCTGTTAATGTCCAGTTTTTACGCTGAAAACTTGAGGTGGTTTTAAAATTATTTGGGTCAAAGTTTGGATAAACCGCATAAGCTAAAATTTCACCATTGCGCGGATTCATCACAATAACCGCTCCGCGGTATGCATTAAATTTATGGATAGCTTTCATCAAAGCTTTTTCGCAAACATGCTGAACAGCAGCATCAATAGTAAGTGTTACATCTTTACCTTTTGGTGCAACAGTAGCAGAAACCGGATCTGTAGTAATATTATAGATTACTTTACCTCTTGGAGTAATTTCTAAATCACTACCTTTAGTAACACTTTCAAGCTTATCCTTAGCTGTATATTCAACTCCTGAAGCTTCATCAGCATCAAAATTATAATACCCCAGAACATGCGCAGCAAGAGAACCTTGAGGATAAGTTCTTATGCTCTTTTTATCCATAGGGATTTCACGCAAGTTTAACTTTGCAATCTTATCACGGGTTTGTCTATCCACATTTTTCTTTAAAGATATTAAAGGATCTTTTTGCTTAAGTTTTTCAACTAAACTTACATAAGGAATATTTAAAATCGGCGAAAGCAGTTCTGCAAGTTCTTCCGGTGTATGAACAAAGTCATCGCGCCTTGCAAAAATATCATAATAAACCGTATCCGTAACAAGTTTTATACCATTTCTGTCATAAATATTACCACGCATAACAAAAGAATATGCTCTGCGTTGTTTTTTTGCCTTGTCACGATAGTGCTTACCATCAAAAACCTGAACAAAAATAAGATAGAAAACAAACAAAACAATAGCAGACAAAAATATTACCTGAAGCCATAAAATTCTTTCAGAAAACATTCTATTTTTACTTGACCTGTCTGTATTCCGTATCCTTCTCTCCATAAGAAAATTATACCATAGTCAGGAGTAAATAGGAACAATATTAAGCACGTTTGTCAATTATAGACTCAAAGTCTTTGAATACCTCATTACCAACCAATTGTTCCAGTCTTGAACGTGCTTCAAAAAATCTTCCCCGGGCTTTTTGCTGCTCATCCAGTGCCTCACGGTAAAAAGTATCCGTCATTAATATAACTTCTTTAGACAATTTTTGAGAAGCTTGATAGTTTCTATAACATTTATCAACAGTTTCTGTTGTCATATTATATAATTGTCTTGCTGTTAAATAGTCATAATACAAATCTACAACCTTTTGCTGCAAATCTTCAACTTTTCTTACAAGAATAATCATATCCGCATCAGTAACTTGAGAATACTTATAATTTAAAGCTTTAGTATCACTTGACATAATTCCAAGAGTATTGCCGCCAATTAGTGCAGCACTTGCAAGAACAGGATTTCCCATCCCGGCACCGACAAAAGTGGACATGCCGGCAATTGTAGTCAAAACCTTTTTTACAGCACTGGAATCAGGTTTATCTTTATCAGGATTAGAAAGTTTATAAATTGCAAACTTAATTGTATCACTTCTGGTTGCGGCACCTTGCCATAAAAGTGATAAATCAGATTGCATTTCATTATATTCAATCTCTAAACCTTGAGAGATTTCTAATGCCATTTTTTTAATACTCAAATCTGCATAAGTAATATTTTGGTTATCTTTTACAGAAACTTCCTTTTGCACAACAGGCTTAACAACTGTTTCAATCTCAAAATCAGCTTTGATTTCAGGCTTATCTGTCGTACCCAGTCTATAAAAAACATCTTGCGGAGCTGTCAAATCATCAAGCTGTAATGCTGCAAATACATTTGATTGCATTAATAATATTATTAAAAGGGCTGCAAAAAGTTTGTTCATGACTTACCCCCTTTATAAAGCATATTATCAAAATCATACTGATACATTTCTAAACTATCAACCGCCTTTTTACCGGCAAGACGCTGCAATTGTATATGATATTTTTTTGCAGATTGTTCTAAATTATATTCCTGTAAACGCATAGAATCATATAATGATGTTGATATCGCAAGTTCTAAAACATCAGAACTATTTACTGCATTTGAATAATTTCTGCTGTAAAGAAGCATTTTAGAACGAGTCATTTTCAATTGCGAAAGAGTGTTTTTATAATTATAATAAGAGCTAATTAGCGAGTCTTGAAGCTCTTCCACCATACTTGCAAGTTCAATTAACTCAGTATCAGTCAAAGGAGTTTCCTGAGGGACATTCTTCTTATTCAAAAGCCCTTGAGCCACTCGTCCAACAGAGAAAGCTGATGTTTGAATTGCCGGATTTGCACCCATTAAACTTGGAACAAAAGAAGCTCCTGATACTATTGCAGAAAGAGTTTTTGCCATTAAAGATGAGTGTATTCTTCGTTGTGATTCAGGTGTAGAAAGTTTCTTGAGCGCAAATTCAATAACCTGATTATTTTCAACAGTACCTTGCCATAGTTTTTCTAAATCCTTAATATCATGTTCTTTTTGTTTATCAATAATCTCCGATAAAGTTTCAGAATCATTAACAAGAAGCGACCCTTTCAGGTTTTTATTAATATCACCGGTTGAATAAGCCGGTTTTTCAATATCACCCCCAAGCGTAACAACATCATCTGCAAAAGCAGTTGTAGTTAACAAAAATAAGGCTAAAACTATACTCCCCAACAATCTCTTATTCATAATATATATATACCTCAAAGCAGAGAAAAAAACAAAAACTTCACAAAGTATATAAAATATGCTATTCTAATACATATAGTTATTACAGGAGAGCCTTATGAAAAAATATGGATTTACTCTGGCAGAAGTCTTAATTGCCCTTGGTATTATTGGAGTTGTAGCATCTCTTACAGCACCGACATTTGTTTCTAATATAAGAAATACAGCAAATGCTTCACGTTTATCTGCAACAGTTTCAACACTGGAAAATGCCTTTACAACAATGATTGCAAAAGAAGATGTTGATACAGAAGATTTGCTTTTCGATACAGAAGCATGGAGAGAACATAGTAGTGATAAAAAAGCTTTTGCCGGTTGTTTAAGTGATTATCTAAGTATTGAAAGTTTTAGAGAACTTGCAAATAACAGCGCAGCAACAAAAGGTTATTATGGACCAAATAACGGACCATATATACTTAATACTAATGGCTCAAAAAATTCCACTGTAAATGAAACGTTAGCAAGATACTTAGTACAGACCGGGAACAATGTGCCAGGTGGCAACCATGTATTAAATCTTAAGAACGGAGCTACAGTTTTTCTTATTGTTAATAATCAGGACGGACAACCTAGTGAAGAAGTGCAGGATAAAATTCGTGAACAAGGCGGAGGAATAACAAGTATAGCTGCTGATATCTGGATTGATGTTAATGGAACTGATGCTCCAAATACATTAGGAAGAGATATTTTTGCTTTTTACCTTGCAAATAATGGTAAACTTTATCCTCTAGGTGGAAAAGATGTACAAATTTATGACAATGGTGGTCAAGGAAATCCATCATTATGGAACAATGGAAATGGACGCGGCTGTACTAACAACAATATTCAAGGCGGAGGATACGGCTGTACAGCAAGAGTTGTTGAAGAAGGTTATAAAATAAATTATTAATAAGATTCAGAAGGGCTCGTTATACGAGCCCTTCTTTTAATGCTTTTACTGCCGCCTGAGTTCTATCATCAACCACAAGTTTCTGAATAATATTACATACATGCGCCTTTGCCGTGTGTTCACTTATTGTAAGAGTTCGAGCAATATCACTATTTGATTGTCCGTCCACTATAAGTTTTAATACTTCATATTCTCTCTGCGTAAGATTTGAATGGCGTTCTTTAAAAACAGTACGAGAAAGTTGACGAGCTGGAACTACGCCGCAATTTTTGTCTCTGATAAACGGTACAATATGAGGGTCAAGCCACATTGCACCAGCCTTAATCATTTTAATTACATTCATCAAAAACTCCGTTGCAATATCTTTTATAACATAAGCACTCGCTCCAGCCTGTAAAGCCTGAGTTACCTCGTCTTCTGAAGTATGAGAAGTCAAAATAATCACCCGTGTATTGTTATTGTGCTCTAAAATTTGCTTAGTAGCTTCAATTCCCGAAATATCAGGAAGCCCTAAATCCATCAACACAATATCCGGTTTAATTAATTTACTCTTCTCAACAGCCTCCTTGCCGTTAGATGCTTCGCCTATAATCTCCAAATCAGGATAATCACAAAACAAGGATTTTATCCCGATACGCATTAATTTTTGGTCTTCGACCAATAATATTTTAATTTGCATAACTTTTTCCTTTTTAGTCGTAATTTCACAACTTAATATTAAAAAAAGTTAACACAAGAAGGTATTGTAAAAAAAGAAAAATACATGGTATTGTTAATTCAATTAAAATTTTTATTTACGTTTGAATGCAAATTTTTTGAAAAGAACATATGTAAAAACAGCTGCAATAAGAGTAGCCGCAATTTGAGCAAGATATACATTAACATTTAATTTTTTAACAAAAACCTCTAACAAACCGGCATTAATCATATAGCTAAAAACCCAGGTTGTACAACATTTGCAGTATTGTTTAAAAATATTACCCTTAACATTAAATACAAATAATTTCTGAGTAGTAAATGAAGTAATTGAAGAAATTACCCACGCTAAAGCAAGTGCAATTTGATAAGCATCTTCACCAAGCAAAAAAACAAGGGTGGAATATATTAAATAAGATATCCCAGCATTACAAGCTCCAATTAATAAAAATCTTATTTTGTCTGAAAGACTAAACCAATACTTCATTTTGCTATTGTAACACAAAGGTTTTGCATTGTTAATTTGGAAAACTTATGATATAATAAATCGGGGTAGTACCTCAAACCCGACTCCTAACACACAAGTACTATAGGAAAAAGCTAGGAAGGAGGGTTTAAAACTATGATGTCTAAATTAATAATGCTACTATTCGTAGCAACGCTATTTATAGTAGCACTAAATTTATTTAAACTATAGGGGGTACTAAGTGAAGCTCTAAGGAAACACCACTTTCTTAGGGCTTCCCCCTATGTTTATATTATTTATTATTTATTCCATTTTGTCAAGACTAGGTCGATTTTGTAGCCCAAAAGTTCAGCAATCATTTGGGCAAGTTCTTTTAACTTAGGATTTTAAAAGAAAAATTAGGCGCGGACTAAAGCCGCGCCATTATATTTAATAACTGTATTCAGGTATCTCAAACACGCTCGTATCAGCGCCTTTGTCTACAAACTTCAAATAATAATTTAAAGCTGTTTCTTTTGAGTTTTCGTAAAACTCATCCGAAATCAATTCTCTATGAAGCTCTGTTCTTTCGCCTGAATAATTACCCAAAACTCTGGAGAACTCACTGATAGAAGCTAAGTCTTCTCCGCCAGAATAAGCTTTTGTCTTAGCATCCGTTCCTGAAGGACGAATTTCTACATATTTATCTGTAAACTGTAAATAAGTACCGTCACCGACAAATTTCACAGCAATCAGATTATCAAAATTAAGCTCTGCAAAAGCTCCGTTAAGAACCTTTTTCACTGCTTCTAAATCAGCTTTACCTTCTCGTATTGCAATAGCTAAAGAAAGATAGAACAAATCGTTTTTAGTTCTTTGTTTTTCACCTTCTACTTTTGCTGCTTTTAATTTTTCGATATCCGGTTCAGATTCATTATAGTAAGAAATATCTTCACGAACATCGTATTTAGCAATAATATTATTTTCTTCAAAAATTTGTTCTAAGTATTCTGATAAAGTTTTATTGTCCTCTTCCAGTTTCGCTGCTAGAGAAGAAGCGACGATAATTGCCTCTGTTGCACTTTTTTCACGCATAGCAATTGCTTTTCTGCCTGTAAGTGATTCAATCAGGTCTTCTGAACCCATAATCATACCGCCTGATTCTTCACCGCCAAAGATTAAACGAGGCTGAACTCCAAGATTAATTTCTTCTCCAAATACATCTTCAACTTTAACTTCAGCCTGCGGATTTTCACGAAGTTGTAATTCAACTTTCTTCATAATATTTGCAATTTCTTTAAAGCCAACTGGAACATTTACAACTTTAATACCATGAGATTTTGCCCACTCATCCCAGCTTAAAGCAGAAGCGGTTGTTTTAATCATAAATCTTGGATGATTTTTAAATTTACCTTGAGACTTAAGTTGTTTTACACGATAATCCATAAGCATTAAAAATGCCTGATTTGCTGTATAAACAGTAAGTACACGCGACTCATCCAGTGCAATATAAGAAATGCCATATTCATCAAGCATAGGAGTGCTTCCAACAGTCTCAATCTGACAAACTGTAAGTCTATCGTGGTCCGGATCAGTTATTAAAACAATTGTACCCAACGGATAATCTTTCAAAACATTTTCATAGTGCATAGACTCGATAACAGGAAAATATTTTTCTCCATTTGGTCTTTTAGATAAAACAGTGGCATCAACTGAATAATCATAGAAACATTTATTTCCTTTTGGGTCGGTATCATATTTACCGATTGAATGGAAAAACGGGTCTTCTTTTACATTATTCCAATCAAACTTATTTGAGATTTCAAGTTTTTCCAATACTCTAGAAAGAGTTCTATATGCACATCCTCCAACACTTTCAATGAAGAGTCTGTTGTTCATTTTCTTTAATCCGTCAAGGTTTTGTGCCACACCGGATTTAAGATAATCTACATATAAATCCACTCCGTCATTGAGTTTTGCCATAATTTCTTCATCAATTAACGGATTATTTTTAGCAGCAATTTTGATTTCATAAGAGCCATCTCGTTCCGTAATATCAAATATTTCTTGAATTTTATTAACAAATTCTAAAGACTCTTCCGGCAAGTACTGACTGCCTTGAGAGTTCAAATCTTTTGTAGCGGTTTTTACTGAAATACCATGACTTGAAGTAATATACTCACCGCCAACAAGGTCGAGCTTGAACGCTAAAAACGAAGCCAGCCAGATAGGAATAGTTTTTCTTTCTACAGGGGTTAGAGTTCTTATACCCTGTGCTGCTTGAATTCTTGCAATAGCCTCAAGATATAATTCAGAGTTATAACGAACTTCTGAACCAACTAACTTACGAACTTCTTTTCCTTCATATTTTTCACGAGCAACTAAAGCTTTTGCTAAAGTTGCAAGCACAATTCCCACAAGGTTAATAGGAAAACGTGTATCTTGAGGGAACAAGATATTTTGAGGTCCTCTTATACCCGCTGTTGAAACTTTTGCTTCTTTAGAATAATTAGCAAACCATTCTTTTAAGTTAAGTCCTTCCGGGTTTTCTTCACTATGAGGATAAAGGTGTTCTTTTTTTAAAGTAAAGGTAAATTCACCTTCGTTGTCAAAATTTAGTAAATTTGCATTTTTTATATAATCCGGTGTTTTGTCAAGAACATTTTGAAATAGTTCTTTTTCTAAAACACAACTTGGTTCTCTTTTAAGCATAATTTTCTCCTTCTACAGAGATGTATTATATCATAGAAGTTTCTAAAACTCTAATTTCTCCGACAACTTTTCCACTAAGAGTCCTAATTTTGTTATCATACTCTAATCCGAGTTTATCCAGAACTGCAATTCTTCTTGCAGACATTGAAGCATCAAACATTTTTACTGCAAAACCGTCATTAAGTTTAGTATCTAATACAACACAAAGCCCGCCGGCTCCAACTTTAGCAAGCATGCCCGTTTTTTGTATAATCTCTGTATCAAGACGATTTATGCCGCCATAAATATAAGGATTTTTCAAAATGGCATTCACTATTTGCGGATATTTTTCATTGAGGTTTTTGAACCCTTTTACAAGATTATTCAAAGGCATTGAAACGATTGGGACACCACATCCGTCGGTTGTCATCGGATAATCTTTTGTAACTTCACATAATTCATAAATCCTATTTTTAACCGCAATCTGCAAAGGATGGCTCGGTTCATAATAATTCTCTAAACTCCAGCCATTAGCTTTGCAAACAGCCAGGAACCCGAGATGTTTTCCAGAACAATTATTATGAATTGCAGAAGCGATTTCACCTTCTTTTAAACCGGCTAAAGGTTCATGTATTCCACATTTAAGATGACTTTCATCAATACCTAATTTATCTAAAATTCCTTGAGCAGCTCTTACATGACATTCTTCACCCGCATGAGAGCCTGAACAAAGTGCCAATTCTTCATCGGTAAAATCAATACCGCAATCAATAATCAAACTTGCTTGCAAAGGTTTAGCACAAGAGCGCAAAAAGTAAGGTTCTGTTTCCTCTGCATTTAAATCAACACAAATACCGTCATGAAACTCTTCAACTAATCCGTCACGAAAATACTCAACCCGCATATTAAGCTTCTTTATGCTCTTTAATAAATGTTAAAAGCGCATTCATTTTTTCTTTTAAGATTTCGTTTTCTTCTTTAAGACGGGTATTTTCTACTCTAATATCATAATTTTCTTGTTCTAATGCAATATTAGGAACTTCTTCAGGATTAAGAGAAAATCTCTTTCCTGATTCTTCTTTCATAAAGATAATACTTTTTACATCAAGATCTCTAACAAAACCCATTTGTACCATTAATTCAGCAATAAAAACGTGTTTACCGGCATCATTCATTTCTTGCTGTTTATTAAGAACTTCATCAAGCTGTTCAATGGTCATTTTACCGGCACGGATAAAGTACTCACCTGTACGATAGTTACCGGCAATAAAACCCGCAATTGCTGAAACAAGATTTGGCACATTGCTGGAAAAGAATTGAGATTTTTTACAAAACGTAAAAGCCTTCGAAACTTCTTGCATTGTAAAATTATTTTCGATAGAAATTTCAATTAAAGACATTCCTTTTGAACAACAATTCAAGAAAGAATAAATGCTTTCATCATATCCGGATTCTTTTGTTAAAAGCTCGTTTTGTCCTAAATCCGATAATTCAGGTTTATAAATATGAAATAATTCACCTTCTTCAACATCCAAAAAGTCATTACTTAAATAATTTGCCAGATCTTTTGAGAGGTTTAAAAATATCGTTTGTTTAATCCATAAAGGAAATGCAGTCACACGTTCCATAAAACCAACAAATAAGCTCTTGCTCATTTTAATACCTCTTTCTTTCAGCAGATGAAATTTAACTCTTTCTCAACCTATTATATGATGTTCTTTAATGCTATTATAGCATAAGATATTATAAGGTAAAGATTTGTAAAGGAAACTTCATACTTATGGGAATGGATGGATTATCATTTTCAAATACAGGTGCAATCAAAGAGTCGACTTCTGCCGAACTTACAAGCCGCACCGAACAAATAATTCAAACAGACCCGACAAACGATATGAAACAGGTTCAAACCCTTAGTACAAATCGTCGTGTTCGAGAAAAAGATGAAGAAGAGGAAAACCAAAAACATCAACAACAAGAACAGGCAAAAGAAGAATTTGAAGACGGATTTATACAATCTGAACCAGATTTCTTAAAACAAGATGAATTTGATATAGAAGATCTTGAAAACCCTAATAAAGATTTTTATGTTAAACTCAATACAAAAGATGATATAATAGAATTATATGATAGTGCAACAAACAGACTTGTAGAAACAATATCAGGAAATGAACTTACTGAGCTTGTTAAAAAATTGAATATGGCCTCCGGTATATTCGTAAATAAGAAGGTATAGATGGCGGTTAATCCATATAACAAATACATTAAACAATATCAAACAAATAACATAACCACTGCAACACCAGAAAAACTAATGATTATGTTACTTGATGGTGCTATCCAATTTCTTCAAAAAGCAAAAACAGCAATTGATGAAAAAAATTTACAAGATAGAGCAACAAATCTTGAATCAGCAAGAAAAATCATAAGAGAACTTATGCGTACAATTGATTTAGAAAACGGCAATGACGTAGCCCATCAATTATTTAGACTTTATAACAAAATGGCTATGAAATTAATAAAAGCTAATGTCTCTAAAAATTCACAGCTTGTACAAGAAGTTATTGATGATTTAGCAAATATAAGATGGGGATTTCAAAAAGCAATCGAAATTCAAAGTGGAATATCTACAGTTGAAGACGTTATGAAAGAACAAACAGAAATGAATCCCATAAATAATGAAGGTGGTAATAATGCAGAGTGAACAACAGTTTGAACAATTGATTATGCAATATAATCAACTTAAAAATGGTTCTGCTGATATCCGCAGAATGATTGAAAAAGAAGAATTTGACGAAGCAATAACCATGCTTAACAGACGAGAAGAACTGTTTTTAAGCTGCAAGTGTATGCGTAACTACCTTGAACTTACACCTGTTCAAGAAAAGGAACTGAATACTGTTTTAGACGAACTTCGTCTTATGGAACTTGAGAACATAAGAATGCTTGAACGAGGAATGGCTCAAGTTCAAAAAGAATTAAAACAAGTTCAGAAGAACGAAAAAATACAACAAGCGTATGATTTTGGCGAAAATCAAAGCGGCAATATCATAAACTTTGAAGAGTAATAAAACCCTTTAAAATCAAGCATTTCAACCGTATTCACATAAAGACGGTTATTTTGTTCTGCAATGGTAAAATGGCTAAAACCGAGAGCTGATAGCAATTTCCACCATAAGAAGTACTTGCATTATTAATTTTTATTTGTATAATGGTTTTTGTAGAAATAAGAAAGGAGTTTTGTAATGAACAAAGAAGAATTAGTAGCAGAAATTTCAAAAAAATCTAAAGTTACTCAAAAAGAAGCTAACGAAGTACTTTCAGCTTTAATCGAAACAGTTCAAAAAACAGTTTCTAAAGGTAAAAAAGTTACTCTAGTTGGTTTTGGTACTTTCGAACCTCGTAAGAGAGCTGCTAGAAACGGCAGAAACCCACAAACTGGTAAGGAAATCAAAATTCCTGCTAAAACAGTTCCTGTTTTCTCTGCTGGTAAAAAATTCAAAGAAGTTGTTAACGGCAAATAGTCGATAGCTTTGAAGATATAAAAGAGATGAGTTATTAAATCTCATCTCTTTTTTTATTTTCAAGAATGGAGGCTGCAAAGAAGTTTGCATTATTGCTTACGCTAATTGCAATTTCATGAATAATTTGCAATAAAATCTCTGAACACTTTGATATTTTCTGCTCTGCCGATTTTAAATCCCGCAACGCAATTGTCAAAAGAAAATTGGAAGGATAGTTAGCCTGATATGGGTCTAGTATCTCTAATAACGCTCTTATCCTCTGCATATATCCAAATGAATTGTCATAGATTTTATACACTTCTTTTATTTTTTTAATACGCATTTATATCAACTCCAATAATATTTTACAATTTCCCGTTTGATGAAAAGTCCTACGAGTTAAATCACGTGCTATTTCAAGAAGAATACTGGTATTAACATCCGTTTCGTTAATATCAATTAAAGCATCTATAATTGCTTTTAATTCAAGAAAATTATCTGCAATACCGCTCATCAACTCTCGAAGTTCATTTTCTATTTCATTATCCATAAAAATCTCCTTTTTTTAAATATGAGGCATCTATACTTACAAAATATCATGATATCATTTTGATGTCAATATGAATGCTTGATAAATGCGAAAAGAATAGCTAAAATTAAAGTTTGAGGTATTTATAATGACTAAGAATGAAAAAAACGAAAAAGTATTCACATTAAGAATAAAAAATGATTTATTTGAGCGTATTAAAAAAGATGCCGAAAATAATAAGCGCTCTATAACAAAACATATCGAGTATTTATTAGAACAAAGCTTAGAAAAATAGTTCATATTTTTGGAATTTTAGTTATATAAATAGCAATAATTTGCAATCTATATACAGTTTTTGATATCATATAATTATGACAAAGTTCTTGTTGATTAGTGAGGATAGTGAAAAAGAGAGAATTGTAAAAGAGACTTTCTCATCTGATGAAGTAATTACTTCCATAGATGAGATGATGATTTTTGATACCTTAAAAGTCGAAGAACCTGAAATTGTTATACTTGACGGTGACATAACCTCTTTGGAGCTAAAACCTCTTTGTCGTAAAATCAAACAGTTTCCTGTTGTCATTCTCCTAATTGTAGGAGATGTGCGTCATAACAAAGATGTTACCCATAACGTAAATTTATTTATTAAAACACCTTTAGACAAAAAACTTCTTGCCGCAACAATTGAAGCGAGTATGCAAACCAGACAGTCATTAATGAAAATGACAAAAGCCAACCAAGAACTTGCAAGAAGCCTTTATCAACTGAATGTTTTATACAACACAAGTTCACAGCTTGCAGGAACACTAGACAAAGACAAACTTCTCAAAATTATGGTCGAGGGTATTGAAAAATCTTTAAATTTTGAACTTGCATGTACCCTTATGTTTCGCTCAGAGCGTGAACCTGTTTTAATCATAAATTCACTGTATAAAATTTCAGATAGACTGCTTGAAGCTCTTAAACTTAGAGCCATTTTGAGTTACAAGTCACTTCTTTCAGACCCGCCTTTTGATATCAAAATCGGTAACCTCAAAATCGAAAAAAATATTAAACATAATGTTAAAGAATACGATTTTTCTGTTCTAAGATACGATAATCTTTTTGCACCGATTACTTCTAATGATGAGTTTTTCGGTTTTACAGAGATTTATCGTGAAAAACAGTTTACAACAGAAGATGCAACATGTTTTCAAACACTGGTTCAGCAAGTTACAATCCCGCTTCAAAGTGCCTCTTTCACACAAGAGCTTAAAACAACTAACAGAAAATTACAAAAACTTGAAAGACTAAAATCAGAATTTATTTCAATCGTTTCTCACGAGCTAAGAACCCCTTTAACTGCAATCAAAAACGCAATGGATATTATTCTAAGCGGCAAAGCCGGTGATATGACCGAAAACATTGAAAAATTTGTATCTATGGGCAAAAGAAATGCCATAAGGCTTTCAGGTATTATTAATGACTTGCTTGATATTTCCAAAATCGAAGCCGGCAAAATGGATTTCAAATTTGAACTCACACATATTGAACCTGTAATTGAATACGTAAAAAATAATCTTACTGTTGTTGCAAAAGAAAAAGACTTAACTTTAAAATTCTCACCATCAACAGACTCCCCTGAAATCTATGCCGACTCTAACCGACTGGAACAAGTTTTAACCAACCTTGTTTCAAATGCAATAAAATTTTCACCTTCTGCCGGCATTATTGAAATTACTTCAAAAGTTGTTAATGCAAGAGAACTCCAGTATGACCATTGCTTTGAAGAAGATATTAAAAAACTTCAAGGCAACTATCTTCAGGTTTGTGTCGAAGACCAGGGTATTGGTATTGAACGCAAAGATTTAAACCACGTATTTGACAAATTCGCTCAAATTGAAAACTCGCTTTCCCGTCAAGTCGGCGGTTCAGGTTTAGGGCTTCCTATCGCAAGACAATTGATGGAGTCCCACAATGGTGCTATATGGTGTGATTCTGAACTCAACAAGGGTTCAAGGTTCTATTTTGTTATCCCAATAGCTAATGACAAAAGCAATTTTAATATGATTAAAAAACAGATTATCCAAAAAGCCCGCTCAAACGGTGGAACAGCAGCACTTATTAACATTAAATCAACAAACTCTATAATAGAAAGCCTTATGAAAGAAGAAAATCTTCTTAACAAAACTTATTTATCAAATTCACTTATTGAAAAAGAAGGCGAGATGACGACTCTTTCTATGGTTATATTAGACGGTGACAAGCCGGCTTGTGAGTTTTTGAAAAAGAAAATCGATACAATTACCGGGCAAAAAGAGAATGTTTACGGGAAATGTGATATAATGTATTCATACGAGATTGAAGGGGATGTACATGAAAAAGATTCTTATAGTAGATGATGAACAGGATATCGTTGAAAGCCTGAAATTTGTACTCGAAGTATCAGGTTTTGTGTGCTATACAGCCTTTAATGGTGAAGATGGATTAAGACTTGCAAAAGAAATCATGCCGGATTTGATTATACTTGATGTTATGATGCCAAAAATCAACGGCTATAAAATTAGTCGTCTTTTAAAATACGATAACAAGTATAAAGATATTCCAATCATAATGGTCACAGCACGCTCACAGCTTGAAGATAAAGCAATCGGTGAAGAAACCGGAGTAAACGAATATATTACCAAACCGTTCGAGTTAGATGTTATTGTTAAGAAGGTAGAGGAGTACCTTAAGGAAGATTAATAATGGATGTAGTCAATAATAAAACTTTGGAAAAACTTAAATATGAGTTGGTTCGTGACGGTATTGTTGAATACGAAACATTAGAAAAAGCAGAAGAGCTTGCTAATGTTCAAAATATCAATATCGGGCAAGCACTAATTAATTCAGGAATTTTAGGTGAAGAAACTTTGTTGAAGTTTTTGGAATCAAAACTTCACATTCCTTATGTTAATTTGGAAGACTACTCTCCGGACCCTAAATGCTTCAATTTCATAACCTTTGCTGATGCAAGAAGATACAGAATTATTCCATTATTTAAAATTGAAGATGTTTTAACTGTTGCAATGGCAGACCCGTTGGATTTATTTGCTATAGACAAGATTATTGAAACAGCAGAATGCTCGATTGAACCTGTTATTGCCTCAGAAATCAGTATTACCAAAAAAATCGATGAATATTATAAAGTTGCAGATACTGTTGATAACATTACCTTATCAACAAACGCTGAAGAATTTGACTGGACAGAAGAACTTCACAAGGAAGACTCCGGAGAAGAACATATCCAAAAAGTTATAAGAGCTATTTTAAAACAAGCAATTATTGAAGATATCCATGAACTCAATTTCGAACAGGTAGAAGAAGGCTTAAAAGTAGTGTTTAAGCTGCATGGCGAAGTTTTAGACAAAGGAATTATTCCTTCAATTCTTAATTCAGCTTTTGTATCTAAACTAAAAATTCTATCAAATCTTGATCCTTCTGTATGTGAAATTCCACAATTAGGCAAACTCTGTTTTAAAGTTGAAGATACAATGCTCATTGCATCGGTTTCATCATTTCCAACAATTATGGGAGAAAGAATTTCATTAAAAATTTATAAACCGCCGACAAAATTGGAACAAATAATTCCTGATGAAAAACAACGCTCAATATTATTAAACGCTGTAGAAAATGCTGGAATAATCCTTGTTTGCGGTTCTCCTTTAAGCGGTAAAACCCATATTATTTATTCATTATTAATGGAAACAACCGAACTCAACAAAAATATAATGACAATTGAGTCAATCGCAAAATACGAATTATCTCACATAAACCAGTGTGAATTGAACGAAAACATCGGTTTTAATATGGACAAAGCCTTGAGATATGTTGAATTTCAGTCACCTGATGTTATTTATCTTGAAGGAATTAAAACCCGTGAAGCTTTTGAATTTTTATCAGAACTTTATTACAACGATAAAACCGTAATAACTGAATTTATGGCAAACAATATGACTGATTTAAGACAAAAACTTGCTTTTGATGATTTCCAGACTTTCAAATCATTAATTTCCTGTCTTGTATTTATTCATTCACGTGATAGCGTAGAAGTTTTTGATAAAGTAACTTTACAAAAATATCTTGCTTAGCAAAATTAATTTTTACGCGTTTTATATTAAGTATGAATATACAACCAACATTCAAAGGCTATGATGCAAGACCGCTCAAAGGGTTTCTTATGAGCTCTAATTGTTATGGCATAGCTGATGAAATGTACAAAATCGGACAAAAAGAAGGCTTTAAAATATACTCTCCTTTTGGCGGACTGCTTAAAAATAAATGTGATGAAATTGTTCCTCCATATTCTAAAAGAGGAAGCCTCTGGGCGCAAGATTACTGGACAATTGTTAAAGATAAACTATTAACATTAAAAACAAGCGATACCACAAGTTCAATCCTCAAATTCTTTAAACTTAAATTTGATATTACAGAAAAATGTACCCGTGAAACACCACGTTTTAGACAAATTAATCAGGATTTATTTGGGATGTTTGCTGATATTGCAAGAGAAAATCCTGAAGATACCAGGGCATTTTTTATAAGCAGAAAAGACGAATTAGATAAATTATGTCAAAAGGCACATATTTCGGGCGGCAATATTTTTATTGTAAAAGATAATAAACAAGAAACAGCTTTTGTTGGAGAAAACGAGCTGGAAAAATATGATGAAGAAGATATTCAAGCAATGTATGGAACAAACAAAGTAATCATTTTGCCACAAATGGATTATCATTTAGATTTATTTATACGCCCTCTTGATAACAAAAGAGTTTTGCTTGCCGATGATGAGATGAGCGTTGATATTTTATACAAAGGACTGAACAAGCTGAAACAAGATTTCTATAACACAGAAATATACAATAAAATGCATAATTTTATCAAATTATTTGAAACAAGTATTTTGATGAATAAACGCGCCCAAGCAGATGAAATTGAAGAAATTTTAGAGAACAATGGTTTTGAAGTTATAAGAGTTCCCGGAAGAGTTTATGAAACCGATACAAATTCAATAGAAGATGATTTCTTAAAACAGTATTGTAATTTTATAAACGCAAATGCACTACCAAACAGATTTGGAGACCTTGTTTATATTACAAACAAATCTAACATCAACGAACTTTTAGGCTTAACTCCTGAACTATCACAGATAATCGGATTTAGTTTTGAAGAAGAATTTATTAAATCAATCTCTGAATATATAGACCCTGAACACATTTATTTTATAGATGGTGATAACCATTTTATATCAAAAACAATGCTTACAGGATATCAAGGCGGTATCCATTGCGCCTGCTCTGAAATTCCCGAAGGAGTAGGAAAGTAGAGCCTCTTCCATTTTTAACAAGTTTATAATACAATAATCTTGAGGTGGATTATGTTTAATGAAATTAAAACACACGAGATTACAGTCGACATTGTTATTTTAACTATCAAAAACAATGCTCTGCAAGCTCTTTTGGTTAAACGTAACAATGAACCTTTTAAAGACAAATGGGCAATTCCCGGCGGATATGTTAGAATGTCTGAAAACCTTGATGAAGCTGCAATGCGAGTTCTTAAAGAAAAAACAAACGTAGATAACATTTATCTTGAACAGCTTTACACTTTTGGCGATCCTCTTCGTCACCCGATTTCAAGGGTAATAACAGTAGCATATTTTGCTTTAATAAGAGCAGAAGACTTTGATGTTATTACAACAGAAGATTTGGCATGGCACAAAGTATTTGACTTGCCGCCGCTAGCATTCGACCACAAAGAGATTATTCAATACTCTCTGAAACGTACACGCGAACGTCTTGAAATGTGCCCTGTTGCATACCAATTATTAAACGAAAAATTCACACTTACTGAAATGCAAAAAGCTTATGAAATGATTATGGAAAAAAGCCTTGATAAACGTAATTTCAGGAAAAAAGTTATCACCACCGAAGGACTTAGAGAGTTGAACGAGTTTTCAAAATCAACATCTAAAAGACCGGCTCGACTCTATACTTTCGACAATATTAAATTAAACTCAAAACGAGCTCATTTTATTAAAAAATCAGAAGGAAAATAAAAAATGCTTACACTAGTTTGGACTATTTTAGTCGTATCGGCGTTATTACTAATTGTACTTATTCTAATGCACTCACCAAAAGGCGACGGCATCGCGGGGATTGGAAACGCAGCCCAGATGTTCTCATCTCAAAAGAGCGCTGAAAAAGGATTGAATAAACTAACTGCAATTATTGCAACAGTGTTTATTATATGTGTATTTCTTTTAGGATTTGGCATAATTAGATAGAAAAACTTAAATCTGTTATGTGTTCATTCAATTGACGTGTATGTTTTTGCACTTCTTCAAGTGCAGTTAGTTGTATTGCAACAATGCAAGTATAAAGAACTAGCGCTATTATTAATCACCATAACGCTAGTTCTAATTTAACGAACTAACACGGGAGTTAAAATTCAGAGAGTGTACCACCACTCTTTGAAGCCCGAGTTATATTTTTAGAACGACCTGTAACTACTATTCCAATCCGATATTATTGTGAAATTTCGTCCAACCTTTATCTACATGCACAGCACTAAACAAGTTCTGTACGGTCAACTTCTTTTGTTGTTACAAATTTAACAATATCTCCTTCTTTAATATCATTAAACTTAACAAACGAAATACCGCATTCAAAACCTTGAGCGACTTCTTTGACATCATCTTTGAAGCGTTTAAGTTGGTCAACAGAGCCTTTGAATACTTCTTTTCCATCGCGGTAAATTGTTGCAGTATCGTTTCTGTTAATCTTACCCTCTGTAACATAGCAGCCCGCAATTTTAACTGTTTTACCAATAGTAAAGATTTGACGTATTTCAACTTGACCGGTTACAACCTCTTTAACTTCCGGAGAAAGAAGCGAAATCATGGTCTTTTCAATATCTTCTAAGATTTGGTAGATAATATCATATTTTTTAATTGTTACACCTTCACGTTCTGCAATTGCAAGAGCGTTAGAATCTTCTTTTACGGTAAATCCTAGAATTAAAGCATTTGAAGCTGAAGCTAACATAACGTCTGCTTCTGAAATATCACCAACGCCGACGTGAATAATTTTTGTAACAATTTCATCAGACTCAAATTGAGCAATAGCTTGAGCAACGGCTTCTGCTGAACCATTTGTATTAGCCTTAATAATCAGGTTCAATTGAGTTGCACCGTCTTCAGCTGAACCAGACTCACGTCTCATATGTGCAGGAAGCATAGCATCAAGACGCTTGTTGCGTTCACGTTCTTTACGTTTATCAATAATAGCTTTCATTTCTTTTTCGTTTTGAACAACTTCGAAATAATCACCCGCATTAGGAACTTCAGTTAAACCTAAAATCTCAACAGGTGTTGAAGGTTCTGCTTTTTGTATTCTTTCACCTGAATCTGAAAGCAATGCTCTTACACGACCGCAAGCTGTTCCAACAACAATACAATTACCAGTTCTTAGTGTACCATTTTGTACAAGAAGTGTTGCAACAGGACCTTTACCTTTATCCAAATTTGCTTCAATAACAACCCCTGAAGCTTCTGCTTTAGGATTAGCTTTCAAATCTTGAACTTCTGCAACAAGTAAAATATATTCAAGAAGTTCATCAATACCTTGACCTTGAAGCGCTGAAACTTTAACTGTAATTGTATCACCACCCCAAGCTTCAGGTACAAGTCCGTGTTCTGTTAGCTGTTGTAAAATTCTATCAGGGTCAGCACCAGGCTTATCAATTTTGTTAACAGCAACAATAATAGGAACTTCTGCTGCTTTTGCATGGTTAATTGCTTCAATTGTTTGAGGCATTATACCGTCATCTGCTGCAACAACAAGAATAGCAATATCTGTAGCTTTAGCACCGCGTGCACGCATTTCTGTAAAAGCTTCGTGACCTGGAGTATCAACAAAAACTATTTTTCTTTCCTGTTTGTTGTCTAAATAAACAGTATAAGCACCGATTGATTGTGTAATACCTCCGACTTCAGTCGCAACAATTTTGTGTTTAGAAGCACGAATACTATCTAACAATGTTGTTTTACCGTGGTCAACGTGACCCATAATTGAAACAACAGGAGCACGCTTTTTGAGTAACTTTTTATCAACTTCTGTAAGAGCTTTTTGTTTTTGTTCTTTTTCCAACTCTTCTTCCATAAATGCTTCAATGTCTTCCTCAAGCACTTCAAGTTCGTATTCTTCACAAACTTTTTTGATTGTTTCAACATCAATTAATTGGTTAACAGTTGCCATAACACCTTGAAACATAAGAAATCTAACTATTTCAGCCGGAGTTTTTTGAATTTTATCAGCTAATTCTTGAATAGTCATTGGCTGGTTAACTACAATTTGAGTAACAGCTTCTTTTGCTTCTTCCTTTTGTGAACGCTTTTTGTGCTTTTGAGCAGCAGCTTTTTCAAGAGAAATCATCTCTTGATCTTCTTTTTTAGAATTAAAATCTTTTTCTTTCTTTTTGTTATCAACTTTCTTTTTAGACGGGCCTTTTCCTTCATAGATTTCTTGAGGAATAATACGTCTTTCTACAAGCTTCTTTTCTCCGCCTTGTTGTTTATTGAAAGGTTTTCTTTCTCCACGTTCAGGTTTTTTATCACCATCTTTTTGAACAGGTTTTTGAGGAGCTCTTCTTACAATTTCAATTCTTGACTGATTTTTAGGGTATTCAATCTTTGTTCTTTCAACACGAACAACAGGTTTTTCAGCTTTTTTAACAACCGGAGTTTCTTCAACTTTTGGTTCAGGTTTTTCAACAACTTCTATTTTAGGAGCTTTTTCAACCCTTTTTACTCTTTCAATACGTTCAACTCTTGGAGCTTCCTTTTTAGGTTCTTGTTTAACAACTTCCGGTTCTTCATTTGTTTTAGCTTTTTTAACAATGAACGCTTTTTTAGCCGAAGTTTTCTTTGGCGCTAAGCCTAAGTGTTCTTTTAGCTTACGTATTTGATCAGGCATAACAGTGTTCGAGTGCGATTTTACTGCTATCGAGATTTCTGCGAACTTTTCTATGACTTCTTTGCTTGTCATATTAAGCTCTTTTGCTAATTCACTAACTCTTAAACTGTCCATTAATTAATAGTCCTTTCAAATCTTCGGATGTCTTTAGCACCCTGTTTAATTTATTTTTTTTTAATGCCTTATCTATACAACTTTGATTATAACAAAGATATGCTGATCTGCCAAATGTTTTGGAATCAGGATTCAAAACCAACTTGCCCGTTTGAGACTCTTTAGTTATCTTTATCATACTCTCACGAGGTTTCAGCTCCCCGCAGCCAACGCATTTTCTATCCAACTTCTGCCAACTTTTCTAACTTCAATTTCTGGTCATACTCAACCAATAAGTTAATCAAATCGTCTAACTCACCATCAATAACAGTCCAAACATTTAAGTTTTGACCAATTCTATGGTCGGTTAAACGACCTTGCGGGAAGTTATATGTTCTGATACGTTCACTTCTATCTCCCGTACCAACCTGCGAACGGCGAAGGTCGGTGATTTCCTGCATTTGTTTTTGAACTTCCATATCATAAAGTTTTGCTTTCAAAATTTGAAGCGCACGTTCTTTGTTTTGCAACTGTGAGCGTTCTTCTGTACAGAAAATCATAATACCGGTTGGTTTGTGGAAAACACGTGCTGCGGTTTCAACTTTGTTTACGTTTTGTCCGCCGGCACCACCGGAGCGGGCTGTAGTAATTTCGATATCATTCATATTGAGTTCAACTTCAACATCATCTACTTCAGGCATAACAGCCACCGTTGCAGTTGAAGTATGTACTCTGCCTTGAGATTCTGTAGCCGGCACTCTTTGTACACGATGAACTCCTGATTCGTATTTAAGACGAGAATAGATACTGTCGCCTTTCATTGAAATAATTACTTCACTTACACCGCCGGCTTCACACTCTGTTTTAGACAAAACTTGAGTTTGCCATCCCATTTTATCAGCATATCTGATATACATTCTCATCAAATCACCGGCAAAAATGTTTGCTTCGTCTCCGCCGGCACCTCCGCGGATTTCCAGCATAATATCTTTATCATCCATCGGGTCACGAGGAAGAAGAAGAACTTTCATTCTTTCTTCGTATTCAGGAAGTTTTGCTTCGTTTTCTTCCATTTCTATTTTAAGAAAAGATCTCATTTCCTCATCTTTTTCTTCAAAAATCATTTGTTTAGCTTCTTCAATAGCATCTGTTGCTTTTTTCCAGGCATAATAAAGTTCAACAGTTTCTTCCATTGATTTTCTTTGCTTAGACAAATCTCTAAACTTGTTATAATCCTGAATTACGGCTGGATCAGAAAGAGTTTCGCCAAGTTCAATGTAGCGTTGTTCAATCTGAATAATTTTATCTAACATGTCTTTCATAATTACTTACCTCTTTAAAGTAAGTATATCACAAAAAAGATTTAAAACCGCAAACAAGCAGAACAATGGTTTGGAGCTTTTTGCTCTAAAACAGGGTTTTTAATATCACAACAGCCGGGTTTTGCAAACTCACATCTGGGATGAAACTTACATCCGCTGATTTTTTCCTGAATAGATGGCGGCGCTCCCGCAATTGTTTTGAGTTTTTGCGCCGGATTGGCTGACGGTAGAGAACTTAAAAGCGCAATTGAATATGGATGTTTAGGATTTTTGAAAAATTCATAAGCATTGGCTTGTTCTACCACATGTCCTGAATACATAACAGTAACTGTATCCGTGTAATTACTCACAAGCGCTAAATCATGAGAAATTAATAAAACTGTTGTATTAAACTCTTGTTTTATATCCGCAATCAAATCCATAATCTGCTTTTGTATAGTCACATCCAAAGCCGTTGTAGGTTCATCTGCAATAATTAATTCTGCATTTGTAGCAAGAGCCATTGCGATAATTATACGCTGTTTCATCCCGCCTGAAAATTCATGGGGATAAAAATTAAATTTCTTTTCAGCCTCAGGAATTTTAACTAAATCCATAACCTCACGCGCTTTTCTCATTGCTTGTCTGGTTGTTACATTTGAATGGGCTTTAATGGACTCAATCAATTGGTTGCCTATTGTATACAAAGGATTTAGAGAGGTCATAGGGTCTTGTGGAATTAAAGCAATCTTATTCCCACGAAGTTCTCTCATTTGTTTTTCTTTGTAATTTAAAAGATTTTCTCCTTTAAAAATAACTTCTCCGCTTTGAATAAAAGCAGTTTTAGGCAAAAGCCGCATAACAGACATTGCGGTCATTGTCTTGCCGCACCCGGACTCACCTACAACTGCATGAATTTTGCCTTTTTCAAAACAAATGTTTATATCATACAGAGCCTGATAATTTTCTTCCTCTCCTCGAAAAAACAAGTTAAGATTTTTTATTTCCAAAAGATTAGTCATAAGTCTATTTTATATTTAAAACTGAAATAATGGAATAAGCGAGAAGGAGGATACTTGTAATTACAACATATTTGTACTAGAATATTGTAGTACTTTAGACATTGAGGGGTGTGGGATATGAAATTTGTTGCCGGAAAAGAAGATTTATTAAACGGTATTAGAATTGTCGAAAGAGCTACAGTTGTTAAAGGATTGCAGCCTGTTCTTGCTAATGTTTTGATTGAAACAGTAGGTTTAAACCAAATTAAATTAACTGCAACAGATTTTGACTTATCAATTACAACTTTAATTGAAGCAAATGTTGAAGAAGAAGGAAAAATAACACTTCCTGCTAAAAAACTCGGTGAAATTATTTCAAGATTACAAGATGAACTTATTAAAATTGAACTTAACGGTTCTGTTGCAACAATTACCTGTAAAAACTCAAAATTTGATATTATAGGTATTTCTGCAAACGAGTTTCCTCAAGTTGAAGAAAATATATCAGAAGAAGACTCAATCGAAATTGAAACAAAACCTTTCACAAAAGCTATCCGTCAAGTTGTTTCAGCTGCTGCTGGATATGAAACAAACAACCTTCTTTCAGGTGTTGTATGTGAAGTTAACAAAAATATTTTAGAAATGGCTGCAACAGATGGTAACAGACTAGCTCGTGTAAGAGAAGTTGTTAAAAATAATTCTGTTGATAGTGAAAAAGTTTTTGAAATGTTGATTTCTTCAAAAGTTCTTGCAGAACTTTCAAAAATTTCTGTTTTAACAGACTCTGAAAACATAAAAATATGCAAAGAAGTTAAGAAAATTGTAATCACTATTGATAAAACAAAAATGATTACACGTCTTATGCAAGGACAATTCCCTAAATATAACCAGCTAATTCCACAAACTTTTCCAAAAGAAGCAAAAGTTAATAAAAATGATTTAATTTCTGCTCTTGAAAGAGTTGCAGTTATGGTTAACGAAAAAAACAGTATTGTAAAA
Organism: uncultured Vampirovibrio sp.; assembly: GCA_910579975.1. Classification (GTDB taxonomy): domain Bacteria; phylum Cyanobacteriota; class Vampirovibrionia; order Gastranaerophilales; family Gastranaerophilaceae; genus CAG-196. Next base: position 37,386 of record CAJTWU010000011.1, read on the forward strand.
TTTGAGTTTATTGATAACACATTAAAATTATCAGGAGACTCTCCGGAAGCTGGTAATTCTCAAGACGAAATAGAAGCAAAATATATGGGCGAACCTCTTGCTATTGCATTCAACTACAAATTTGTACTTGAGTTCTTAAAGATTGTTGAATCAGATGAAATCACTGTTCAATTAAATACACCATTATCTGCAACAGTATTTGCACCATGTTCAGATGAAGATTATATTTATTTGGTTATGCCTGTACAGTTAAGAAGCTAGTGCCAACCAGCATAAAACCGGCTGGTAGTTCGTTCCAAAGGAGCACTTGGAAGGGCAAGTTTAGTTAATAGTTAAGCGGGATGTGCTCCGCCCAAAGGTTGAAAAAATGAGAGGACAAGCTTTTAAATTCGGAGATAACATTTCAACAGACCATATAGCACCAGGTCGGTTATTTCACTTACGTTCTGATTTACAGGAATTTGCAAAACACGTTCTTGAAGATGCTGATGAAAATTTTGCCAAAACAATGAAAAAAGGCGACTTTGTTGTTGCAGGTAACAATTTTGGTTTAGGTTCATCACGTGAACATGCACCGCAGATTATTAAAATTGCCGGAGTTGGCGCTGTTATTGCAAAATCTTTTGCTAGAATTTTTTATCGTAACGCAATTAATATCGGACTTTTGGCAATTGAATGCGACACGGATGGAATAGATGCCGGAGATGAGTTAGAACTAGACATCAAGGGCGGTACGCTCAAAAACTTAACCAAAGGAACCATTACAGCTATTGAACCATTGCCTGATGTTATGATAAGATTACTCAATGATGGTGGTCTGATTGAACATATTAAAAAGAATGGTGATTTAGTACTTAGTAATTAGGAGAGAAGAATGGCTGATAATAAATTTAACCTGGATTGTCCGGCATGTGGAAAACAAATGACAAAACTTTACATGGAAGAAGCCGGTGTAAATATTGATATTTGTCTTGAAGGATGCGGCGGGATTTATTTTGATAATAGAGAATTAGAAAAATTTAATGACTCAAATGAAAAAATTGATGAAATTTTGAATGCTATTGAAGGTAAACATTTTGAACCGACTGAAGACAAAGAAATTCGTATATGCTCTGTTTGCGGTATTCCAATGACAAAAATGGGTGCTGCTAACGGAGAAGTTCAAATTGATGTTTGCAACAGCTGTGGTGCTAAATTCTTAGACAATGGAGAATTGCAAAAAATAAGAGAAAGTGTCGATAAACCTAATGCCAAAGCAGACATGCTTATGGATATAATGTATGAAGAAAACATGAGAAATATTACAAAAATATCGCCAAATAAATCATTGTTTCGAGAAAAACGAAGAGCATTCTTTGAAAATTTAGCAAAAAGATTTATATAATGAAAAAGCGGAGTTTAAACTCCGCTTTTTATTTTAAACATTGTTCTATCAAATTCATCAAAGTTTTTAATAATCCCATCTAAACCATCAATTTTCTCATAAAACCCGATTGGTTCAAGAGAAGCAATTGCAATAATTTTACCAATGCCGGCACTTTTTGCTGAATTTATTCCCGCAATAGCATCTTCTACAACAACACAATCTTTTGGATTTAATCCGATTTTCTCTGCTGCAATCATAAAAATATCAGGAGCCGGTTTACCGGGGATTGTACCATCAGAATATACAATTTTATCAATATCAAACCAGTTTTCAAGATGAAACTCTTTAATATAAAATTCAACATTGTCCCGCTCAGACATAGTCGCAATTGTTCTGGGAATATTGTTTTCTTTTAGAAAATCCAAAAACTCTTCTGCTCCGGGAGCAAGTTTGAAATTTTTTGGGTCTGAAAGACAACGCTTTCTATAAAGAGATTCTTTTTCATATGCGTATTTTTCAACCATTTCTTTGGAAGGTTTTTTACCTATTGCATACTCAATAATATCTTCGTTTGTATGCCCGAACATTTTGTCGCGCATTTCCTCATCAGAAAATTCAGTTCCTCTAAGAATTTTTGAAAATTCTCTCCAAGCCTCGTAATGTAATTTAGAGTCCCAATATAAAGTTCCGTTAAAATCAAAAATTATTCCTTGCATAAAATAATCATACCCCATTGATAGGTTTTTCTCAATATGGTAAAATAAATTATATAAGAGGGCTTGGATATGAAATTTAATTTAAACTTAGAAGATATTAAATATATAAAAATTTTGTATAAAGATTTCTCTGGAAATCCTTGTACCACAAGAGCTGCAATAAAATCAGTTAATGAAAGAGAAATAGTTGCATGTGCAAAATTTGAAAATTTAATACAAATAGAAACCCCTCAAGAAACAACCTTAAGCATTGTTTGTAATGATGGACTATATAGAACAAAAACAAATCTTAAATCAATTGATTATGCAGAGCCATATATTTTCTTTGCACTTGAAACACCACAAGGGCTGGAGTACCAGCAAAATAGAGAATATTTTAGGGTTCCTGCAAAATACAACTGTGTTTACTCGATTACATCAGAAGATAAAATAAAAGAATTTACAACACATACATGCGATATTTCTGCAAACGGAGTAAGCATATTCATGCCTGTACATGAAATATCAAATGAGGAATCAGAAATTGAAATTGCTTTTAATGATATTAAAATTGCAGCAAGAATTAAATATGTAAGAAGCGAAAAATTTGAAGACGGCTATAAGTTATCATTCACTTATACAGGCATTTCAAATTTAGACCGGGATTTTATTTCTCAAGTCTGCATACAAAAACAGCTTGAACAGCGCCGTAATTTTAATTCTGCAATCTAAACCAGTTTACAAACTGATTAAAAAGGGTATCTTTAGGGATATCTTTTTCGTTGATTTCTGATTCAAAAATAATCTCATTATTTTCTTTATCATCTTTAAACTCGAACATGTCTTCTTCAGGCTGGTCTTTTCTTTTTTTATTCTGCTTCATATACATGCCGCCGCCGCCCATGCCGCCGCCATCCTTGTATGCAGCTTGAGTCTTAAATTGATTGATATTATTATTCCCAAAATCGAAAGACATACTTCTGTCTCCGGATTTGTAAATTGCTGATTAGGATAATTTAATTTACCCGATTGGAAGATTTTCTACCCTCATGATAACTTATTTTTCAAAAAAAACAAGCCATGTTCCTATCAATAATAGCATTGCTTTTAAAACACAAATGTCAATAGTTATTTATTATTTTTTGGAGTAAAGATTTGTAAATTCTAATTTTTTCTTCTAGGCATGGGAAGCATGGTCAATTGTAAATATTTTTATTAAATTGTTTACTTGATTAAAAAGATGGAAATATTATGATGTATACATAACCTGAAAGGAGTGATGGCTACTAGACTTGGGGAGAGTCACAAATCAATAAAAGATAGAAAAATTATCACAAATTATTACTTAATTTTTAAGGAGTTTTAATAAATTTTGGGTAGGAGATTTTGGGTTAAAAAAAGACTTGTATAATACAAGTCTTTCCTTTTTTTATATGAGGAAACAGAGAAAGTTTTCTTGTATTATGTTTTTATGCCTACTTTAAATGAAATTATTAATATAGGGTTTAAAAACCATCAGGACGGTCGTTTGGATGATGCTGAAAACGCTTATAATGAAGCGCTCAAGCTTGATTGCGAGAATGCAGAAGTATATAACCTTATGGGAGTACTTAAACTTCAGCAAGGTGATGTTAAAACGGCAATTGATTGGGTTGAAAAAGCTATAAATATAAATCCCTGTGAATACTTTTATGAAACCTTGTTTCAGGCATGTATACGAGCAGAGGCATTTCAAAAAATAGTTGAATATGAACAAACTGTTCTTAAAAACTATCCGAAAAGTTTTTCGCTGATGTTTAATCTTGCTTTAGCCTACAAAAACTTAAAGAAAAACCTAAAATCAATAGAGTTTTATGATAGAGCGTTAAAAATTAACCCGGCTTCTTATCAGGCATGGTTTAATTTAGCACATGTTTACAGCGTGGAAGCTCAATGTAAAAATGCAGTTTCAGCACTTAAAATTTGTAAGAAATTAAAACCTGATGATAGAGATACAGAATACTTTCTTTCAATAGCTTTAATGCGCGCAAAAGAATACAACAAAGGTTTAAAATACTTTGAAACACGTCTTTGCAAAGAAACAGCAATTGCTTTACAAAACAAAACTTATCCAAACCTTGCTGCACGTGAAAAATTATGGCAAGGTGAAAACATCAAAGATAAAACAATTTTTGTATACTATGAAGCCGGATATGGTGATGTAATTATGTTTGCACGCTATTTACCGCTTCTAAAAAAACGCTGTAAAAAGATTATATTCTACCCGCAAAAACCGCTTATCCCATTATTTGAAGAAAGCGGACTGGGTGTTGATGAATTAATTGAAGGATTTATTCCCGAACGTGATTTAGATTTTGATGTACACGCTCCGCTCTTGAGCTTACCTTATCTTTTAGGATTAAAAGATAATGAGATTTTTGAAGCGTCAGAAGGTTATTTGAGAGCAAATGAAAAATTAACTCAAGAATATAAAGAAAAGTATTTTAATAATGATAAGTTAAAAATTGGTATCAAATGGCAAGGTAATACTTATTATGACACTGATAGGGTAATCCCGACAGAAGCCTTTATTCCTTTGATTGAAGTTGAAGGAACAAAATTTTATTCATTCCAGACTTTTGAAGGCTCTGAAGAACTCAAAAAGCTTGAAAAATATGATATTACAGATATTGGAGCAGAATTAATTGACTTTGGTCAAACAGCAGCAGCATTAGAAAACCTTGATTTGGTTATCTGTAATGATACTTCACTTGCCCACCTTGCCGGTGCACTCGGCAAACCTTGTATCGTGCTTCTTCCTTGGGAAGTTAACTGGAGATGGCATGATGATTTATCAAAATGCGACTGGTATGATAGTCTTAAGCTTTTAAGGCAACATAAGCAAGGCGACTGGTCGGGTGTGTTTGAAGAAGTTAAGAGTATATTAAATGCAAGTTTATAAAAGAGTAACTTTAATTAATCCTTTCTTTTCTCGTTTTTGAGCAAGCTCGGTAACTTTTCTGGAGTTACCAACACCAGGGCAATAGGATATTAAATAACCGCTTTCTTGTATCATATTCTGGTTCGCTTGTACTATAGCATACCTCTTTGGTACTGTCTCAAGCCCTTCAGGATAATAAGTTCCGTCAAATCCTTCCGGCGCTTCTCTTTGCTGATTAAGTGCATATGGTGCAAGTAGATATAATTTGATATTTGGATATCGTTGTTTTGCTTCTAATAAAACTACTTTCACTAAGCTATCAAATGCGCCATAATGCCCGACCGTAAAAGTTGTGACTCCGTATTCTGTTATATGTTTCTCAACAGCATTTGCTAGTTGCTCTTTAATACTATAGGGAGTGTGTCTGCTTCCTATAAAAAAACAGGTTTTGTTGTCCATAATTCAGTTGTAGCTTCTCCATACCATTACTAATGTTTTACTTGTTTAAATTAATATAAATCAACAAATATATTACTTCTTTTAACAAGTTTATCATATGATAAAACATAGACAAGTAGTCATATTAACCACACTTTCTCGTTGATAGAAAAAATCATATAATAGGGTTACTCTTATTATATGAACTTAACGGTACTCTTTGGAAAAAAGTTGAAAGAAATTCGCAAGAAAAAAAACATAACACAGCAATATTTGGCAGAATTATGCGACTTACATCCTACAACTATTGGGATGATTGAAGCAGGTAAAAGAACACCCTCTTTTGCCACAGTAGAATTGTTAGCCAATAAACTTGATGTAGAGTATGTTGAGTTTTTTGACTACAATACCACCCCCACACATAGAAATATGAAGTTAAGAGGCGAACTGGATAAAATATATGCAGATTTACCACCAGAAGCCATAGAAGCCTTTTTGAAGCAAGCTATTTTATTCAAGCCTCTATTTAAATAATTGCTTATTTAATTAAACAACTTTTTATGAATATATTCCTTCTTTAACTCTGTTTATAATATAACACCTTATTTACAATCTAAGTATGAATATAGTTGAACATCAAATTGCCTTCGGGCAAAAATTAAAAAATATTAGAAATTCATTAAATTTAACCCAACAAGAGTTTTGTGATAAAGTTAATATTGAAGTGTCAAACTTAAGTAAATGGGAAAATGGTAAAGGCTATCCTTCCGTACCAACCCTTTTAAAAATCGCAGAACAATTGAAAATTGAACCCAATGAATTATTAAATGTCAAATATTATGATAAAACATTAATTAAAGACCTTTTAATTAATGAAATTGAAAAGCTATCTGAACAAGAATTACTTCTTGCTTTAAAGGTTTTAAAGCTTATGAATGAAGAACTTAAAAAAAATTAATTCATACTTGAGCTCCTATAAAGTTTACATTCCCACACTTGATAGACACATTAATTGTATTTTAGTTTGATGATAATTCATTTAAAAATTTTTGTAAATAATAATTTATAATAAAGCCAGTATGGATGTTAGAAGCGAATTAAAAAGTATTATAGCCAAAAAAGCCAGCACTTTAAAAAAAGTGTGTGAAGACATTGAACGCACAAAGAATTATAAAATTTTACCTAACAATATTACAAATAAACTAAGAAGAAAAACGATAAAATTTGAAGAAGTACAAGAAATCCTTGATATTTTAGGTTACCATATAGAATTTGTCGAAAATAAAAAATAAAAATGAAAAAAGCGGAGAATATTCTCCGCTTTTTTATCTATCCCAATACTGCTCTAACAAGTTCGTTAACTGTTTTAGGGTTAGCTCTTCCTTTGGTTTCTTTCATAACCTGACCGACGAAGAAACCGAGAAGATTTGTTTTACCGTTCTTGTATGATTCAACTTCCGTAGGGTGCGCATCAACGATTTTTTGAACAATTTCTTTGATTGCTCCTGTATCGGAAATTTGGCTCAAACCTTTCTTTTCTACAATTGCAGAAGCTTTTTCACCGTTTGTAATCATATCTTCAACAAGAATTTGTTTACCGATATTATTAGAAATCGTGCCTTTTTCGATTAATGTAATCAATTCTGCAAGATTTTCGGCAGTTAATTTTGTTTCATTAATTTCAAGTTTAGTTTCTTTTAAGTAAGCTGCAATTTCACCCATAATAAAGTTTACAGCAGTCTTAGGATTAGCACCTAACCTCAATACTTCATCAAAGAACAACGCTAAAGGCATTTGTTCAACGATAACAGTAGCATCATACTCGCTTAAGCCTAAAGACATATATCTTTCACGTTTAGCTTGTGGAAGTTCAGGCATTTTTGCTCTGATTTCTTCAACCCATTCACGTGAAATCTCTAAAGGCATTAAATCCGGTTCAGGGAAGTATCTGTAATCATGCGCATCTTCTTTGCCTCTCATAGAACGGGTTTCTCTTAAGTTGTCATCCCACAAACGAGTTTCTTGAACAACTTTACCGCCTTCTTCAACAATTTCAATTTGACGGTCGATTTCATATTCAATTGCTCTTTGTAAAGCTGAAAAACTGTTTACGTTCTTAATTTCTGCTCTTGTACCAAATTCTTTTGAACCTTTTGGCATAATAGAAATATTAGCATCACATCTCATAGAACCTTCTTCAAGGTTACCGTCACAAACACCAAGATATCTAACAATATTACGAAGTTCTTCCATATAGTTACGAGCTTCTTCTGAAGAACGCATATCCGGTTCAGATACGATTTCAAGAAGCGGAGTACCAGCTCTGTTTAAGTCAACAAGAGAATAAGTTGAGCCATTAATACCAGCTGCACCGGCGTGAACAAGTTTACCCGCATCCTCTTCTAAGTGTGCACGTGTGATACCAATTCTTTTACCTTTAACATCTATATGACCGTTCAAACAAATAGGCTCGTCATATTGAGAAATTTGATAACCTTTTGGAAGATCAGGATAAAAATACTGTTTTCTATCAAACTTGCATCTTGAAGGAATTTTGCAATTAAGTGCAAGTCCTAAAAGGATACCCATATTAACACATTCTTTATTCAATACAGGCAAAACCCCGGGCATACCCAATGTAATAGGGCTGATTTGCGTATTTTGCTCATTACCAAATTCAGTTGAGTCCGGCGCAAAAATCTTTGATTTGGTCTTTAATTGAGCGTGAACCTCAAGACCAATAACTACTTCATATTTTTCTCTTAAATCTTCCATGTCTAAACCTCATTATTTATTTTCTTTAATTTTAGCATAAACAAGGAATATTAAATACTAAAACCCGTCGAAAATAAACTTTCGACGGGCATATTTGGGTAAATGTTTTTTTGAGTCTTGTTATTTTTTAAACTTTTGTAAGCTCCCTTTCTTGGAAAAATTCCACCACTGTATCCATTACATTATCGAAGAAGAAATCTAACTCACAATCAATACTCCTTTCTACAGTCTCCAACTTTTCTGATGAGTTAAATCTTGATAACATTTCATTTTCGATACGCATATTTTATCCTTTCCTAACTGTATATTTTTGAGTCTTGCTTTCTGCTTACATATTCTTTATCGACATTTTTTTGAAAAACTTTAGGGAGATTTTGTTTTTCGTTACAATAATTTACATAATGATATTTATTCAAAAGTCAAGATTAGGTTATAATATGGAAAAAAGGGACAAGTGTATGAGTATTAAAAGCTGGAATGATTACTTTTTAGATTTAGCAAAAACATGTTCGTCACGTTCAAACTGTTTGCGCGCACAAGTTGGTGCTGTTATTGTCGGACAAGACAAAAAAATTAAAGCTACAGGCTATAATGGTACCCCGTCCGGAGTTGAATCGTGCTATGAACGCGGTGAATGCTACAGAATTAAAAACAATATTCCATCAGGAACCTGTTATGAAACATGCCGTTCAATCCATGCTGAACAAAATGCTATTATTCAAGCCGGACAAGACCGATGCACAGGCTCTTCAATGTATATCTACGGACATAATTTCATCTGTATTTTATGTAAACGATTTATTGTACAAGCAGGAATAGTTGATGTTTATCTTAAAAAAGATGATAATTCAGAAATTGTACATGTTTCAGTTGAAGATATCAGAAAAGAATTAGAAAATCCTAGCACATAATTATCCAGAGAAATCGGCGTGCTGCTCTACCGAGATACACCGCAAGCAGTGAAAACATAACGTCATAGACTATTTGCACCCCGCTTTGTGAAGAAATCCAGCTGGAAACCAGCTCCATTGGTGCATGCTGCAATACGGAAACAAACAATAGATAAAGCACCCCTAAAATATGTATAGCTAAAACTCCGACTGTTACCCATAAAAGAATTCTAAAAAAGTCTGTTTTAACTTTTAAGAGTGTGCCGACAAGGATTATTACAGGAATAAAAGCTAAAATATACCCAAACCCGTATTCAAAAATATAACTTATCCCGCCGCCCAGAGCAAAAATCGGGAAAAACATACCCAAAACAATATACCCGAGTATTGATAATACTCCGAATTTTCTTCCAAGAAGTGCAATAATAAAAAACACCATCGGGATTTGAGGAATATATCTATAGGTTCTAATTAAATCATGAGCCGGTTCAAATCCTTCTTGCAAAGACGAGAACGCTTCCATCCAAACATTAGGATGAGTCAATGTCACCTGAGTGAATGTTGCAACAATTAAAAACAAGATACAAAGGCATGTCAAAACAAGTGTACCAATTGTAATTTTAATTGGTTCACCTTTGTATTTAAAACTATTTAGTTGTTTCTCTACACGTTTGCTCATTCTTTAGTTTCTCAAATCTACTTTTAAATTTATCGTAAAAAATGTTTTCAGTCCACATTATTAAGGCATCTTCATTATTATCCTGATAATACCCTTTTCTTGTGCCAAGCGACTCAAAGCCATATTTAGTATACAGAGCAATTGCCGGAGAATTGGAGACTCGAACTTCCAGTGTTAGATATTTAATCCCTTCTTTGTAGCAATCTTCTAATATTTTTATAATTATAGCTTCTCCAATATGTTTTCTTTGATGGGATTTTTTTACAGCAATTGTAGTAATATGTCCCTCGTCAATTATATGCCATGTACCGGCATAACCTGCAAGCTCGCCGTCCGGAGTTTTCGCGACATAATATTTTGCAAGATTATTTGACATCTCATCGTAGAAAGAAGATTTTGCCCAGTGATGTTCACCATATGCTTCTTCTTCAATTTTTACAACATCTTCAATATCATCTGCAGTCATTTGAGAAATTATTACGGACATATGCTTTCCCAATCAATATCATCTTCAGTTTCTTCGCCCGGTTCTACAATATGGTCACCATCTTCTAACATAAGCATAAGAGAAAGACGAAGCTGTTTTTTGTAATTCTCAAGTGCTTTTTCTCTGGTCTTAGCACAAAAAGCAAAACTTGGAATTTCTTTGATTTCTATATAATGATAAGGATTTCCATTGAAGTCCAAATCAGTGCCTTCAATAAGAGTCCAATCAAGATTCATATAATAATCTAAATCTTTATTTACAGCTTCACTCATCAAGTGACCTTTCATTTAACGGTTGTTTCAACATAATGCCCTCCCCGCCAATAACATTTGCTTGTTTGCCGTTTATATATAAATAAACCGGAGAAGAAGTATTCGCATTTGCAGTTTTAATAACTTGTTTTACTCTGTAATAAGTGCTTTCAGCTCCGCCTCCTGTTTCAAAATCAGAAGACAAATCAATTAAAATATTACCTGATGCTTCTCTGATTGATAAGACTTTAGTACCTGAAGGAATTTCAGAAGTGAAGCCCTTTGATTTTTCCCATGCAGAAGGCGCTGCTACAAGTTCCTTTATTGCATATTTGAAACAAGATTTCTCAATATTTGTATCACAAGTTCGGTTTACGGAGCGCAAATTTCCCGATTTATCAAGAACAAATATTTTAACATTCTTTGTTTTCGCCTGTTCTTGCTGTTCATTGTTATCAATAGGTTCAGGAACCTCAAGCGGGTTGTAAACAGAAGGTTTTTCTTCATGCCTGTATTCAGGAAGTTTAAAATCTTTGTTAAAGAAAGATATGTAAACATAAGCCACAGAAATTAATATCAGAATAAAAAGACCTAATTTTTGAGAAAAATTCACTATTTACTCCCTTCTACAAACATTTTACCATTAATTTGGAAAATGTTATCCTCTATTTTAACATTTTCTATTTTACCTTTACATTTTCTTACGTTAACCAAATCTATAGTGAAAGACAACGGGTCAAGCAGATTTATCAGATTTGTAACTTTTTCAAGCGACAAATTGCCATAAGCCTTATCAATACCTATATCACGAGCTTTGATAATACCATTTACTACATTAAAATTAGTAGAAACCATAAATGTTTTATTTTTTCCTACAGGATTAATAGGGAAATTGTATTCCATAATAATATAGACTTTATTATTCTTAATTCTTGCCTTAACATCATTCAGCATAAACAACGGATATGCTTTTTTGTTAACATTTTCAATAGTCTTGCGGTATTCTTTGCTTTTTAATGCATCATTAATAGATTTTTCAGATAAATGCATTTCATAATAGAAAGTCATATCAGACTGAACAACAATAGGATTAACAGTATAGTCAATTCTGTTATAATCACTTAGAGTTTTAAATTTAAGATAAGGAATGTTAACTCCTTCAATCGTAATATTTTTACCGGTAAGTTCAAGGTGTTTAAACACACCGGCTTTCATACTGGAAAGAGTATAGCCTTCAAAATTAACTTTAAAATTAGCACCTGTTTCTTTTTTCAAAGACTTTTTGATTGCTTTTTGAGCAATACTTTCAACTAACGGGTTCATCGGTGAAAAATGCTTTTTGTTATACAAATATTCAGCAGAAGTCTTGTCAACCGCGAAAGTCGGAATAGCAAAAAATAGCATAATTAATAATATTAAAAACTTTCTCATGATTTCTCCTTGGGTTATACAGAGATTTTATCATGAAAACCGGATTAAAAGTTAAGAAATTCTGATAATGTTAACTCAAATGCCTTTGCTAGTTGATTAACTTTTGAAAATACTACATCATTTTTTGCAGTTTCAATATTACCTAATGTTGAACGAGGAATGTTTGCGCGAAAAGACAACTCATCTTGCGTAAATTTATGTAATTTACGTAATTCCTTTATTCTTTTTGCAAGTTTTTGTAATAATTCCTTGTCCATAAGTCAATTGTCCATTGTAAAAATTCTTGAAATGCTAAAATTTTTTTCAAATTAATTATTTTACTTTTACCCCTATCCCTCTTGGACTCCTTTGAAAAATTCATCGGTAATCAATTGAGAATATTTTTTTCTTTCACTAACAGAAATTATTAACTTTTCAGAACCGTCGGATGTTTGCATACTTGAAACAATACCCGCTAAATCAGAAATAGGAAACTTGTTCGATTTCGCTTCAAACTTTGCATAAGGAACAGTTTTGCCATAAGCCTTCATTGTACCTCTTGATGTTACATTGATTTCTTTAAAAGAAATCGATTGATACTTGAACTTTGCTGCAAGTTCTTCTAATTTTTTATCTAAATCAGTACTTTTAATATCATCTTGAGTTAAAAGCGGTTTTTTGCCGGAGTCTAAAATACACATCCTTTGTCCGGATGCTTTATGTTCAGCAAGAACAGCTTTATAACCTAAAAGACTGACCGTATTATCAATCTGAAATTCTTCATGAAGATTAGAAAAATTTCCAAGCTTTTTAGCATTCTCTTCTGCGCGCTGCTGAACAAAGTTTGTAACATTATTCTTTACAATTTCAACATATTTTTGTCCGCCTATGGCGTTAAATCCAATAATAGCAAGAACCAACAAAGTTGCATTAAAAATAATCTTTATTAATCTAAACATAACTTGCACCTTAACTTTATATTATGTACAATTATAACTATGACAAAACCTGAAATCAATTATATTAATAGTGCAGATGTAGATATTAATGAAACTACTGATGTAATGAAACAGTATCTTAATATCAAAAGAGAAAATGAAGGAAGTATTATTTTCTATCGTCTTGGAGACTTCTACGAAACATTTTTCGAAGATGCTGAACTTCTTTCAAGAGAATTAGAAATTACTCTTACCGGACGTGATGCGGGTAAGACATATGGAAGAATTCCACTTGCCGGCATTCCATATAAAGCAGCTGAAAACTACCTTGAGAAACTTGTTGAAAAAGGTTACAAAGTTGCAATCTGCGAACAATTAGAAGACCCAAAACAAGCTAAAGGTCTTGTGAAAAGAGGAGTTGTCAGAACCATTACAGCCGGGACTTTGGTTGAAAGCAGATTTTTAAACCAGAACAGTAATAACTACATATGCGCTCTTTTTGAAGACAAAGAAAAATGGGGATTTGCATACACCGATATTTCAACAGGAGAATTTAAGGCTGCAACATTAGACTACGATTCTGTTTTAACAGAACTTGCAAGAATACAGCCTTCAGAAATTGTTGCACCAGCCAAAAAACTTAAACTGGAACCTTTCCAGATTGTTCCTGAAGAAACAGTTGATTTGCCTGAAGAAATCACTAAAAAATACAATTGTGCAAAAGTACCATCAAGAGTTTTTGAAGAAGAGTTTGCACAATATAATTTACAAAATGTTTTAAAAATTAATTCACTTGACTCAATAGGATACAGAGATAACCCGCTTGCCTACAGAGCTTCTGCCGGTGTTTTTGCTTATATTTGGGAAAACATGAAAGAAGGTTTCCCTAAATTTGAAAGAATAGAACTTTATGAACTTTCAACTTATGTTACTCTTGATGTTAATTCAAGAAAAAATCTTGAACTAACAGAAACTTTACGCGAAAAAAATAAATATGGTTCACTTTTATGGTCAGTCGATAAAACAGTAACAAATATGGGTGCACGTCTTTTAAAATCATGGATTTGTCAACCTTTAAAAGATATTAAACAAATTAATACCCGCCAAAAAATCGTAAAATCGCTTGTTAATAATAATACTGCAAGAAATGAAATTGAACGCATATTACGAAATATTTATGATATTCAGAGATTATCTACTCGTATAAGTAATAATTCTGCAAACCCTAGAGATTTTGTAAGTCTTAAATGCTCTTTGATGTCACTGCCTGAACTTATTAATACTGCCAAATCAGCAGAATTAAATATCTTTGACTGCATTGAAAACAACCTCTCTGCAATTGAACAATATGCTGAATTAATTGACAAAACGATTGTTGATGACCCTCCAACTCTAATTAAAGAAGGAGGAATAATTAAATCAGGCGTTAATGGAACTCTTGATTATTTAAGAGATTTACTCACAAACGGAGAAGCCTGGCTTAAAAAATTTGAAGAACAAGAACGTCTAAGAACAGGAATTCCAATATTAAAAGTTGGTTACAACAGAGTCTTTGGATACTATATTGAAGTTACAAACTCTAACTTAAGCAAAATTCCTGATGATTATATAAGAAAACAAACTTTAACAGGTGCAGAAAGATTTATCACTGATACACTCAAAAAACATGAAGATGAAGTTATAACAGCCCAGGTTAAAGCTAATGATTTAGAATATAAACTTTATTGCGATTTTAGAGAATATTCAAAAGAATTTGTAACTCTAATAAGAGAAATAGCACGGCTTGTAGCAGAACTTGATGTTTTTCATTCTTTTGCAGCTATTGCTGTTGAGCAAAATTATATTTGTCCTCAAATAGATGAAAGTTCTGATTTTATTATTAAAAACGGGCGTCATCCGGTTTTAGAAAAAATCCTGCCGCTTGGAGCTTATGTTCCTAATGATATTGAATTATCTTGTGAGGATTCAGCAAAGACTCAATTAATGATTTTAACAGGTCCTAATATGGCTGGTAAATCAACATTTATGCGTCAAAATGCACTAATCGTTATTCTCGCGCAAATTGGAGCATTTGTTCCGGCTGATTATGCAAAAATAGGGGTTGTAGACAAAATCTTTACACGCGTAGGTGCGAGTGATGATTTAACTTTAGGCAAATCGACTTTTATGGTTGAAATGACTGAAACAGCTTATATTTTGAATACAGCTACTAAAAACAGTTTAATTCTTATAGACGAAATCGGACGCGGCACAAGTACTTATGATGGTGTTGCAATAGCATGGTCTGTTGCTGAATATATTGCAAGTAAAATTGGCGCAAAATGTATTTTTGCAACTCACTATCACGAGCTTAATGTTATGACAAAAACTTATCCGCAAATTAAGAGTTTTAGAATAACAATTGCTGAACAAAACGGAGAAATTGAGTTCTTGCGTAAAGTTGTAGTAGGCGGAGCAAGTAAAAGCTATGGTATTCAAGTTGCTAAGATGGCCGGATTACCATCAAAAGTAATCAGCCGTTCAGAAGAATTGATGAAAAAAATGCAGCGTGATTTTTCTAAAGATTTGGCTGGAAGAAAACGAAATAAAGAAGCTGAAATTGAAGCTCCGCAATTAAATTTATTCTAAATTTCACCTACTAAATCATATTCTGTTGCATCGACTATGCGAACCATTTCAATATCGCCCGGGACTAAGTGTTTATCAGTTTTAATATTCACTACTCCATCGATTTCAGGCGCATCATATTGAGTTCGTGCAATTACTTCACCTTCATCAGAATAACATTCAATAATACAAGGAAGAAGCTTACCGATAAATCTGGTATTCCTTTCTAAAGAAATCTCCTGTTGAATTTCCATAAGCTTTTTATATCGTTCTTTTGCAACTTTTTTAGAAATTTGCGGTTTCATAGAATAAGACGGAGTTCCTTTTTCACGAGAATAACAGAACACACCCATTCTATCAAACTTCATATCACGTACAAACTCACACAGGTGTTCAAAATGTTCTTCTGTTTCACCCGGATAACCAACAATGAAGGCTGTTCTAATTGAAACATCAGGAATTATTTTTCTAATGTTTTCAATCATCGGACGATAATCAAAAGATGGTCTATTCATAAGCTTTAACATTTCAGGATGCGAGTGCTGGAGTGGAATATCCACATATTTAACCACTTTATCACATTCAGCAATAGCAGTTAACAAATCCTCCTTCATTTGAGTCGGATAAGCATACATTATTCTAATCCACCCTAAACCTTCAATTTTATTAAGTTCTCTTAATAATTCAGGAAGCATAGGTTTTTTATAAATATCAATACCATATCCTGTTGTATCTTGTGCAACGAGAATAATTTCTGTAACACCTTTTTTAACCATATTTTTTGCTTCTGCAATAATATCTTCCATTTTTCTGGAATGACAATTCCCCCGCAAATAAGGAATAATACAATATCCGCAGCGATAATTGCAGCCGTCAGCTATTTTTATATAAGAACTTGAACCCATTGTAATCTGTTGACGTTCAACATTTTCGGGATAAATATATTCAGGTTCTTGACTTACTTCTGATACAAACCCGTTATCGATTTGTTTTAACACTTCAACAATCTTATTAAAGTCTGTTGTACCAACTACAGCAGCAAGTTCAGGAATTTCTGTTTTCAATTCTTTCGGATGTTTTTGCGCCAAACATCCTGTAACAACGACCTTTTTACCGGCATCAACAAGTTCCAAGATAGAATGAATTGACTCGCGTTCAGCATCACAGATAAATGAACAGGTATTCACAATAACGATATCTGTTTCATCTTCATTTAAAGTAATTTCATACCCGTTTTGCGCTAAAATTCCAAGGATTAATTCTGAATCAACTAAATTTTTTGCACAACCGTGACTAACTAATGCTATCTTTTTCATATCATCACCTCTTAAATATCCTGTTAGCAAGCTCTTTTGCATAATCCATTTTCAACATAAGGTTCAAAGCTGTATAAACACCTAAACAAAGTATCATAATAACAATTATCTTAACTCCTTCAAATACATATTTTGGAAGTTCAACAACCGAATTAAACCAATTTCCTATTACAAAACAAAGTCCATAAGTCAAAATACCGGCTAACAGCATTTTAGCGAAATTATAGAATAATGTTTTATAATCCAGACGAATTCTTTTGTACATCAATAATCCCAGAAGCGTTGCATTAAATAATGTTATAAACGAAGTGGAAAGCGTAATTCCCGCAATTCCCATGTTTAATTTAATAATCAATATCCAGTTTAAAAAAGCTTTTAGAGCAATGGATGAAAGTGCAATCAAGAAAGGTGTTTTAGAATCATTGAATGCATAATAAACTCTCGTAATTGAGTCTCTAAATACGTAAGGTAAAATTGAGAAAGACAAGAAGCACAAAGCTTCAGTCACCATATAAACAGCCTCAGAATTAAATGCTCCGCGCTCAAACACAAGCGAAATACCGTCTTTAGCTAAAGTCAAAATAAGAATTATCATTGGAATAGCAGCAAAGAATAAAACTCCAACACCCTTATTAAAATAGGTTTTAATATCCTCGTGTTTTCCTTCGCCGGCTAATCTTGAAAAAATAGGAAACAATGGTACTAAAAATGCAGTAACAAGTATTCCTACAGGAAACTGAAAAATTCTGTTTGCAAATACAACCGAAGTCCATGCACCTTCTTTTAATATTGAAGCAAAAAACATATCAATATAAATAGTTATTTGTCCCATTGTAGAACTTAAAATTGCGGGAAATAAAAGTTCAGTAATATTTTTGAACTCAACATCTTTTATATCAAAATTTGGTCTAATCCTGTAACCGATTTTTCTAAGCGCTGGAAACTGGGTCAATAATTGGCACAAAGCACCAACTGTTGTAGCAATAGCAAGCACCATTCCCGTATTATCATTATGCGCAAGAGATATAGCTGCAATAACCACAAGACTTAAAATCAACGGTGAAATATTTGGTAAAATATATTTTTTATGACAAATCAAAAGTCCGTAAAAAATCCCGATAATTCCACCAATTAAAATAATCGGTGACATAATTTTGAAATGTGCTGCAGCAAGACTAACCAATTCTGGAGAACCCGCTGAAATTATTAATCCCATAATTTTATCAGCAAAAAGATACCCAAAAACCGCTAAAAAAGCAAAGCAGATAAATGTTACCGTTAAAAATGTGTTGTACAAACGATTTACACGTTCGTTAATTTCACCATTCTCGCCAATTAATTTTGAAAAAACAGCAACCGTTGCACTATGAAAAGGTCCGCCTACTCCGCCCAGGATAATTATTGCTAAAGAAGGGATTTGTAACGCGTAAAAATACGCATCAGAAACAAGAGTTGCACCATAAAAATTTGCTACAACCATATCACGGGCAAATCCGATAAATTTACTTGCAATTGTTACAAGAGCTATCAGCCATGCTGCTTTCAAAATATTTGGCGAGTCGTCTTTCATTCCTCACCTCGATTATAAGCTTCAACCAGTTCCACATAAGTATTTATAGGAAAAAGAGAAGGATAAAAAACTACTGTATTTTTACCATCTTCAATCAAACGTGAAATATCAATTCTCGCTTCTTTCTGAAACTTTGTTTTAATTACAGGAAATTCATGTTGTTTACCGTTTATAGAAACAGTAAGCCTTGATGGAACCTGTCCAGTAAGCACAATATGAGCGCGTCCTAAAGGCGCCCAGAATGTTTGTGTAAACTCTTCACCATGTACAGTTACAGGTTTTGTACCCAGCGAAATTCCTGAATAATAATGCCTCAATATATTGTAATAAGGTTGATTAAGCTTAGTTGCCATATAACCGGCACCAAACTGACTCATCCCGACACCGTGTCCGAAACCGCCGCCAAAAGCAGTTATATCAACTACATTCCCGTAATTATCAAGTTTCTTTTCAAAAACTACATTGGCACTAGGTAACGATATATTGTCTTTCTGGAAAACACGTCTAATTACAAGCTCTTTAGAAATCCTATAACACCCTTTTGATGTCAATAACTCAAGTTCAATAACTTTACCCGAAGCACCGCGTTTCATTACTTTTATATCTTTAATACGACCTAAATCATCGCCTTCTTTAAATACCGGAGAAACAAATCCTGTTTTTGACTGTGCAACAAGCGTTTTTTTCAGAATATTTTCCAATTCACCTACTGCCCATTCCTTTTTCCAACGATAATATGGTGAGTCAATATCATAAGATGGGACTTTTTGGGTATAAAAATTCTTTGCCTTATCTTCTTCTTCCAGAGTAGGAAACTCTTCTTTATCAGGAACAGCAACTAAATATGGTTTACTTATTGAAGGAAATTCTTTTGTTGTAGGATCAGAAAAAGCATAAGCATAGCTCTCTGTATAACCTCCGGCTGTTGAACTATAAAGAGTTAAAATTAAATCATTATCATAAAGTGCAACAATACCATCAGTTTCCATAAC
>CAJTWU010000012.1 GCA_910579975.1 uncultured Vampirovibrio sp.
ATTACCGGCACCACTTGGTACTCTACCGTTTGTACCGATAGTAGCTGTTTTTCTATCCTGTATACCGCCTTCATTATCTATGTTATATCCTATTGATTCACCGTTAACAAATACCCAGGGTGATTTTTCACTTGCTCCTCTTACAAGTTTCTTGTTTACCATAGGAGCTGATGCTGCAGCTACAACTGCTACAATTGTTAGAACAATCATCATTTCCATTAATGAAAATCCGTGTAATCTTCTCATGCTTTTACCTCAATTCATTGAGCACACGCCAATAGCCCTATTTTGAGCAAGATAGTCCGGACATTCGCCTCCAATCCAACTCAAACTACGGCAAAGTGCCGTATAATAAAGCTATTAGCTCACTCAATATTAAATTATTGCTACATGTATTATTATAACAGATTTTTTAGAAAATTAAAGTACTAGTACAAAAGCATAACAAATTTTTACATAAATTATCTTTTCAGGTGATTAACCAGTCTAAATTCAGTTTAGTATATAGGTATGAAAATCCCAACATTTTTTAGATTTTTAAACAAAAAAATAGAAAAATATGATAGGCTTGCAACAAATCCGTTTATAACACCAAAGCCTGTAACTTTAATATGGGTTAGCGAGGAAGATAACCCTAAAGACGAGCGTTTTTGGGAACAACAGTAACTCCGCCTTCTGAAACATAAAAACCACGTGCAATATCATCTTCACGATTTATACCAATTTTAGTATAAGGAGGTATATCAACATTTTTATCAATAATTGCTTTTCGTATTTCAGAATATCTTCCAACATTAACATTCTCCATCAATATACTGTCTGATACCTGAGAATAACTGTTAATTTTAACCTTCGGAGAAAGAACACATCTGGAAATTGAACCACCCGAAACAATACATCCTTCAGAAACCATTGAGTCCGTAGCCATTCCAACTCTATCACCTTCCTGCCAAATAAATTTAGCCGGAGGATAATTATAATTGAATGTCCTCAATGGCCAATCTTTTGAGTATAAATCCAATTCAGGTTCATATTCCAATAAATCCATATTAGCTTGCCAATATGCATCAATACACCCTACATCTCTCCAATAACCTTTTTCTTTTTTGGTCATACCGGGAAAATGATTTTCAGCAAAATTATATATAAATATTTCTTTTCCTTGATTTAATAACATCGGGATAACATTTTTACCAAAATCATGGTTCGAGTCTGATATTTTTGAGTCTTCTTCCAAAGCCTGAACAAGAGTATTTTTATTAAATATATAGTTGCCCATAGAAGCTAAGCACATTTTTGGATTATTAGGAATAGGTTTTGGCGGAGTTTTAGGCTTTTCAACAAATCCTGTTAATCTCCAATTCTCATCAACTTCAATAATTCCAAACTCATGCGCTTCTTCGATAGGTATAGGAATTGCAGAAATCGTAAGCTCTGCATTATTCTTTTTATGGAATTTGAGCATTTGCCACACATCCATTTTGTATATATGATCCCCTCCAAAAACACAAACATAATCAGGTTCTTCATCATGAATATGGAAAATATTTTGATACACAGCATCGGCTGTTCCCTGATACCATGCTCCTCCTGTTCTCATTTGTGCTGGAACTAAATCAACATATTGATTTAAGAAAGGAGACAATGTCCATCCGCGTGTTATATGTTTATTCAAAGAATCTGATTTATACTGAGTTAATACTTTTATCTTAAAGAACCCTGAATTAATAAAATTATTCAGAACAAAATCTATAATTCTGTATCTTCCTCCAAAAGGCACAGCAGGCTTTGCTCTATCTTGAGTTAAAGGAAAAAGTCTTTTACCTTCTCCACCTGCTAAAATCATAACCAATGCGTTATCTACAGACATACAGCTCTCCTATTTAACCTCATTATAACAAATCAGCTTGTTTTTACATCCCTCGCATAAAGTAGACAAGCTTAACAAAAATTTACAATGAAATTTTATATAGTTTTTTAAGTTTTTTTAAAAATTTTTAACATCAGAATAACTATATAAGAATTAATTTTATTGTTTTTGCATAACTTTCTTAAAACGAAAAAAATAATCAAAATTTCTTCTTTACATTTCCTTTACATTTATAAGAAATATGGCAATTTTAATTTTGCCCCGCTTTTAAATATATATATATGTTGATATAATCAATGTATTGCATTAGAAGAAATATGTGTATGATTAGCAGAATTGGTGTAGAAGACAGACATTTTAATAATGTAAATAAAAACAATTTAAAGCAAAACCCGACATTTAAAAGCGGGGTTGGGGGCGCATTTTTGAGCTGTATTCAAGCATGCGAAAGAAATCCCATGGTTAATGTTGCTGTAATTGATTTATTAAGTGCAATTTTACCAAGAACTTTTGTTGAATCTTTAACCAATTGGTTTGCGGGATTTGAAGCATTTAGAAGAGAATCATCAGGTTTAATCGTAAACTGTATGATACCAAGTGTCGTTGCAATGGGTTTTGCAGCTGCATTAAACAAATTTGTCATGCCAAAAGGTTCTAATATGACTGAATGCTGGGCTGATAACAGTCTTATCCAAAAAGCTACAGATATTTATTCTAATTCCAGTGCCGATGATAAAGTAAAAGACAGTTTAAAAGAAATCCTTAAAGGAATTGAAGGCACAGACGGCAAAAAGAAAGTTAAGTTTGGCGAAGTTTTAACAGAAGCTGAATTAGAAGAATATGCTAACAAATTAAAAGAATTATCAACTTCAAAAAAATCAAGAAAAGAATTTAATAAAGAAATAAGTAAAATAACTAAAGAACTTGCAGATAAAACACATGTTTTTGAAAGTATAAATGTTGGAGATGTTAAAGCAACTACAACAACTACTCTTCTTGAAGATTCTGTTAAATACTTTAGAGAATTTCAAAAAGTAGGAAATGGGACGACTATAGCTGATTTTGCGAAGAAAAGCAAAAGTCTTGTTAAAACTAAAAGTGGATTGGCTCTAGCAGTCATATTACCTCTTGCTGCTTCAATGCAATATATTAACAGATGGATTACCGAAAAATCATCAGGCGTAAAAGGTGCTCCTATTTATGATGATTTTGGAAAAGATCAGGATGAAGAAATTAGAGCAAAGGCTAAAGAAGGTTTATTTAAACAAAAGTTAATCTCAATTTCTTCTATGGTTGGAGTTGCGCTACTTTCTATGATGAAAAAGCCAACCCTTGGAATGCTTGAATTCAAAGGTATTTTCCCGACAATGGATCAAGCAAGAATAATATCTACCACAACATTTGCTTCACGTATGGCTGCGGCTGATGACAAAAATGAATTAGCAGAAGCAACCGTAAGAGATATTGCAACATTCTCAAGTATGTATTTCTTAGGTGATTATGTAGCAAAAGCTACTGCTACTGCAATCCAGAAAAAGACTGGAATTACGTTACTAAATGATACAAAACCACTAAAGGGTGATGAAAATGCTTTGAAGAAATTCTGGCACTGGGTTAAAGATGTTAACATTAAATCATCAGAAGAAGTTATTGGTAAAAAAGCAGTTAACATGCGTTCTGCTTGCCAAGCGGCTAACTTGGGTGTATCATTGTTACTGTTAGGGTTAGTAATTCCTATTTTTACACGAAAAAATACGCAGAAAAAGCACGCCGAAGCTTTAAAAGCTGCACATAGTGACCAATCGTCGAATACGGTCACGTCCGGGCGAACGACTAATGCCGCCTAATAGGAAATTTGTGTAGACTAGAGAAAAAGGTTAAAAATGAAAGTACAGAAAATTCAACAAAACAACAACATACAAAAACAACCTCAATTTAAAGGCATTGCCGATACAGGTTTAAGATTTTTAGCAACAAATCAAGGTGTTGGTGCAAACTTAACAGACCTTGGATTTATGGTTATACCTCGTGTAACAACAGATGCTAAACGCGGTCCGGCCGCTTGTGTGGAAACAGCCCGCCGTGAAGCTTCCGGTACTGCTAACCACTCTTTAGTCGGTGTTTATGGTATGGCTGGAGGACTTGGTGCTGCTGCTTTAATGGGAATGAAAAGAAATTTTGATGTAAAAGCAAATAAAATGTTTGCAGCTCCTGAAACTTTAAATATTTTAGCTGAGAATAAAGCAAATCAGGTGAAAAATAACTCTTCTCAAGCTGAATACTTAAAAGAAACTCTTAGAAATATTAAAGCATTCAATCCAACAGCAGCAAATGCAGACAAAGACGGATTTGTAAAACTTTCAGAAGAAACTGTTGAAGAAATCGCAAATCTTCTTGATAAAGAAATAAATAAAGGAAGCTTTAAAAATTGGGAAAAGAAAGACTCTGTTAATTCACTTGAAACAGCAATGAATAAAATTATTGCAGACACAGGAGCCGAGTCTAAATATATTCTTGAATCAGCAGATGCAAAAATTAAAAGTGAAACAAGTTTAAAAACTTTATTAAAAGATATTTATCAATTGTCAGAGTCTTTTAATAAAGAAAAAGTAAAAACAGTTTTTGAAGAACAAGTTAGAAACGGTAAAGGGATTAAAGATAACGCATTTATCCAAAAGCTTACTAATTTCTCTAAAATACGTTCATTAGCAGGTTTTGCAGTTGCAACCGGTGTTGGTATGTCAATTCAGCCAATGAACATATACTTAACTAAAAAGAAAACAGGTTCTGATGGTTTCGTAGGTGTTGAAGGAAGAAGCAAAGACAACAGCACTCAATTCAAGCTTATGAAAGGAACAGCCGGAGCCGGTTTCTTAGGATTAACCCTTGCAACTTTAGGAACAGTAAGCCCTAGCAAACTCATGAGCAAAATTGCGTTCAAAGGTTTTTGGCCTACAATTCCTCAACTTAAAGGTATCTACGGTTTAACCATTATTTCAAGACTTTTAGCTACCCGCGATAAAGACGAACTTAGAGAATCTTTAACTAAGGATACTTTAGGCTTCCTAAGCTGGCTTGTTCTTGGTGATATTGTTAACAAAATGACTGCCGAAAGCCTTGATAAGACTGTTATGAACAGAACAAAAGATGTTGCAAACAAAGGTTACTTTGGAAGAATATTCAACTCTTCACTTAAAACAAGAGATGAAGTTCTTGTTGAAACTCTTTCTAAAAATGGAATTGCAACTGTTAAAGAAAATGGTGTTGCAAAAACTTTCAAAGAAATGTTAAAAGATTTGAATGGAATAAACAATGAACAGGTTAAGAAACTAGCTAAGAAAAAACTAGGAACCCTTAACAAAGCACAAGCAGCCGGTTACTTGTTCTCTGGCTTAGTACTTGGTCTTGGTATTCCTAATCTGAATATTTACATTACAAACGCTCTCGATAAAAAACGTAAAGCAGCTAAGGCAGCTGAAGAACAGCAAAATGCCGTTGCATAGTACCGTTTTCTTTTCTGTAAGAGTAAAATAAATCATTATTACAGCTTGTACAGTAAGGACAAATGTCAATTTTTTCAACTCCAACTTCCTGGAGTTGACGGGCATTTATAGCTTTCAAATCAACATTACAATTATTATATAAATTAGCAGTGTCTTTAACTGTTTGAAGCAGTTTGGTTTTTACATCATCTGAAACTTCATAACAGCAAAGACTAATTGCAGGACCTATTACAACAATTGTATCTTTGGCTTGACCACCCATTTTCTCGATAGTTTTGACTCCTATTTTTTGAGCAGTACCGCGCCATCCGGCATGTGATATTGCACCGGTGTTTGTCCTGGGATTATAAAAAAGCAAAGGTGTACAATCGGCAAATTTTAAACGGATTTTTTGTCGGGATTTAGTAATGATTAAACCGTCTGTATCAGGATATTGCAGCCTTTCATCAACATATTCAACATGGTCGGAATGAGTCTGTTCAGGCATCACCCCACCCCAACCCTCCCCATCCAGGGAGGGAGCATAGTTACGTGTTGTAAAAAAATGCTCAATGCCGTCCAAATAATCACTTTTTAAAACATCATTCTCAAAATAAAACATGGTTTTATTATACGTTAAAAAGAAGAATAAAGCAGAGAATTTATTGCTCTAGATGTTGTTCTTTCTTCGTGCATTTTATTTGCATTCATTTCAATTGTTCTTAGTTCTTTTAAACATGCATCTTGTGAAGCTTCTGATAAACTGTTACATTTTGCAACCCGTTTTTCAAATGTAGCTCTTCTGTTAGCCCAATATCTGCCTTCTGCTGTCCAATGAAAACCATCTACTTTTACGTTTTTGAAATTGCTTGGAGCAAACTCTTCCCATTCTAAATCAAAAAATTTTTCGGCATATACTGGGGTAAATAAAGCTATAAGTGATAAAATTACAAATATTTTTTTCATTGTTTCTCCCTTTCATACTTTATGCATACATTTTGCAATATTAAAAATTGTAGCACTAATTTAACATGAATACAAGATGTAACTTTTATGCATATGAGGTAAAATGAAAAAACGTCTATATTCACAAGGTAATGGATGGTTATTATATATTAATAAATCATTTTGTGAATTAGTAGGCATTAATAACAATAATCATACTATTGCAATTACTACGAAGAATAATCAATTATTTATAAGACCAATAAATATCGTTAACAAAGAAACACATAATTCATACATAAAGAAAGAACTGATCATTAGAGGAAGTGCGTATGGTCTATATCTTTCTAAAGCTTTACTGGGAATATTAAAAGTTAATCCAGAAATTGACATAATTGATATTGAAATAAATAAATCAGCTTTAAGAATAAAAAAAGCTGAATAGTTTATGAATACATTATGAATACATTGTGTAATATATAAAAACAAAGAGATAGTTTATCATAAAGCAAGGTCAAATAAACTAAAAGAAGGGCTTTTCATTGAAAAAAGCATTACAAGCAAACGGTAATTCTTGGCAATTATATATCAACAAACCACTTGCAGATATTATTGGTATAACAAGTAAAAATTATGTTGTATCATTAATTATTCGTGAAAAAATTATTTCTGTTAAACTGCACAACATTGCAAATAAAACTAATATTGGCGTATTAACTAAAAAACTTATCAAAAGAGGTTCTGGATATGGTCTAAACATATCAAAACCTTTGCTTGCAGTTTTAGATATAAATCCAGAGGTAGATGTTGTGGATATCGATATATATGAAAATATGCTTGTAATTAAAAAAGGTTAATTTTGAACACAAAGATACTTGAGAATCTTGGAAAAAGTCTTAAAAATTATCGTCTTGCTTGTGATTTGACACAAGAACAATTGGCTGAAAAAGTTGGAATACATCCAACTTATGTTGGCAAATTGGAAGCAGGAAAAAATAATCCCTCTGTTAAAATGCTGTTCAAAATATCCAGAGCAATGAAGATAAAATTATCTGATATTTTTGATTTTGACAAATAATCAATTTGTTATTTTGGTAAATTTATAGTATAATTAACAAGTAGGTAACCTCATGCCTTGCACCGACACACACAAGTAGTGAAGGACTTAGGTCGGAAAGGAGGCGCTATGATTAAGCAAATAATAATGCTATTACTAGCATTAGCTGTTATAGTAATAGCATTAAAATCTTAGTTCGTAGGAGTGAAGAGAGCCTTTGAGAAAGCTACCACATTTTCTTAGGGGCTCTTCCTACATCTATATTATTTACGATATTTATAGTTTTGTCAATATTTTTGAGATATTTCCTTATTGCACTTTACAATCACCCCTTTTTCTACTACTATATAAAAAAGGAGAGGTTAATCTAATGGCTGATAATAAATATAGACGTGTGTTATTAAAAATTAGCGGAGAAGCATTATTAGGAGACCAACAATTTGGTATTGACCCTAAGCCCGTTGAAATGATTGCTGATGAAATCCGTTCTATCTATGAACGCGGAGTCGAAATCGCAGTCGTTGTCGGGGGCGGCAACATTTTCCGCGGCATGAAAAACAGTGCAAAACTTGGAATGGACCAAGCTTCAGGTGACTATGTCGGAATGCTTGCTACTGTTATGAACGCTGTTGTTTTACAATGTGCACTCAAAAAAATCGAAGTTGAATGTCGTGTTATGACAGCTATTGCAATGAATCAGATTGCTGAACCTTATGTTCGACACAGAGCTATAAGACACCTTGAAAAAGGCAGAGTTGTTATATTTGCAGCAGGAACCGGAAACCCTTTCTTTACAACAGATACAGCATCTGCTTTAAGAGCTTCTGAAATTAATGCAGAGGTTATGTTAATGGCGAAAAACGGTGTTGACGGGGTTTATGATGATGACCCTAAGATTAATCCAAACGCTAAAAAGATTGATGTTATATCTTATGCAGAGATAATTAAAAGAGATTTAAAAGTTATGGATACTTCGGCTTGTGCTTTGTGTAAACAAAATAACATCCCGATTACAGTATTTGACTTTAAAGCATCAGGCAGCCTGGTAAAAATTATGAACGGCGAGTCTGTAGGAACGTATATTAGCTAGAAAATTATATATAAGGAGAAAATTATGTCAGAAGCTCTAGAAGAAATCTTTTTATACGGAGAAGAAAAAATGGAAAAAGCTATCTCTCAAATGAAGAGAGAATTTGCCTCTGTTCGTACAGGCAGAGCAAATCCGGCTGTTTTAGATAAAGTTGTTGTTGATTACTATGGTGTTCCAACACAATTGAGACAAATGTCACAAGTTAGTGTATCAGAAGGTACAACTCTTGTTATCACTCCTTATGACAAATCAATCATGAAAGAAATTGAAAAAGCTATTATCAAAGCTGAATTGGGAGTTGCACCAAACAATGATGGAGCTTGCATTAGACTTAACTTCCCGCCTTTAACTGAAGAAAGAAGAAAAGAAACTGCAAAAGACGTTAAAAAATATGGCGAAGAAGCTAAAATTGCCGTAAGAAATGTTCGCCGCGATATGGTTGATGACTTGAAAAAAGTAGAAAAAGAAGAAAATCTTCCTGAAGATATGGTTAAAGATACTCAAGATAAAATTCAAAAATTAACCGATAAATATGTTGGCATTATTGATACACTTGTTTCAGAAAAAGAAAAAGAGGTTCTTACCGTATAATGGATTCAAAAAGATTAGCAACAGGGCTTGTTATTGGACTTACATCTCTTTTTGCAATTATGCAAGGTGGAATTTGGCTTGCTCTTTTAGTTTCAATTGTTGTATTTTATGCTTCAAAAGAGTATACAATAATATTAAGACATAAGGGATTTTTTCCTAGCTTAAAAATTATCCTTGCTTCAAGTTTAATTTTTGCAAGCTTAGCTTATTTTAATAAATTTGACTTAATCCCTCTTGCATTCACACTATCAGCAATGATGGCTTTAATGTGGGTATTATTCAGAGGAAGACAGCCTTATATTGCAAATGTTGCTACCACTGTTTTTGGTTTCTTATATTGCGGTTGGTTCCCATTGCATTTGTTGTTTCTAAGAAACTTGCCGGAAGGCTTAGGTTATACTGTACTGCTATTCTTTGGAGTACTTGTTACTGATACTTTTTGTTATGTTTTTGGAAGCAGATACGGCAAGCATAAACTTGCAGCAGTTATAAGTCCTAATAAGACAATTGAAGGTGCTATCGGCGGCACTCTTATGTGTATGGTTTTCACAATTGCAATCGGGTTGCCTATTGGACTTCCATGGTATCATATATTAATTCTTGGATTATTGATTGCAGCATTTGCACAAATCGGAGATTTATGCGAATCAATGATTAAAAGAGATGCCGGCGTAAAAGATTCCAGCAATGTTTTACCCGGTCATGGCGGATTTTTAGATAGAACAGACAGTTATATTTTAACAATTCCTGTTGTTTATTACTATTTAGAATACTTTAGGGGTTTATTCTGATGTTAAACAAAATATTTGGTGAAGTTGAAGATGAAGAGCTTATTGAATTAGCTCTTACACATCCTTCTTTCACCAAAGAAAATAATCTGGAACCTTTATTAAGTTATGAAAGATTAGAGTTTTTTGGCGATTCGGTTTTGAAACTGTTTTCGTCAAAACTTCTTTTTGAAAAATATGAAGATTATCCTGAAGGAGAGTTGTCAAAAATCCGTTCAATTTTGGTTTCAGATGCTATTTTAGCTAAAATTGCTTTTGAAATCGGGGTTGATAAATTAATCAAACTGGGCCCTTCAGAAGAAAAACAAGGCGGGCGTCATCGTGAGTCAATACTTGCATGTTCATTAGAGGCACTTTTAGGGGCATACTACTTGAATGGTAAAGTTAGAGAAATCGAAAAGTTTATTAATAATTATTTAATGCCTTTTGCAAACGACATTGATGTACATTTTGCGAAATATAATGCAAAAGATATTTTACAGCAATATACACAAGGAATTGATAAAACCTTACCTGAATACAATACAGTAGCTGTTCATGGACCGGCTCATAAGCCTGAATTTGAAGTTGAAGTTATATGGCAAGGGAAAGTTATTGCAACAGCCAAAGGCAAATCAAAAAAAGAAGCGCAGCAAAATTGTGCTTACGAAGCTTGTTTGAAGCTGGGTGCAATCAACCAAACAGATGATTGAAAACCTATAAGAATTTAATATAATCATATGTGTAGAGGAAATTATCGTTATCTCGGGGAGATTTTAATTTATGTACGACAGACGTTGGTACGATTCTAATGAGCATACACAAAGAGCTTTAAGTATTCTTAAAGACATGGATGAAAATCAAAGAAGAGCTCTATCTAAAGATTTAACAACCGTTGTTAAACAAATAAAAGAATTGCATGAAGAAGACGAAGAACCAAGTGTAAGTCTTGGTATTGACCGCGTATTGGGGCTTTATAAATTATCAAACTCACGCAGATGGTATGACAAAGTAAGTCTTTTATCTTACGCAATGAAAACAATGTCTACGCTTCCTGAAGAAGATTTTTATACCATTATGGAAGGAATAGCAGCTAGTGCGGGAGAAGCTGTTGCTTAATTAACATCTTCGCGTTTGACAGTTGGGCTTACACCTTTTACTGCAAAAGGTTTTGCAAAATAAATAGCACTAATAAAGTTTAAAATATTTCCTGTGATATTAAGCAGCATTTTAGTGTTTTTCATTTTCTGTGGCAAAGCTCCTGATATTCCAAGAAGTCCAAATCCGCCCATGATGAATAAATAAGCTTTAAAAATCCCTCTTGGCACAGCAACACAATCATTCACATCACGCGGATTACGAACAGCTTCAGAGAATTTATCTATAAATTCACGCTTTTTAGGCTGTTCATTTCTAAAATTAGGTGTTATAGTCTGTATTTTTGAAATATTCATATCAATATTAAACCGTGAAAAAATTTTTTTTGATAGTTGGCAAAAAAAAATTTTTATGATAAAGTTTACATATAAATATGGGTGCGTGGCGCAGTTGGTAGCGCAGTTGACTCTTAATCAATTGGTCCCGGGTTCGAGTCCCGGCACACCCAATTTTTATTTTATTATTTTTAAGGATGTGTGTTATATGAGAATTAATTTGAGGGAGAACGGTCTTAATTTTTCAGCAAAACCTGCTAATATGAAAGCTTATACAAGAGCAGTAACTGAAGGTTTAGAGGTTCTGGATAAAAAAGTCGGGATTATTATCCATAATTCTTCTGTTCCATCTGCGAAATCTTCTACAACCGGAATTGGTTCACTGCTATCAGAAAACGCAAGAGCAGCTTTTGTACCGTTTTTACGTGAGCAAGCTGTAACAACCATACAGCAAGAACCAGCTTATATAAGAAGGCTGAGTGACCCGTCACCATATGATCCTTTATCTACATCCAAAAATATATATGCAATTCCTTTGGAAGTCCTCGCTACTGATGAGTATGATAATTTTCTTTCCAAAGAAACCTTAGCAAAAATTCAAGGAAATGCAGCATTACAGAACGAGGAACGAGTAGATTATAACTTTGTTGCTGAAAATTATGAAACAGCTTTAAGAGAAGCATATAATACATATAGTCACCGAACTTTTACTTTGTTAAGCGATAAAACATTAATGCTTGCTCTGGAGTTTTCATCGTTCAAAAAACAAAACATGCATGAGCTTGAACCAAATGCAATTTATGAAGTTCTTACAAAAAAATATAATAATGAAGACTGGAGAAATTGGAATGAAGAAGACCGAAATCTTTATGATAACGGAGAAAATACCCTATATTTGAAACAGCTGCGTGAGGATTTGCGTTTTGAAATAGAATACCACATGTTTAAACAATGGATTGCTGAACGAGAAATTGAAAAAACTAATAAACTTAATGGAAAACGCGGTATTCGTATAATAGCTGATACTCCCGTAGCATTTACTCCAGCTGAAGAGTGGCGAAACAAAGATTTGTTTATGGAAAACTTTGCACTCGGCTGCCCTCCGGATTATTTTACAATAGAAGGACAACGCTGGGGTTTTGCAGTACTAAAACCTGAATTAATTTTCAATGAAGATGGAAGCTTAGGTAAAGGCGGAAAATTTCTAAGAAAACGCTATGAATCAATATTTAAAGACTCTCCCGGAGGAGTTAGAATAGACCACGTAATCGGTCTGATTGATCCGTTTGTTTATGCTAAAAACGAACCGCATATGACACCGGCAAATTCAGGCAGACTATATTCTTCACCATATAAAGAAGCGTTTGAACAATATACAAAACGCAATATTGACGAACACGCTGCAATTTTAGAAAAAATAGTATTCCCGGCTGCTGCAAAATATGGTATCAGCAAGGATTTAGTAATTTGTGAAGATTTGGGAGAAATTACCATTCCTGTACGTGCTGTTATAGATAGACTACAGCTTACCGGGCTTTCTGTAACCCAATTTGGAGCAAGCGGAGTGGATGCTCCAGCCAGAAATGTTATCATGCCCGGTTCTCATGATAATAAATCATTTATTGAATATACTGATGAAATGTTTAAAAATGCTGGGACTTCTAAACAGGGAAGAGATCACTTTATTTATAAAACACACATTTTAGGTTCTGATACAGTTGCACCTAATCAAGATATAAACCAGTATAGAGAAGAATTAAGAAGCGATAAAAAACGCTTTATGTCCGCTTCTTTTGCAGAGTTATTTACAAGTCCGGCAAAAAAAGTTCAATTATTTTTCACCGATTTCTTTGGTATTGGAAAAACTTATAATGTACCGGGCTCAAAAAAAGATTGCTGGACATTAAGACTCCAAAGCGATTTTGAAAAACTTTACTATGACAATCTTGCAAATGGTTTGGGCGTAAACTTCCCGGAAGCAATTGCAACAGCAATAAGACAACGTGGAACAGCATTTGCTGAAAAACACAAAGACTTACTTACAAGATTAGATAAGTTTACTAAAATCCTTAAAAGTTAATTTCACTTGAAAAAACATACTCAGCCGGACCTGAAAGAAAAACATCTCCTTCAGGCTTATTAGGAGTGCCGTTCCAAACAACATTAACCTTGCCTCCAGGAAGCTCAACATCAACATTATTTTCAAGTAAACCGTTAAGAATACCGGCAACAACACTTGCACAAGCACCCGTACCACAAGCCAGAGTAATCCCGCATCCACGTTCCCACACACAAAGTTCCATTTCCTTTGGGGAATGAATTTTCACAAACTCTACATTTGTTTTTTCAGGAAATTCTGCTCCGAGTTCAATCTCGGGACCATAGGTTTTAGCAAGCTCCGGCAAATTTTCATTATCTTTAATGAAAATAACAAAATGAGGATTTCCCATAGATATTGCATTACCTACAAAAATTCTGTTTTGAACAGATATTCTGTAATTAAGATTGTCATTTGGAAGAAAAGGAATATCATTTGTATCCAAAACCGGTTTTGACATATTTACCCTAACTTGACCATTATCAAGTATTTGAGGCTTAATAATACCCGCAAGAGTTTTTACAGTAAACTCTTTTTTATCAACAAGCTTATTATCATAAACATACTTAGCAAAACATCTCATACCATTTCCACACATTTGAGCTGTTGAACCATCAGAATTATAGAAAAACCAAGCAATATCAGCTTCATTGCAATTAGTATCAGGGATAATTAAACCATCAGCACCGACACCAAAATGTCTGTCACAGAGTTTTTTTGCTGCTTCATCCATCTGTAAACCGGATTTTTTAAACTCATCATAATCCACTATAACGAAATCATTTCCACAGCCTTGCATTTTGGTAAATTTTATTCCCATAATTTCCCCCTTTATAGTACAATTATTATATAAAGGATTGAGAATTATGGCAATAATAAAAGTACAAAAAGGAACAAAAGATATATTACCTTCTGATATGCCTGTTTGGCATTTTATGGAAGAAAAAGCTAACGAAGTATTTTCAAAATATGGTGCGAAAGAAATCAGAACACCTATATTTGAAGCAACAGAATTATTTGCACGCGGTGTAGGTGACACCACAGATATCGTAAACAAAGAAATGTATACTTTCGAAAAAAGTGAGCGCTCCTTAACTCTTCGTCCTGAAAACACAGCAGGCGTTGTTCGTTCTTTTATTGAAAACGGTATGCACAGACTTTCTGCTCCTGTTAAACTCTGGTACAAAGGTCCTATGTTTCGCTATGAACGTCCTCAAGCCGGTCGTCAAAGACAATTCCATCAGGTTGGCGTAGAAGTTTTTGGTATTAAACAAGCAACAGCAGATGCAGAAGTTATATTGATGGCTGTTAATTATTTAAAAGCCTTAGGCTTAAATGATTTATCAGTCGAACTTAATTCTCTTGGATGCCCTGAATGCCGTGAAGTATTCAAAACTAAACTAAAAGAAGTATTAAAACCATATTTATCTCAACTTTGTCCTGATTGCCAATCAAGATACGAAAAAAATCCTTTGAGATTATTGGATTGTAAAGTTGAAGAATGCAAAGAAATTTATGCTAAACCTGAAATTCAAACAGTTATTCAATCTGATTTCATTTGTGAAGAATGTTCAAACCATTTTGAAGAACTAAAAGGTTATCTGGATAAACTTGATGTAAATTATTCAATCAACAAACTTCTTGTAAGAGGTTTGGATTACTATAACCGAACCGTTTTTGAAATCAAATCCAATAATCTTGGCTCACAAAATGCTGTTTGCGGCGGCGGACGTTATGACAGCCTTGTAAAAAACCTTGGCGGAGAAGATACTCCGGCAATAGGATTTGCAATGGGTATGGAAAGATTAGCTTCTTTGATTGGCGAAAAACAAGACAATAAAACACAAGCATTTGTAGTTTCAAACAATCCTCTTGAAGCACTTAAACTAACAGAAGAATTAAGAGCTCAAGGTATAACTTGTGAATTTGATTTGACTAACAAAAAGTTCGTTAAACAGCTTGAAAAAGCTTCTAAAATTGCAAAATATGCACTGATTTTAGGTGAAGACGAAATATCTGCAAACAAAGTTACAGTAAAAAATCTAGAAACATCCGAACAAAAAACAGTAG
Organism: uncultured Vampirovibrio sp.; assembly: GCA_910579975.1. Lineage (GTDB taxonomy): Bacteria > Cyanobacteriota > Vampirovibrionia > Gastranaerophilales > Gastranaerophilaceae > CAG-196. Next base: position 15,404 of record CAJTWU010000012.1, read on the forward strand.
ATAGAAATAGCAATTATTTTATTTAGTTGTTTTTTATTAATATGTTTATTAATTCAGTCGACTCTACAGCTTTTGGAGTTAATCTAAATTCACCAAAACTTCGCTATAGTCAAAAAGATTTTTTTGTGAAAATCCGCGGCTATGGCAAAAATCCATTATGGGCTAAAAAAACAATTGAAACAGCAGACACTGCTGTTAGTTTGATAAGAAAAAATACTTCTGCTGAAAATGTTTTAAAACTTATAAGTATAGGAATACGAAAAGCAAATCAATTTTGCTTAGATTTAAATAAACGCTCTCATACCGGTGTTTTAAGAACTGTTCGAGATAATTGGATGAGCGAAAAAGAGTGGTATGGTGACCTTGCAACATACTACGATATAGGGCGTTATGCTTGTTACAAAAAACGCTTTGATAAAACATATGGAAAGCCGCTTTCAAAGACAGGCATTGGAATGACACGACCAAATAAATGTCATACACTTATACATGCAGATGTTGATACAATAAATAACTCTCTTGACCGTGTTTTTAATCTATGCAATAAAATTTTTCCTCGATTTGTAAAAAATGAAGTTCAGCAAAAAAACATGGATGAAATTAATGAAACAATTGCTGAAATTCGTTGGATTATGGCACATGCAACACCATGGTCAAGAGGCAGCGATGCGATTTCTAATGTATTTATGCGCGCAATGTATAAGGCAATAGGTATTAAATCGTATCCGCTTCAAAAAGGAGTGTCTTTGGATTTGGAGGCTTATTGCACCGAGCTTGAGGACTATAAAAAGCGGTTTTCCAAATACTTTGAAAAACCGCCTGAAATTATTGATTAATTTAACAAATTACTCGTAAATATAACCGTTTGTTAAATCAATTTTGATAGGAGCAAGAAGTCTTAGATTAACAATTTCGTTAGGCATTGTTAAAACTTTAGCACCTTTGAATATTCTTCTCCAGAACCCGATTTTCTTAGGATCAAGAGTTGCTACACCATAAACCATTACAGCCTGATCATTTGGAGTTACAAGAAGTTCGTTCTTGATAATAACTTCACCGTTTTGTTTGAATAGTTTACCTCTTTGAACGTATTTTACTTGACCTTTCATATCGCTGTTTTCAGAAATAAGAAGATATTTTTCTTTAGTAACATAGTTTTGAGGAGTTTTTGCTGTATAAATATCGGTTACATTAGAAATTTCTGAACCAACAACTGTTTCAAGTTTAATAGGGAAGATAGTTCCAGCTGGAACAATACCGATTGAACCTTGAACTTTTACGTTGTCTACAATATAACCTTCAGCAGTTCTTTTTTGCATAACTTCTGCAAGCTTAGCGTTTGGATTAAGCTTAGCTTCTTGCATCATTTTGTAAAGTATCATAGCAACTTCAGCTCTGTTTGCCGGTCTTTCAGCTTCCATTTTACCTTCGTGACCGGGCATAACAACAACAAGGTCAAGAATATGAGCTTTAGCAGCAGCCATCAAGAACCATGCCGGCATTTGAGTATAATCTTCATAAGATTTTGAAACAATGTCGTTTGCTCTTTGTTGACTAATTTGATTTGTTGTTAAAGCGTTAACTGCAATATTGATCGCTTCTGCTCTTGTAACAGAGTCAAAAGGTCTGTATCCTGTACCTTTAGCATCAGGAATAAGGTCAAAATATACAGCTTTTTTAATTTGATTATAAGCCCAGAAATCAGGTGTTACGTCTGTAAAATGAATATCTTGAGTTACGTCTGTGTTTTCCTGACCCAAAGCTTTAATAGCCATAGAAGCAAATTCAGCTCTTGTTACAGGAATATCAGGTTTGTAAGAACCATCCGGATAACCTACTACAACACCGACTTCTGTTAAAAATTTAATTGATTGATATGCCCAATGTGTTTCGTTCATATCAGTATAGAATGCGTTAGCTGGATTGTTAAACATAAATAATGCTGCTAAAACACATAATCCTTTTAATAAGTTTTTGAACATCAAATGTCCTCCTTTTTAATATAGAACCTTATTTTAATGCTATATTAAATAAGAATTTCGTGCAAATATTTTTAACAAAAGTACATATTAGATTTCATATTTCATGCACCCGCCGTTATCTAGTAATTTTTGATTTATATTAATGTCGTCAAAATAGAGAATACCCAGTGCTCGTCCATATTTATCAACACCTTTGAAATCAAATTGAATTTCTTTATCAGAGTTATTGTCATACAACTCTTGCAAATATTCTTTTGATTTTTTGCCACAAGCAACAACCTCATCAACAGAAATATTATTTTCATAAGCTTGACGGTAAGCCCGATGAATTTTACATGTTTCGTAACAGTCTATGCCAATTAGACGGATTTTGAACTTGTTATTATTAATCTGGGCTTCTAAAGAGTCACCATCGGTGATTTTGATGATTTTAATCGGGATTTTTGTGTCGGCTAAAACAGGTAAAATATTATAAATTAAAAAAACAAAAATTAAAAAGTAATTCATAATGCTCCTATATTTAAATTTGTAAATTCTATTTTAAAACTTGCAAACTACTGATTTAATCATATATATGCAAATTTAATCTGATAGAAAAGGTATAAAAAAGAAATTATCATATTGTTATGGTTAGTGAAGATAACATCAGGAAAAATTTTGGCTTAATAGTCAGAGAATTGAGATTGCGTAAACATTTAACTCAAGAGAAGCTGGCTGAATATATTGGTGTTGAAACTCAAACTATTTCTGCAATTGAAAGCGGTAAAACTTTCATATCTTGTGAAGTATTAACAAATTTAGCAAATTTCTTTGAAGTTGACCCTGCAATTTTCTTCTTAAAAAGAGCACCTCTTTTTTTAGAAGATGATATTAATTGTATTAATGAAATAAAGCAACTCTTACCATTATTTGACTCATCAAAATTAAATGAAATTTATAAAATATTACTTGTAATGCATAAGCAGTAACCTCCGCATTGGTTTGATGTATTAAACAACTAGCCTAATAATATCAATTAATATTATAAAATGCAACAACAAGATGCAAAAAATTTAGAATTAGCACAAGCTTTGGGCAAAGCAATTAAGATATTGCGAAAAAACAAAGCAAAAATGTCTCTAGATAACTTTGCTAATGCCTTTGGATTAAATAAAGGAACATTAAGTACTTTAGAGAATGGTCTTTATAATGCAAAATTTGTCACCGTTTGGAAAATTGCAGAAGCTTTAAACATGAAATGTTCTGATGTTGTAAAAATCCTGGAAGATGAACTAGGCGAAGATTTCAAGCTCATGGATGAGTAAAATTCGTTGTTATTTTGGAAAATTTATGATATAATTAACCTATAGGTAAGCTCCTGTTTACCACCACGCACACATTCAAGTTAAGTGGAAATAAGGCGAAAGGTGGTGATGAAAAAGTGAAATTCTGTATTACAGAAAAAGCACTATGGCTTATCTTTATGATAATCATAGCGCTTAAATTACTTAAATAGGGAGTTAAGAGAACTCTAAAGGATAAAAACCAAACACCTTTAGGGTTCTTCCCTATGACTACATTATTTACCATTTTCCCATTTTTGTCAAGAGAATAGTATATAGAAGACAAAGTAAAATTTATTGTTCTTTTGGCAAATTTATTATATAATTATTCCATGGGTAAGCTTCTCGTTTACCACCGCCGACACATGTGAGTTATGAGGACAATAGCGGAAAGGTGGTGAGAATGTTGGAATTCAGTATTACTGAAAAAGCGCTATGGATTATCTTAATGATAATCATAGCACTTAAAACCAAAACATAGGGAAGTTATGAAAGACCTTAAGAGATGTGACCTTCTTGAGGTCTTTTCCCTATGACTACATTATTTACCATTTTCCAACTTTTGTCAAGGGAATGGCGAGGGAGGTTTCAACCCCCTCGCCACTAATCAGATGTCCTTAACATGCATCCAGATAAGATTTAAGACACTCAATATTATCAACTTTTCTTAGTTTTTGTATAGCTGCGTTTTCTATTTGTCTTATACGTTCTTTCGAGAACCCCAGAGCGTTCCCGATTTGCTCTAATGTTTTCGGCTCTTCATCATCAATTCCAAATCGGCGTTTAATAATCTCTTGCTCACGTTTATCAAGCTTACTGATAAGTTTAGTAATATCTTGCTCTTGCAACTTATCCTGAGTACTTGCTTCAGGTGATTTGTATGTCGTATCTTCTACGTAATCCTGAATACACAAATCATCTGTTACAAGCGTATCCAAACTTACAGGCTCTTTTTTGATTGCATTTTTTACTTCTTCAATCTTTTTGAAATCCAGTCCTGAGATTTTTGAAATAGTTTCGTCATCAGGTTCAAGAGTATCACTTCCAATAATGTCTTCGCAAGCTTTCTTGTACCGGCGAATCTTATCAAGCATATGCACAGGAATCCTAATAGTACGAGAGTGATTAGAGATTGCCCTGATAATCGTTTGTTTAATCCACCATGTCGCATAAGTAGAGAATTTAAAGTTTTTTCTATAGTCATATTTTTCTGCCGCCTTTATTAATCCTAACGAACCTTCTTGCACCAAATCCATAAACAGAACTCCTTGCCCGATGTATTTTTTTGCAATACTTACAACCAATCGTAAGTTTGCTTGAACCAGTCTTTCTTTTGCAAGCTCACGTTCTTCTCTGGTACCTTCTTGAATAGCTTTCCCCAGCTCAATTTCCTCTCTCTTGGTAAGCATTCGTTTTCTACCGATTTCTTTCAAATACATTTGTAAAATATCATCATTATTTACAACCGCACTAAAAGTTTTCGGCAGCGTTAAATCCATTTCACTATCATCGACATACTCGATGCTGCTGCTCATAGCTCTGCTCATCTTTTTCCTACTCCTTCATTAATTTAGGTGGGAATAGATTAGGTTGATATTATATTTCTCCCACTCTAATACATGAGACGAAAGAATTAAGAAAAAGTTCCCTTGATTAAAACATCTTTTCCAATTTGTTTAATTTCATAAATATTTAGATTTTTTGATTGGTTGATATCCTCAATATTATCCCCGTTAAAACAACTAAAGCCGCTATTATCATTAAGAATTTTAGGCGCAATAAATTGATAAACTTCATCAATCAAATTTTCTTTTAATAAAGCTCCGGCTAACGTACCGCCGCATTCAACAAACACAGTATATGCGCCCTTGTTATATAAATCTTCTAATGTTTCTCTCAATGATTTTTTAGAAATATGAATTTTTCCCTGTTGATAAATTTTCGCCTCAGGATTTGTACGGGAATTTCTATCAATAATACATTTAAACTTATGCTCCATTGTCGGATTATCCGCAATAACTGTATTTGAACTTGTCATAATACAATCAAATTCTTTACGCATGCGATAAACTTCTTCTCTCGCTTCTGTTGATGTTATCCATTTAGAAGAACCTGTTTTTGTTGCAATCTTGCCATCCATCGTTGTTGCTGTTTTTAAGACAACATAGGGAAGGTTTGTCGTGATATTTTTTATAAATACACGATTAAGGAACTTTGCTTCTTCTTCCAAAACTCCTTCTAACACTTCAATTCCTACTGCTTTGAGTTTTAAAATACCGTCAACTTTAGGATTTGGATCCTTGATGGCAAAAACAACCCGCGCAAGCTGATGTTCAATAATTAAATCAACACAAGGCGGAGTCTTACCATAATGAGAACATGGCTCAAGATTTACATATAAAGTTCCACCCTTTGCCTCGTTATTTTTCAATTTAGTCAAAGCATCACGTTCTGCGTGATTTTTACCGTACTTTTTATGGTAACCTTTTGATACTACTTTCCCGTCTTTATTCAGAACAACACACCCGACCATAGGATTAGGCGCAACATTGCCTTTCCCTTTTAAAGCAAGAGAAAGGCAATCTCGCATATATTTTTCATCTAAACTTGTTACCATACAAGTATTATAACGCAAGTTATTTAGCTTTGTTAATTTTATTTATTAAATCGACAATTTCAGCATCATTTCTAATGTTTAGCGACTCTTTCATGCTCTTTATAGCATCAATTAAATCATCCATTGTGATTTTTGCGTTAGGGTCAATATTACCATTGCCGTCTTTTTTAACAACACCACCGGCTTTTTTAAGAATTGCATTAAGTTTTCTAAATGAAAGGTCATGAGCTTCTAAGAATTGACATAATTCATCCAATTGAGCAGAATTAATATCTTTCAAACTATCATCCACAAGGCTCTTTTCACCATAACGCTTAACCATTGTTTGCTTAAGCTGTCCGGCTGTAGGATTTCCAACTCTTATATGTAAATCAAATCTGTCTAACATTGGTCGGTCAAGCATTTTACCATCAGCCGTTGCTGCTTTTTTCGCATCAACCTCAAGGTTTGTTGCACCTAATGTAATAACATTTTTGCGTTTACCCAGCTTTTCTGTAAAACCTTTTTTGAATTCATTAAGCATATCATTAGAAATCTTGGCTCCGGAACCAGTGTCAACCATCATTACAGAGTCGATTTCGTCTGCAAAGACAAAGATACGTTCCATTTCAGGGATTTGTTTACCTTCTTTGCGCGCTTTAGCAATCGCTTCAGCGATTTCTTTTTCATTACCGCGTTCAACAATATCTTTTCCTATTACTTCGCCTAATTCTTTTTGATATTTAACATACATTGCATCAGCATCAGTACAAATTTTATCAATAATTGCATTAATATTCTTTTCAGTTTCACCAACATATTTATCTTTCATCTTGGTAACATCAAGAGTTGCAAATTTTGCTTTCGGGAACATATTTGAAATAGCTTTTGCAATTGTTGTTTTACCCGTTCCCGGAGGTCCGTAGAACAGAATTGAATTAACAGTTTCACCGCCTCTTTCGATAATTGTTTCTCTATTTTCTACTGTATATTTTATTTGCTCCGCTAACTTTTTCAAGTCATCTGAAAGAGCCATATCTTCTATTTTTGCTGCTTTTGAAATATCTTCATAAATAGTTTTAATAGCATTTTCTGTTTTTTCGCTACCTTGCCTTGCAAAATATGCTGCTTGTTCTTTCAGGGTTTTCATCTGCTCTGCTGCAACCTGTTTATTAACTTTATGAGTTGCAAGACTAATTAATGCCTGAATACCAAACGCTACAGCGCAACCAACACCCGCTAAAACACCGGCTTTCATCCATTTATCCTTGTTATCGGCTTTTTTCTGGGCATTCATCATTTCAAATGAATCTCTTCCCATTGGTGGTAACTGTGCTTGTTGAACCGGTCTTTGATAAGTATCCGCTTTAAAGTTTGGTTTTTCTACATTAACACTTGGGATTTCTAACATAATAATTCCTTAAACTAATTACCTTCTACATATGTAAAAACAAAATGAGGCTTAAAATTGCCTCATTTGTTAAAATTTATTAAGCTACACTGCCACCTTTGAAAAAGTTTATCAGATAATCCAGAACTCCCGGTTTTTCTAAGAATTGAGCTACTTCTTCCTCTACTGATTGAGGTTTACCGATTGCTGCAGCCCATGTTTCTTTCCCGGCAATAACATTTGCAATATATGATGAGTCAAATTTTGTTGTGGTATCTTCAATTGAAGCTGCAAAATCACTCAATGAAGTATTAACTATACTTTCAACATCCCTTTGCACACCGTTTTTAGCATAAATGTCTTTTGCAAGTTTCTCCAATTCAGCTTCATTTCCAACTAAATCAGAAGCTGCTTTTGATTTTTTAAGGTGATATTTTAAAGAAGCTACAATTTCAGGAACTTCAGGTTTTTGGATTTCAAAAATACTTCCTAATCTGCTCAAAGTTGCCGGATCAAGATTTGCGCTATTAGGGTCAACATTTGTTGTACCGACAATTGTCAAGTTTGGAATATCTTTGATTGAGTCTAAACCATTTAAGAATGAGGTTCTATTTTGTCCTAAATGTAAATTATTAGAACCTAATTTATCAACATTGTTAATTAAGGAGTCAATTTCATTAAACGCTACAACATATTGTTTATCAGGGTTTTTCTTTGCGAGTTCTGCTAATTCTTTGAACTTATTTGTAATATTTACAGCTGTTTCACCAATATAAGCAGAAGATAATTCAGAGAATTGAACTTCACCATATTCAGCACCCATTTCTTTAGCTAAAAGCTTAGCCGAAAAAGTTTTACCGGTACCGGTTGGACCCCAGAATAACACCATTCTCGGAGGAGTAGTTGCGCCGGCATATTCTGTAATATTAGATGGTTTCTTTAGCATTTTAACTGTTCGCTCAATGAAAGATTTTGCCTTAGGATTTACTGAACCATCTGTTAAAGCCGGCATGTTCTCAATCTTTGAAAAAGCAGTTTTGGCAGCTTTTTTCCCGCCAATTCTCATATATTGTAAAACAGATGTAACAGCCATTGTTACAAATGCAGCTGCAAGCGCAACTTGTGCACCAAGACCTATATTACGTTTTCTTTCTTCTTTTTTAATTCGTTTTTTCTGCTCATTCATCATTTGAAGAACAATTTCATCTTGAGTCATTGGCTGCTTTGGAACTTTTGGTTCAGCCTGAAACTTCGTATTATACTGTAACACAGCGCCGACATTTTGAATACCGTTCATAATAACTCCTTACACTTACACACTTTTATAAATCATGTAAAACAAAACATTGTAAGGAATTGACCTATTGTAAAGAATTGTAAAAAATTCTTTTTAAAACCTAAAGTTTTTCGGGAAAATGCCGATAACAATATTAATAAAGGGACAATAAAGGAAAGAATATGGGATTAGCTTGCTCACAAATTAGACTATTGACGCTTACCACCCGCAAAGCAGATTGCGAGTTAGGTATCTCTTTAGATTCTATTCAAAAAATGGCTCTCACAAGAGAGCAATCATCTCTTTCCTCTGAATATTACAGCAAGTTACAGGCAAAAAAAGTTTGTTATTATGCTAATGGTCAATATAGTAAAATGGATTACCATCATTTGATGGGCGGCTTGAATTACATGGAAGTATTAAATGGCGCTTCATCTTTAAAATCAGACAATAATATGATACTTACAGATTATAAAGGACAAGTAGTTTTATCAGATGCTTACGCAAAAGCAATTACATCTGTTCTTGGTTCTGGTGCAATGGATCAAAACGGTAGAGGAGGAACTTTCTCTCAAGATAAGCTGCCTCAAATCTTAGCAGCAGTTCTTCCCGGGTTCAATGTTGAAGACATAAAAGCTGTGATTGATAAAAAAGAATTAGAAGCACGCTCTTACAGTGCCACCACAACAAATACACTTAAAGGTATATCTACAGGTAAACAGGTAACCGTTGATAATACCGATAAAGCAAAATCAAAAATCGAACAACTTGTTGATTTCTATCTTCCAATTTTTCAATCAGCTGCTGCAAACGGCTGGACAACAGAATACAACAAAGAAATGTCTTTAAACGAAGACTATGTTTCAGATGCACTTGTTACAGGTTCATTCCAGCTTGAACACGTCAATGATGTCGGTGAGTATGATGAAGGAACAACATTAACTTACTTTGTTACATCAGGTGCCGTTCAAACAAGAACTGATTCTGATACAAGAGAAGAAATTACAGCTTGGTACAACGCAGAAAAAGAAAGAATTGCTGAAAAAGAAAACTACATTGATATGCACATGTCCGATTTATCAACAGAACTTGAAGCAATCAATACAGAAATACAATCTATCCAATCATACATCGATGACGCTATCCAGTCAGTATTTGACTGGGGTTCCGGCTAGGTGCTACGCACGTAGACAAGAGGCGGCAGACATTCCATTTAACTACAAGTTTGGAGTGCTACTACAAACCCGCCTTTGGAACAGACTACGGATGGGTTCGAGTTGGTTGGAGTTTAAAAGAATTTATTTTCCCTTTTCCTTTATTGATTATTATAAAGGCTTACTTTTCAGTAAGCCTTTTTTATTATTGTTTAACTGTACTCTTGATATGCAATTCTCTTAACTGCTGTAATGAAGCTTCACCAGGAGCATCACTCATCAAGCACTTAGCACTAGCGTTTTTAGGGAACGCAATAACGTCACGGATTGAGTCGGTTCTGCATAACAACGCAACCAATCTATCCAAACCGATTGCAAGACCGGCATGAGGCGGAGTACCATATTGAAGAGCATTAACCATAAATCCAAATTTTTCGGTAGCTTCTTCTTCTGTTAATCCTAATGCCTTGAAGATTTTCTTCTGAACTTCTGATGAGTGAATTCTTACAGAACCACCGCCTAATTCAGTACCGTTATAAACGATATCATAAGCAATTGATTTAACATTACCCAAATCACCACTATCTAATTTATCCAAATCTTCTAGGTTTGGAGAAGTGAATGGGTGGTGCATAGCCATATATCGGCCTTCTTCCTCTGAGTATTCAAACATAGGGAAGTCCACAACCCAAAGAAGATTGTGTTTGCTTTCATCAATAAGGTTCAAAGATTTACCAAAATGTAATCTTAAACGACCCATAATATCATAAACAGCTTTTGGCTTATCAGCTACAAAGAAAATAATATCTCCGGCTTCAGCTTGAGCACGTTCTTGAATAGCTTTTGCTTGTTCTTCTGTAACAAACTTAAGAACAGGTGATTTAGCAGTACCGTCTTCGTTATAGATAATATTTGCCAAAGCTTTTGCACCAAATGATACAGCAAGCTTAGTAATATCATCAATATCTTTTCTTGAATATTTAGCACCGCCCGGTATTCTGATACCACGAACAATACCGCCGTTTAGAAGAGTTTTCTTAACGATTTCAAATTCAGATTCAAGAATAATATCACCGATATCAAATAATTCCAAACCAAATCTTGTATCAGGTTTATCTGAACCAAATCTATCCATTGCTTCTTGCCAAGGCATTTGAACAAACGGAGGTTTGATTTCAACACCCGCAGCTTTGAAAGCATCAACAAGAAGACCTTCAACAGTTTCGATAACATCTTGCTGTTCAACAAAAGATAACTCCATATCGATTTGAGTAAATTCAGGTTGTCTGTCTGCTCTCAAATCTTCATCTCTAAAACATTTAGCGATTTGGTAATATCTTTCAATACCACCAACCATCAATAATTGCTTAAAGATTTGAGGAGATTGAGGTAAAGCAAAGAATTTACCTTCCTGAACACGGGATGGAACCAAATAATCACGTGCACCTTCAGGAGTTGTTTTAATCAAAATAGGAGTTTCAACTTCCAAGAAATCCTGACCGTTCAAGTAGTTTCTAACAGCCTGAACAATATTGTGTCTTGTAGTTAAGTTATGAAGCATTTTTTCATTTCTGATATCAAGATATCTGTATTTTAGACGTATGTCTTCTGAAACACTATCATCACCTAAAACAAAAGGTAAAACTTTTGACTCAGAAAGGATTTGAACACTTTCAGGATACATTTCTACCTGACCTGTAGGATATTTTTCGTTATAAGTTTCTTCAGGTCTTCTTGTAACCTTACCTTTTACAGTAATAACATATTCACTTCTAACTTTTTCTAAATCTTTATGAACAGACGGATTTATTTGAGGATTAGCAACGATTTGGAAAAAACCGCTTCTATCTCTAAGTTCAATAAACAAGATACCGCCAAGGTCACGAACAGTTGATACCCAGCCTGATAGAGTAACTTCTTCATTAATATTATTGAGGTTTAATTCACCGCAATTATGTGTTTTGATACGAGTTTTCAATTCTTAATCTCCCTATAAAAACTAATTTTGCTCTAAAATCGTAACAAAAACAGGGGGAAATGTAAAGAGTATTGGAAAGTAAAACTACACATCATGACTCTAACGCATACCTTCCATAATTAACTTTAGTGTATTCTCCATTTCTCTTGCTATTCCTTCTAATCCGATTTGAGTTGTTTTAATCATATCTTGTGTTTCTGTGCTTTTGCTATCCCAATCTTCTTTATTATTTTTTATAATATTCAAATTCTCAATCACAATTAAAAATCTCAGATAAACTAATGCATAAAATAGTATAAGTTCTTTCAAGACATTATACATCGCATCATTTATTTCCTTTCCTGCAAAGTTCTCATTATAAAAATCAAGTATTGATTTATAGCATAATTCAATAAACATTTCTTTTGTTATCATAATTTTCCTCCTTATCTTAATATTAAAAAACCTATTTTTTTATATCAACTGAAAAGAATAAGAAATTGTCTTAATTAGAACAGTTGAATGATAAAAGGATAAAACATAAAATACATTATATTATGAATGAAGAACTTAGAACAAAAATCAAACTTGAAAGAAAAAAAAGACACCTATCTCAATTAGAACTTGCACTAATTGCAGAAATTGATAAAACCACTCTTTGGAAACTTGAAACAGGTAAAACTGAACCAACGTTTAAAACTCTTAAAAAAATTGCTAAAGCTTTTGACATGAATGTATTCTCTTTGATGGATGTTTCAAAAGTTGACTTGTAAATACATGGTATTGCAGAACCCGTTAAAATGCGCTATACTCATGTAAACGGAGTAAGGTGTGAAAAAGTTATCTATCGCAATATACTGGCACATGCATCAGCCGGTTTACGAAATTGAAGGCACATATCTAATGCCATGGGCGCGTCTTCATGCTGTGAAAGATTACTTAGACATGGTTTTGGTTTTGGAAAAATTCCCGAAGCTGAAGCTCAATTTTGACGTCGTACCGGCGCTTATGGATACTATCGTTAACTACATAAACGGCTATCACGATATACACTCCGAACTCACCATATCAGACACCGAAAAACTTAGCGATGAAGAAAAATCTTTTATACTCAACAATTTTTTCAGCCCGAAGTTTGAAACAATGCTTTATAAAAGCGAAAACTATAAAGCTCTTTATCAAAAACGCTTTTCAAAAGATGTATGCGATATCAACGATTTTTCGGCTCAAGAACTCTCCGATTTAATGGCATTGTTTAATCTTGTCTGGATTGACCCTGTTCATGATGATAGATATCCAAGGATTAAAGAGCTCTGGAAAAAACAGTATAATTACACCCTTGAAGATAGAATTGAAATAATAAATATACATCGGCAAATAATTAAAGAAATTATACCGACATACAAAAAATACATTGATGAAGGAAGAATTGAACTTACAACAAGCGCCTATTATCACTCAATTTTACCAATCTTAATTGACCTAAAAGCTTCCACAAAAAATACATTCACAACCGAAGGCTTACCGCCCGCGCTTGGAATGCTGGATGATGCAAGAAAACAAATAAGAATGGCTCTTGATAAAGTTGAAGAAATTATGGGCGTACGCCCAAAAGGATTTTGGCCGCCCGAGCTATGTCTAGGACCCAAAACACTTAACCTTCTTGCAAAAGAAGGTATTGAATGGACTATTTCTGATGAAGGAATTCTTTCAGACTCAATAAATTTTGACTTCATAAGAGATTTTAAAGGCAACCTCAATGACCCTTATCACCTTACGAAAGTCTACGAGTATCAAACAAAAACAAAGCCGATAGATGTTATATTTAGAGACCGTTCTATTCCAAATTTAATAAATTTTGAATACGCAGGAATTGACTCAAAAATGGCTGCAAATGATTTGTTTGACAAAATCAAAGTCATACAAAACAAGCTTTTGGTTTCACCGGACCAAACCCATTTGCTTACAATAGCTCTTGACGGCGAAAACTGTTGGGAAAACTACCAGAATGACGGTAACGATTTTCTTGCACATATTTATTCACTTATAGAAACAGATGATACATTAGAAACAGTCTTAATTTCAGACTATATAAAAAAAGACAGACACAAAAAAACTCTTAACAAAATTTATTCAGGCTCATGGATTGACAAAACTTTCCAATATTGGATTGGAGAACCAACCAAAAATAAAGCGTGGAGTTATCTTAAACACACTAAAGATGTTTATGAGTATTTTGCAAAACAAAACAAAAACTATCCGCACCTTAATGCTGCTTATCATGAGTTAATGATTGCTCAAGGAAGCGACTGGTTCTGGTGGTATGGAGAGCCAAATAATTCAGGGCAAGATTTTGTTTTTGATTATATGTTTAGAGAAAGACTTAAAAATGTTTACCTTATTTTAGGTCTTGAACCGCCTGAATATTTGAATAACTCTTTAATTACCAAAGTCGAAATGCCTTTAAAACATCCGACAAGAATGATTTCACCAAAAATGAACGGTCTTGCAGAAAGTGTTGATGATTGGTATTATTCAGGAAATATTTCTTTACTCGATGGACCTGTTTACAGAGAAAGCAAAAATGTCGACAAAATACTTTTTGGCTGTGATGAAAACAATATTTATTTTAGATTAAACGTAAACAAAGGCAGCGGTGAAACTGCTATAATTAGCAAAATCAGCCAATTTTATATTTATCTCAGAAATGCAACCGATATTAAAAATCGTGCATTTATAAGGCTAATTAGCAAAACAGATAATCCGTATCCGATTTTAAAAGAAAAATTTGAACATGAGATTACTTTAACACTAATAAAAGATACTCTTTATCCGCCAAGACTAGCAACATGTCTTCATCCAAATATCTGGACACTAGCCAATCCGGAAGAAGTAAGTATTGTATATAAAGATGTAATTGACTTAACCATTCCATTTAATATGTTAGGTATTAAAAAAGGAGAAACTGTAGAATTTTTCCTTGCAAATACCGACTCCGGAGTTAAGAACACATACATTCCTCAAGAAATTTTATTGTCTTTAACAAGGGAATAAGCTATAATCATCTTATGACAAAGATTAGAAAGCTTTATTATTTTGATAAAAAGAATACACAGGAAATGATTTCATTCTTAAACAACAATGTGTATGATACTTATATTAATCACATTATGTTTAATCCGTTTATTCCATTACACCATTTGTTACCGCTTAAATTTAAGTTCTTACCTGAATCCTATCTTTTGAAGGATAAAAAAGAGGCAAAAGGATTAATTACAATAGCACCGTCCAGTTGTCATATAAAAAAAATGGAAATTCAAAAACTGCTTTTTGAAGAAGGTGCCTGGGAAGAGGCAGTAGAACTCGTGCAATTTGTAGTTTCCAAATATAAAGCAATGGGTGCGGTTTCAATTATGGTAAAAGTTGATGATTATTTACCTGATTTGTTATCTATGTTTGTATCAAAATGTGGTTTTAGTCAAATCTCTTATGAAAAGCTTTGGAGAGTAAATAAATTTACTCAAACTGATTATGATAAAAAAGAGTTCAGAGAATTCAGAAACTCCGATGCACAATTAGCTGCAAATCTATACAATGAAGCATTATTGCCGCATTTTAGACCTCTTCTAAGCAAAGAAGTAAGAGAATTTAAAGAAACTTTATTCAAAGGACTTTCGTACTACAGCGAGTATAAATATATTATTGAAGACAAAAAATCTAAAAATATTACAGGCGCAATCGCTATTAGAACTTCTGATAACGAAAATTTCGTAGTAGATATTACTCAAACAGGCTGGATAGAAATTGACATAAACTCAATTATTGCATTTGCAACAGACCAGATAAAAAAACGCAAAAAACGCTTTGGACTCTTTATAAAAACAAAACGCTACACAAATATCGGAGAAAAACTTGAAAAGCAGTTTCTTGAAAACGGTTATGAATGTGTACAAAATCAGGCTGTTCTTACTAACTCATCAGCAAGAGTTCTCAAAGAAGATGAAAAAACAGGTAAATACACTGTTTTAAATGACTTTTACCCTACAAGCCCTATGCCAACCACCAAAGTTTGTAACAAATTGTAAAACATTGGTTAAAAAGCCTAAAGTTCTTGAAAAAAATGCCGATAACATTAATACAAAGAACAGGGACTAAGGATATGGCAGAAGCATTTAATCTGAATACATTCTTACAAACGTACAAACATGCGACATATGACCCAACTAAACAACATGCTGCCGCTGAAGAACGTATGGAAACACGCCTTCTTGAACAAGCAGAACAGGCTGTTCAAAAGAACGGGTTGTTATCCCTGACTTTATCTGAAAAATTAGCTGAAATGGGAGTTGGCAAAAGAGTTATGGAACAAGTAGCAGATACTGCTCTTGGACTTATAACAGATGTTGTTAACCCAATCGGTGATTATTTAGAAAAATACGAAAACATTTTTGACCAGAGAGTGTATAATGCTGAAATTCAGTCTTATGCAAAACAGATGTTCTTTGCTTCTCAAGCTATGAGAGCAGATGCTGCTGAAAATACAACAGGTCAAAATTTTGTCTATGATATGTAACTCCAATTCCTTTTTTCTATAACAAAAGACGGTGAAAACTTCGTTTTCACCGTCTTTTAGTTTAAAGACTTATATTAAAGAGCTGCTTTAGCTGCTTCAACTACAACTTGGAAAGCTTCTTTGTCTCTAACAGCAAGGTCTGCTAACATTTTTCTGTTAACCTGGATATTAGCTTTTTTGCATGCATTAACAAATCTTGAATAGCTCATTCCTTGTTCTCTAACTGCTGCATTAATTCTAACAATCCAAAGTCTACGCATGTTACGTTTTGTAGCTCTTCTATCTCTGTAAGCGTATTTAAGAGCTTTCATAACAGCACAGTTTGCTACTTTAAAGATTCTGCTTCTTGCGCCTTTGAAACCTTTAGCTAGCTTTAATATTTTTTTGTGTCTATTGCGACATACATTACCACGTTTAATTCTCATTGTTCAACACTCCTATCTTGAATACTTCTTGTAAGGTAACTCTTTAGAAACCAGCTTTTCGTGAGTTTCAGAAATTACTGCATCTCCGAAAATCTTACGTTTTCTAGATTCAGACTTGTGTTGAAGCAAGTGACCAATACCTGCATGTCTTCTTGTGATTTTACCTGTGCCAGTAACTTTGTATCTCTTAGCTGCTGCACGGTGGGTTTTCATTTTTGGCATTTTTGTTCTCCTTTTATAGGTTATTACTATTGAGTCCGAGCAAGGCATACCATAGCACTATACTTCGGCTTATGCATGAATACTATTATAAAAAAGTTTGGGAGTCAAGAATGTTTAAGATATAATAAGATTATGAATAATTATTTTGAACTAAAAATTTCTATTAATCCTGAAATTGAAGAAATTGTATCAGACATTTTCTTCTCAAACTTTGACTGTGAAGGCGTTGTACTAGCAGAGGAAGCATACAAAGACTTAGAAATGACTTCCACTACACGCGGCACACTTAAGGCTTTTTTGACATCTTTCCCGCAAAATTTGAATGAAATTCTCCAAACTGAACGCGACTTGCTTAAATCTCGCGGGTTTTCAGATGAAGAACTGGGAAGCTGGGAACTTACCTTAGATGAAAAAGAAAATCAGGATTGGTCAAAAAAATGGAAAGAAAAATGGACTGTAACCCACGTAACAAACCGCATTGCAGTGGTTCCAAGCTGGTTAGAATACTCACCGCGTGAAGATGAAATTATAATTACTCTTGACCCGGGATGCGCTTTTGGAACAGGAACTCACCAAACAACACAGCTTTGTATGAAAGCAATTGAAAAATATATGCCTCAAGGAGCAAAAATGGCTGATATAGGAACCGGTTCAGGCATTTTGACTATCCTTGCCCAAAAATTTGGCGCCTCATCTGTTTATGGCTGTGACAACGATGAAACAGTAATTGATGTTTGTATAGAAAACGCTAAAATTAATAATGTTGAAGCAGAATTTGAACTTAAAACAGCAGACAAATTAACAGAAAAATATGATTTTGTTTGCGCTAACATTCTTCATAATGTTTTAGCAGAAATTATGGGGGATTTAAAAAATCTATTAACCCCTGAAGGAAGGCTTGTTTTAAGCGGCATTCTTGATGAAAAGAAACCTGTTGTTTTAGAAGCAATAGAAAAACATCAATTAAAAATTGTTGATACGCTTCATCAGGATCAATGGATTGGATTTGTGGTAGAAAAAAAATAAGATAAAAAAAAGAGGCTTTCGCCTCTTTTTTAATTTTAATTATTTTCTTAAGAAATCTGGAATTTGGATTTCTGAGAAATTAGTCATTGTAGGTGCTTTTGGAGCAGATGTATTATTGAATGCTCCGCTGAAAAATTCAGCTGCACTTATCGAACGACTTTCAACTTTTTCTTCAATAGGCATTTGTGAACGAAGTTCAAAGCCTGTTGCAATAACTGTAATCTGGATTTCGCCCTGAATATTATCGTCTACAACTGCGCCAATAATAACTCTAGCATCATCAAGAACTGCATCATTGATAATATTTGTAGCATCAGTTACTTCATGCAAAGTCATATCAGGACCGCCTGTAATGTTAACAATAACACCTGAAGCACCATTGATAGAAGTTTCTAGAAGTTGAGAATTGATAGCAATCTTAGCAGCTTCAACAGCTCTGCCTTCGCCTGTTCCTCTACCGATACCCATCAAGGCTGAACCAGAAGCTTGCATTACTGATTTAACGTCCGCAAAGTCAACATTTATCAAACCAGGAATTGTGATGATATCAGAAATACCCTGAACACCTCTTAGAAGAACTTCATCAACAACGATGAATGATTCTTGAAGAGACACTCTTCTATCTACAACATCAAGTAATTTATCATTAGGAATAACAATAAGTGCATCAACAGATTCTCTTAGTTTTTCCAAACCTTGTTGAGCCTGATTTGCTCTACGTTTTCCTTCAAAAGAGAAAGGTTTTGTTACAACACCAATTGTAAGAATACCTAAATCTTTAGCAATCTTAGCAACGATAGGAGCTGCACCGGTACCTGTTCCACCACCCATACCGGCAGTAACAAACACCATATCAGCGCCTTCAATAGCTTGTGTAATTTCTTGTTGAGCTTCTTCAGCAGCTTTTTCACCAACTTGAGGTTCACCGCCGGCACCAAGACCGTTTGTTAATTTCGAACCAAGTTGAATTTTATTTTTGCAGCTTGCATAGTTTAAAACTTGTAAGTCCGTATTCATCAACCAGAATTCAACACCGGTCAATCCTGATTTAATCATTCGATTTACAGCGTTTCCACCGCCGCCGCCAACACCAATAACCTTAATTTTAGCAGGGCTGATACCAGGCGCCGGTTGTGTAAAATTATCAGATGATTGCATACTATAATCTGATGCAGATGCAGTATTTTCATCTCTTCTTCCAAAAATATCTGGTCCTAAATTATCCACGATTTTTCCTCTTTGTTTTGTTTAACTATACTATAACGATATAATAACATACTATTTTAAATAGGAAAAATTGTAAAGTTTTTTAGAATATTTTAGGCTTGAAAGTTAATATAAATTTACATGAGTTTCACAACTCACTTCTTGTAAGCCTTCTAAAGTTAAAATAGGATTTATGAAATTAATTTTTTTTGACGAAAGCACATTACATTGCCCGCCCGTAGCAATCACGGTTGCTTTTTCACCCAACTCGGACTCACATTGTGCAATAAGTCCTTCTATACTGCTAATAGTACCTCTTATTACACCTGATAAAATCGCCTCTTTGGTATTCCCCCCAATTGCTTTTGGACTGTAATATTCTGATATCAAAGGTAATTTTGATGTATGGAGGTTTAACGCTTGAAACTGCAAATTAAACCCGGGCATTATTACACCGCCAATAAATTCTCCTTTTTTAGAAACAATATCAAATGTTATTGCAGTACCAATATCAATAACAATCAAAGGAAGAGGGTATTTTTTCATGGCTGCATAAGCATTGATAAGTCTATCAACACCAACTTTTTCAGGTTCATCAAGAGCTATTTTTAAACCAATATTTTTTGAGGTAAATACTTTCGACTCTATCCCAAAAATGTTATCACAAGCTTGCTTAAAAACATCGCTCAATTCTTCAACTACAGAAATAATTGCACAATCAGTAATATTATAGCTTTTTAAGCTTGCCAATTGAGACTCGTAGTTTATCCCGATATCAGAAATAAATCTACAAGTCTCAACAAGACAATCTTTATCAAAAATCCCAATAGTTATATTACTATTGCCAATATCAGCCGCAAGAAGCATAAATTATGCCTCGTAGTTTCTCAACATTTCTTCAATCAAACTCTTCATCTCTTCACGATAGTGAGCCGGCTGGAGAATTTCACAACTGCTGTCATAACGTAACAAACGCGCAAACAAGTCTTCCTTGTTTTCTCCTCTGTTAATAACCGTAATACTTTCAGGCAATTCTTTTTTATAAAGTTCTTCATTTTCTTTTAAGCTGTATCGTTGCGCTAACCCGCCTGTAAGCTTGAACACAACTTCCTGTGTAGAATTACTGTCCGGCTGCTTGAACCTTCTATCCATAATCTCTAAACCTGAAATTCTTTCGGCAGAGATAGTTTTTTCTTTTCCATCATGAATAACATTGAAACAAGTTTTACCTTTTTTCTCAACAATTCTTAAAGGAATACATTCAAAAACAGCTTTTGCGCGAAACAAAAGATTAATTCTTCTTTTTTCTGCTACAGCTTTGTCAAACAATTCAAAAGCCTGTTGTTTAGTTTTTTGCTCAACCCTGATAATCTTTTTATTAGAGTATTTGCTTAATTTTTCAAGAAAATCATTAAAAGCTCCGTCCGCTTTAGATGACATAGTATTTTTAACTGCATTTTGCAGCTCTTCAATCAAATCCAGCTCACGCGCAGACAAATCAATCCCGAAAGGAAGACTTGCCACAAAATATTTATTATGGATTTTAGGAATATCAAGACCGCAAAAACGACAAGTATTGATATACTTACTCACAACACTATTATTAAAAACAGGTTCTTTTTCATTAGCATTCAGCTTATGAATAAGTTCAGACATAGTATAATTATCTTCCAGTAACAATTGCAATGTTTTCAAAACCTGCATTGAAGATTGGTTTCTTTTAACAGCTTCTTTAGTTCCCATAAGAGTCTCTCATTTCTTTTAACTTAGTAATAATCGCATTCTTAAATTCTACAGGTTCAGTAACAACACATTTTGAACCCAAAGATAAAACCCTCTGCATTGCAAGAAAATCGTTATGATAATTCCCTTCAACAACAAAAGTTCCATCTTGACTATCCAATATCACCTCACCGTCTTTAAGTTCAGTGAAACTTGAAGCTTCCATAGTAAATCGTATTTTTGTAGCATTTTGTTCTAACTCAACTTTTTCAAGTTTTCTTGAAAGTATTGATTTAATTCTGTTAACCAAAAGAACAACTGAATCTTTCTTTTCTAAATCAAAACCATAAAGATAAACTTTATCATTTTGAAATACAAGTTTTTGAGCAACAACTTCTTTACTCTCTTCGCTGGTAGAAGAAGGTTTTTTATAAACTAAATTTAAAGTTCTTCCTTGACTACAATCAAGCAGCAAATCTTTTAGCATTTCTATATCGTAGCGTTTAAGGATGGAAATACCCAGCAATGCTTCTTTTTTGTCTTCTTCACAAACTCTTGAAGCAATTTTTCTAAATAAATCATCGTAACTAAGAATACCAAGCATATCTGTATGTGTTTTTGCTTGATTATATGCTTTTTTTAAAAGACCAATTTCTTCATCATCAATTTTAAATGCAAAAGGATGTTTTCCAAGAACATACTTAAATCCCGTTTTTGCTGAAGCTCTGGAAATTTCGCATCCCATAATTTTGAGAGTATTCAAATCAATTCTCAAAATATCATCTGAATTTTCATTTTCCATAATATTAAGCTCAATAAATGCTTTTCTAATTTCTTCAAGTGAACGAGGCTGCATTATCAAAAGTCCGGCAAGAACTATTCCACGCACACCTGTTAGAGAAATTTGATTTAGTTCGGTTTTATCTGCTATTTTAAACACATCTTCCCCCTATCTATAATATAATTATTTGCATAAATTGGCTAAATAATCAATAGTTGCTTCACAATAAAATTTATCAACTGCACTGAAAGGCAATACATTACCGCCAAACTGTTTCTTAACATCTGTTACAACTTTTTGCACCTTTCCTCTTGGAATATAGTCAATTTTTGTAACAATTGTGAAAATCGGTAAATTGTATGCCTCTACCCATTCTCTCATTTGAAAATCATTTTTCTGAATATCATGACGCGCATCTACAAACTGAATTAAAGATTTAATTTGTTTCCTATTAAGAAGATATTCTTCCAAATAATGCTGCCACTTAGCTTGAGCTTCTTTTGAAACTTTAGCATAACCATATCCCGGTAAATCCGCAATCATAAACATATCCGAAAAATTAAAGAAATTAATCAATCTTGTTTTTCCCGGAGTATTTGATGTTTTTGCAATTTTTTTATTATTAGCAAGAGCATTGATAAAAGAAGATTTGCCGACATTTGAACGTCCAAGCAAAGGAAATTCTGGAAAAGGAAAATCAGGACATTGAGAGAGTTTCTCTGCGCTTATAATAAAATTAGCATTTAGGTGTTTCATTTTCTGTTTCCTTTTGTTCTTGCCTGTGTTTCACCAGGGACAATAAATTATAAAGTTTTTCATTATTAACAACAGTGATTTGTGTTTTATCCTTAAACATTGTAACATCAACTGAAGGTTTATTTGCAAAAATATTACCCGTCTGAATGCTCACTATCTGAATAATGCCGGATTTCAGTACGCTTAAGGGTTCTGTTAAAAATGTTTCAAATGTCTTAAAAATATTCATACTTTATACAAAGTATTGTATAATAAACATGATAAATATGGACATAAGAGAAAAAGAATTTATAGAAGGATTTAAAACATATTTGAGTGTGGAAAAAAACTTTTCTGAACACACTCTTAGTGCTTATTGTTCTGATATAGTAAGCTTTATACTCTGGTTGGACGGCAAAAGTTGTACCGATATTGATTTCAACAAACTTAGAGAATACTTGCATTTTATTCAACGATTTGATTACAAAAAAACAACAATAGCAAGAAAAACCGCTTCTATAAGGACTTTTTATAAATACTTGTTCAGAGAAAGATATATCGACACCAACCCCGCCGTATCTCTTTCTGCACCGAAAAGACCAAAATCATTGCCAAAATTTTTGACAACAGAAGAGGTCGAACAAATTTTAAATAACGTAAAAATCGATACTCCGGCTGGGTTTAGAAACAAAGTTATACTGGAACTTTTATGGGCAACAGGCATGCGTGTTTCTGAACTAAGCAACCTGAATTTTGGTGACCTGAATATTGAAGAAAATGAAATAAAAGTTTTTGGTAAAGGCGCAAAAGAAAGAATAGTATTGATTTCGGACAGAGCAAAAAATTATTTAAACCAATACATTAATACAGCCCGCAACCTAATTGCACCGAATTATAATACAGGCATAATTAATGACAATACTCCGTTATTCATTAACAGTACAGGTTTCAGGCTCCAAAATAAAACCATAAGAAAAGCCATAAACGAAGTAGTGGAAAAAATTGAACTACCTAAAAAAGTTACCCCACACGTTTTCAGACACAGTTTTGCAACACGACTTATTGAAAACGGTGCAGATTTAAGAGTAGTACAAGAACTTTTAGGTCACGCAGGGATTTCCAATACCCAAATTTACACACACATATCAATGAAACACATGCAAGAAGTCTATACTGCTGCACATCCGCATGGCTAGTATCGTTGCACAGTTGACAAAATGAGAAAAATAGTAAATAATGAACATAGGGAAAGAACCCTAAGAAGGTTCAGTTCTTAAGGTTCTTCTTAACTCCCTATTTTTGGAACTTGAGCGCTATAATTATCCAAAGGATAATCATTAGCGCTTTTTCAGTAATACTGAATTCCAATTTCATCACCACCTTTCCGCTTATGTCCCTTAACAAGTCTGTGTCGGGGGTGGTAAACAGGAGCTTACCCGTGTTTTTTAATTATCAATGTTGTATCTTCGATTTCCAATTCGACCTGATCGGTTTCAGGATTGATGTCAAGTAATTCAAGAATTGAGTTTGGCATGTAAAATCCCCAACCGGAATTATGTTTACTAAAAGACCTTACAAGATACTTTTCATAATCAGGATTATCCGGAAAAATCTCTTGGACATATAAAATTTTATTTTTTATTTTAAATTGAACCTTAGAAGTTTCAGGCTCAACACCTAATAGTTTAATTATTGTTTTTGGAATACTTAATAACCAACCATTACCTCTTATTGTTAATCTTTTAGCCATCTTGATACCTATCTTGATTTAACTTATATAAGTATAATATGGTTATATTTAATTAATTTATATGCGACATTTATGCTACTTTAGTTCCCAAGGAGAAAACAACAAGAAATTGGCGAAAAATTCTCCATATTATTCGCCTAAAAAAAGCGGGATTAAATCCCGCTTTTAACTATAAAAATGAACTGTAATTCTGCTGCATCTTCGCAATCATCTGTTCCATTACATTGAATTTCTTTTCTAATTGCGCTCTATATTTAGTAACACTTTCTGTTTGTTTCTTAATTTTTGTTTCCATTTTTTGAATATCAGAATTAAGTGTTTTTTCCTTAACATCAAAGAAACCGGTAGAAGCAGATAGTGTTTGTTCAACAGAATCTTCCATCATGCTTAATACGCCATTTTCACCCGCCAAAAGAGATCTTACAGACTCAGGGTCTTTTGCAAGAGCTTCTTTTAGCTTCGCTTCGTCTAACACAAGTGTATTAGTGTTATCCGATGAAATATTATTGCCATCAGCCTTACCTGTAGAAATACCTATATCGGCAAGAAGCTTGAAAGCTCCGCCGTTGCTGGTATTACTACCATTTGCATAAGTTCTGATTGTATTTTTAAAGCTTGTTAGGTTTGTTTCTCTTTGTAAATCAGCACCATTTGCTGTAACTTCATCAATTTTTGCAATGACATCATTATAAGTAGAAACAAATGACTTAACAGCTTCAATTAAATCTGTTGTATCTTGTTCAACTGTAAGCTTAGAAACACCATCTTCTTCTGAACTTACTTTATTTAAAGTTAATGTAACACCCTCAATTCTTGAAATATCTTCTGTTACAGTGTTAGATGTTGAAGTCATCTTTGTACCATTAACCGTAAATATAGCATTTTTACCAAGTTCTTGTGCATCAGTAAACATTTTTGATGAAATAATATTTCCATCAGCATCACGTTCTGTTTCAGTAAATTCCATTACATCAGTAAAGTTACTTGTGCCGGCTTCAATATTAATATAAGAAGCACCTTCTTTTTTAGAAGTTATTGAAAGCTTTCCTGTTGCATCATCCCAATATGCATATGCTTGAGCATCTTTATTGTTATTAATAGAAGAAATCAAGCCTGATAAAGTTGTATTTTCATCAATAGTAAATGTTGCATCGCCAATTTTGAAAGTACCGGCAGTTATTTGTTCGTTAAAACCTGAATTTGGATCAGTAAGTTTTGAAGCAACGCTTGCCTTAAACAAAGAATTTGTAGAGAGATATGTACCGTCTTCTTGTTTTTCTAAACCTACAAGAGAAACCAAATTACTTCCATCAGTTGTAGCACCGATACTAATGTCTTTTGTACCGTCAAATGATGAAAAAGATAATAGACCGTCTTCATTAACTTCGGTTTTAACACCGGCTTCTGCAAGACGTGCTTTTAAATCACCAAATGTATCATCTTTGCCTATTTCAATAGTAGTTTTTGCACCATTAACATAAGCTGTTAAAGAACCTTCTGTAATACCAAGCTGAGAAAGTTTTGTATCATCATCTGCTACAGCACTAACCGAGTTTTTTGACACTGCTTTTGTATAAGTTGCAAGCTGTTCAACAGTAATGTCATAATTTTGTCTTGCAGCTTTTTCGTTGGCTTTTGCCGTAAAAACAGCCTCATTAGATGATTTTGCAGTATTTTTAGTAAATACGTCAAATGTACCACCAAATTTAGCATCCGTAAACTTCTCAATCGCTGTTCTAAAATTGTTAAAAACAGTTCTTGTTGCAGTTAATGTGCTTTTTTTATTTTTTATAGCTGACAATTCAGTGTTATAGGCTGTTACTTTCTGCTGTTTAATTGAAACCATAGCATCAACCCAGCCAGAAGTATCTAAGCCTGAAGCCAGACCGCTAAAAGATATTGACATAAGAAAATCCTTTTTTTACTCTAATAGTTATACCAAGTATATACTCTATTATAACTCATCAGGGGGTTGAATTCAACCCTACGTATGCATGAGATTGTTAAGTTTCTTAACCCTAAAATGTATGATTAAAGATTACGTTAACACCCCAGTTTTCAGCCCCCATATCAAGCCCGTTGTATTTTTGAACCTCTCCTGATACTGCATAACCCGGAGCTATATTATACGTCGCGCCGGCAAATGCACCAATATCAGTCGTTAATTTATCATTATTAAATTTATATTTTGCTGTTACATAAGGATTAGCGTATATTGAAACATCATCAGATACATTAGTTTTATATCCCGGTGATAAGCGCAATTGTGAAGAGCTATTGCCGGAAGCAAAAGAAGTTCTTGACCTCAATTGTACACTGAAATGGTCGTCTATGTTGTACTTCGCTTTACCTTCCAACATAAAAGCATTTGTTCCCTTAAAATTAGTACTTCCTCCAAAACCGCCTGTTAAAGTTAATCCTTTAGCTGTTTTAGCGCTGAAAGACCTTAATAACATTGTAGTATTTGAACCGTCAAAGTTCTGATAAGTTGCTAATGAAGTTTCATTTAATCCCGGCATAATTTTCCCCTGTTAATTTCCTCTATAGATATATAAAGTATTTTTCTCTACAAAAATTGCCTAAAAGAAAGGAGAAATTATGAACATTGTAGAACCTATCAAAGACAAATCAAAACTAAAGCGGGTTGAAGATCTGCTAAAAAGAGGAAATTGGAGAAATCTTCTTCTGTTTGTAATGGGGATTAATACAGGGCTTCGGGTATCAGACATCCTTGCGCTGGATGTCAGAGATGTCAAACACAAAGACTATGTAAGTATTATTGAGAAAAAAACAGGAAAAAGAAAAAGCTTTCCTCTCAACGAGAAGGTACAGGGAATTGTAGAATATGTGACTTATAGAAAGAAAATGACCGAACCGCTTTTCAAAACTTCACATAAAAAGAGAATGGATAGAACAAACGCATACAGAGTTATTAATTGCGCTTGTAGAAAAGCCGGCATTGACAACTGCATAGGAACTCACACCCTTAGAAAAACTTTTGGATACCACCATTACAAACAGTTCAAAGATGTTGTAATACTTCAAAAAATCTTCAATCACTCATCTCCCCAAATTACTTTGAGATATATAGGAGTCGAACAGGATGAAATCGATAAAAGTTACTTGAGTTTTACTTTGTGAATACAGATGGGGAGACAAATTTGTCTCCCCATCTTCTTGTGGTATAATTTTTTCTAAACAGAATTAAGAGGGATTAAAAATGGAAAAATTTTATACAACCACTGCAATCGATTATGTTAATGGCGCTCCACACATAGGACACGCTTACGAAAAAATTCTAACTGATGTTATTTACAGACACTTTACACAAAGATGTGAAGATACTTATTTCCTTACAGGAACAGATGAGCACGGTATAAAAATCCAAAAAACATCAGCCGCTCAAAATATGACACCAAAAGAACTTTGCGATATGAATGCAAATAAGTTTAAAGAAGCTTGGAAAGCACTTGATATCGATTATTCCCAATTTATAAGAACAACTGATGATGAGCACGAAAAAATCGTACAAAAGATTTTTAAAAAACTTGTTGAACAAGGTGATATCTACAAAAACTCTTATACAGGACTTTATTGCCAAGGCTGTGAAGCATTCTTAAGCGAAAAAGACCTTACAGAAGACGGACTTTGCCCTGATCACTTAAAAAAACCTGAAGTTGTAAGCGAAGAAAACTACTTCTTTAAGCTTACAAAATACAAAGATGCAATTATTAAACATATCAAAACAAATCCGGACTTTATTGTTCCTTCATTCCGCGCAAATGAAGTACTAAATCAGCTTGAAAACATTGAAGATATTTCTGTTTCACGTGCAAAATCAAACGTAAGCTGGGGAGTCCCTGTTCTTGATGACCCTGAACAAGTTATTTATGTTTGGATTGATGCACTTTCAAACTACATAACCGCTTTAGGATATGATCCGGACGGCAGCTCAGAAAAGTTTAAAAAATATTGGCCTGCTGAAGTTCAGGTTATCGGTAAAGATATCTTGAAATTCCATAGTATTTATTGGCTTGCAATACTTATGGCACTTGACTTGCCATTACCTAAACATATTCTTGCTCACGGATGGATTACAATAGACCAGACAAAAATGTCAAAATCTTTAGGGAATGTAATTTCTCCGACAAGCGTACTTGAAGCATTTAATCTTGAATGTCCGGATCCGTTACGCTATTATATGGCTTCTGCTGCACCTTGCGGTAAGGATGGTAACTATTCTGATGAAGACTTCAAAGAAAAAGTTAATGCTCACCTTGCAAATTCAATGGGAAATCTGCTCAACAGAACACTATCAATGCTGGTTAAATACTTTGAAGGCGATGTAAAACCTGAATTTAAGGTTAAATCGGATTTATTTGATAAGGCGCTTGAAACAGTAAAAGCGGTTAAACATCATTTTGATTACTATGAAGTACAAGAAGCAGCACAAAAAATTATTGAGCTTGTTGATGTTACAAATAAATATGTTACAGACAATGCGCCTTGGACTCTTGCTAAAGAAGGACAAATGGACAAATGCGGAGAAGTTTTGACAACCGTACTTGAAGTAATGTGTATTATCTCTTCTCTAATTTACCCTTATTGCCCAAATATTGCAAAAGCCATGGCTGAACAGCTATCTTATAATTTAGAAACAAAGCTTGATGATGTAACTTGTGATAATATCAAAGTTGGACATTTGATTGATAAAGAAAATATCAAACCTGTATTTTTAAGAATGGATAGCGAGTTAGCTGACAAAAGCAAGAAGTAAATCTTTATCAAAAACGGTTCTTTTATCGGCTGGAATTTCACTCAAAATCCGGCCGATTTCTAAATCGCTCACATTTAAAGATTTCAAATATGTTGCATAATTCGGATGACATCCATGAATTGCTGCAATACAGTATGGTGTTGAATAACCCCATGGCGTTTTCTGATAAATAGGATTAATACATTCATCCAAAATCTTTAAAATGGGTAAAATATCATAATGACCATCTGCATTGTCGTTTAAATAAGGTAAAATCAATTCTGTACAAAGATTTCCTGCTCCCCGTCCCATGCCATAAACACATGAGTCTATTACTACTTCACGATCAAAATTCATTTTTAAAAGTGTTTTCGTATTAGAAAAAGATAGCTGCAAGCTGTTATGAGAATGAAACCCCAGCGCAATATCTTTTTCGAGCTGTTCATCAATAAATTCAAAAATTTCACGAACATCATCCTGATACATATTTCCCAAAGTATCAACAATTGTAAGACCGCAAGGTTTTATTGCATTTATCTCGTTCAGAAGTTTTCTTAGTTCAACTTCATTATAAGTATTTGTACTCATTGGATTTGCAAAAACATCCCACCCCAAAGAAACAAGGTTATTAATATATTCTAAGGCTCCATTTTGTTCAGATTTTTTAAATGCAACCCTGATTTTAATTTTTTTGTTCTTACACTGTATTAATTTTTCAATCGGATAGTCACCATAATTAACCATTAAGGTGCAGTCAAGGTTATCTGGAAGTAAATCAGGTGAAGCAAAAAAAGTTTTGTCCTCATTCTGTTCACAATCCTTTAAGAAACCGCATTCGATATAATCAATTCCTGCCTCATTGAGATTACACAAAACAGATTGGATGTTCTTTTTACCAAACATCCAATCAATAACATAACCGCCGTCACGAAGTGTACAATCTAAAAGTTTAACACTCATTATTTTACAACTTTAGAAACCGCTTCTGTAATATCTTCTCCGCCGTATAATACTGCACCTTTAACGATAACTAAATCATAGCCGTTTGTTTTAGCATAATTGTTAATTGTAGCTGAAATTGTTTTGTCAATTGCTTCAAGCTTAGTTTTGTAAGCTTTTGCGTTTGCTTCTCTTTTTGCAGAAAGTTCTTTTTCGTATTTTTTAACAAGTTCCTGCTTTTTCTTTTCATCTGTTTGAGCTTTAATCTCATCATTAGCCTTTTTAACAAATTGACCAAGTTCTTTTGTTTTAGCTTCTTGTTCTTTTTTAAGAGCTTGTACTTGAGCAGACTTATTTACAACTTTCTGAACATCAATAACTCCAACTTTTTCAACAGCAAACGCCGGTACGCAAAAAGCTAATAATACAGCTAACGAACAAATTTTTTTAATCATACTTCACCTCTCCATATATTTAATTCTATTATATCTCTTCAAAAGAATCAATTGCAATATCAATAATTGCGGTACCTTTATGAAAAATTACTTTTTCAAGTGCCGGAATTAACTCATCTGCTGTTTTTACCCTCACCGCAAATAAATCGTAGGCTTCTGCAATCTTGGTAAAATCAGGGTTTATCATTTCTACCTGATAACGGTTATTATAGATTTTTTCTTGCATTTGCCGTACCATGCCAAGATAGCTGTTATTCATAATAACAATCTTTACAGGGATGTTATGCTCTCTACAAGTTGCAAGCTCTTGTAAATTCATCTGGAACGAACCATCTCCTGTAATATTTAAGACAAGGTTATCTTTATTAGCCAACTGCGCACCTATGGAAGCTGGAAGACCAAAACCCATTGTACCCAAACCGCCTGATGTGATAAATTTTTTCGGTTTATTAAAATTGAAGAATTGTGCCGTTAACATTTGATGCTGTCCTACATCTGTGACCACAATCGGCTCATAATCTTTTGTATAGTTATAAATTGTTTCCAAGACACAAGAAGAGTGCAAGCAAGTTGAATTTGTTTCTTCTTTAAGATTTTCTTCTTTGAAAATATTTAGTTTTGTGTTCCAGTCCGAAAAATCAGAAATTTGTGAGGAATAAGCACAAAATTCATCCATAAAAGATTTAGTATCCAAAACTAATTCAAATTCAAAACTTTTAGATATATTTTTAAGATTAATACTTACTATCTTTGCATGCCGTGCAAATTCAACATTTTTACAAGTTGAACGGTCTGAAAAACTCACTCCAAGTGCAAGGATAAAATCCGCATTATTCAGAGCACTATTTGCTAAGTAAGTTCCATTCATCCCAATCATTCCAAGATACTGAGAGCTGGCTGAAGGAAATGCTCCAATGCCCATAAGAGTCGACACTACGGGAATTTTTGTATGTGACACAAACTTTTTAATACTTTCAACAGCTTCAACAGAACCTCCGCCAAGCAAGATTAATGGTGATTTTGCAGCATTAATAAGTTTAATAATCCTTTCAAAATCAGATGTCTTAAGTGTAGTTTTTTTCTTTTTGTGAAGCTCTTTTGTCACTTTTGGAGCATATTTTGCTTCAAGAATATTTCTTGGCATAGCAACAACAACAGGTCCTTTTTCACCTGTATTGGCAACTTCAAATGCTTCTTTCAAAACTTGTTTAATATCATCTTTTGAAGTTAAAAGATAACTCTTTTTCGAACAGGTTTTTGTCATTGCAATAATATCGACTTTTTGAAAAACCTTACTATTAGTTTCATTAGAAGGAACATCACCCGCAAGCACAACAAGCGGAGTTGAGTCTGCATAAGCATTTGCAATTCCTGTTATAGTATTGGTAAAACCCGGACCGGACGTTACAAGAACAACTCCAACCTTACCGCTTACACGAGCATAACCTTCTGCAGCATGAACAGCAGCCTGTTCATGTCTTACAAGATAATGACGTATATTTTGATTTTGAGAAAGTTCATTATAAACACTCAAAACAGCTGCACCAGGGTAGCCAAAAATACTGTCAACACCCAATTCTGATAAGGTTTCAACAAGCGCTGCAGCACAGTTTGATGATTGAATATTTTTTGTTGTTTCCTTCTCACTAATCAACAGATTTGTCATAGCTTTATTATTATACAACAAATTTTAAAATAAAGACTTGATTTTAATTTTTTTTTACGTTAGGATAGATGTACACTTTGTCGGGTATCGGGATGTAGCGCAGTTTGGTAGCGCACTTCGCTTGGGACGAAGGGGTCGCACGTTCGAATCGTGTCATCCCGACCATTTAAAAAAGACCACTCTTAGGAGCGGTCTTTTTTGTTATAATATTTTTATGAAAAAGGCTTTTTTGTATTTTATTTTAATTTTAACCGCTTTATCAATGATATTACCGTTTTTTATAATGTTTTTGATATCCTTGAGCGGTCAGGAAAACATTTTTACTAACTACAAAAACATCAATCTTTCATTATATGCTTATAAAAATGTTTTTGACTCAATTCCTGTTATCAAATATTTTCTAAACAGTTTGGTCGTTGCATTTTTCACAACTATTGGTCAAGTAACAATTTCTGCATTAGCCGGATACGGATTTGCAAGATTAAAATTTAAAGGCTCTGAACCGCTGTTTTATATATTTTTACTTACAATGATGGTACCACCTCAGGTAAATATTGTTCCTTTATTCTATCTTATGAGCAAACTCGGATGGATAAATACATATCAAGCTTTAATAATACCGGGAATATTTGGAGGTTTTGGCGTTTTTATGATGAGGCAATATTTTCTGAATTTTTCGAAGGAACTGGAAGAAGCTGCAAAGCTTGACGGCTGTAATCCCTGGCAGACTTTCTTCAAAATCGCCATACCTTGTGCCATGCCGGCAATTGCAGCTTTATCCATTTTTACATTTGTCACAACATGGAATAGTTTTATGTGGCCTTTAATCGTTACAAATACAGATAACATGCGGACTCTAGCTGTTGGTTTAACCATTTTCAAAGGTTCGTTTAGAGAAATAACCATGTGGGGTGAACTTATGGCTTGTGCTTGCATTTGTTCCATCCCTGTAATTTTAGTATTTTTAGCCGGGAAAAAATATCTGCTTAATAATCCTCAAGAAGGAGCTATAAAAGAATGACCGATTGGGGAATACTTTTCTCCAATATTAACCGGACAATATTAATATGAGGAAATTATGGTTTATAATTCTTGTATTAATAATTATTCCTGTATTTGCCTATGATGTTTATACTCCTGAAGATTTTAAGTATGAACAGGCGGGCGATAAACTTCTTTTCGTTGTTGATTTTTCCAACAGCATGGGTGAATACCTTGAGCACAAAACCAAAGTAAATCTGGTAAAATCAATGATGCAGCGTATTCTTCCCCAAATATCTGATGACACAAAAGTCGGTATAAGAGTCTACGGACATACTTGTAATATCCTTGCCTACAATGCTTGCAGAAGTTCAGAACTTCTCGTACCTTTAGCAGAAAATAACTCGAGAAGAATTAATCATGCAATTTCAAAACTTCGTCCGCGAGGCATGACACCAATTACATACTCACTAAAACAAGCTGTTAAAAAAGATTTAGCGGGAATGAAAGGCACTAAGCACATTATTCTGCTAACAGACGGCGGTGAAAATTGTGACGAAAGTCCTTGCGATTACTCAATTGAACTTGTTAAACAGAGACGTGATATTAAAATAGACGTAATCGCATTTAATGTTCATGACTCGGACGATTTAGCCCAGCTCCAATGTACGGCTGATGTTACAGGCGGACGATTTATTGAAGCTGATACAAATGCACAACTTGTAAATTCAATGCAAGAGCTTATACTACCACACAAACAGGTTGAAGCTTTACTTATGGGCAGTGATTAATTTTGTTTACTCCTTCATATCGATTAATATTTTAACCGTATTTGTTAACAAACTAATCGCCCATTTTAAGATTAAAATACCGCCTAAAATACCTATAATACTATCCAGCAAAATAAAATTAAAATATTTTCCTACTAAAAGTGCAGCAATTGCTAAAACAGATGTTAAAGCATCCGCTAAAATATGATAATAGGCTGCTTTAAAATTGTAATCATCATGTTCATGGCAATGTTTGCCTTCCATAATCAAAATGCAAACTGCATTTACAATCAAGCCGATTACTGCAACAAGAATAGCCTCATTGAATTTGATTTGTAACGGATTAAAAAATCTTTGAAAAGCCTCAAGAATTATCCAAATTCCTGTAAAACCAAGAAAAAGCGAGCTTGTGTAAGCCGTTAACGTTCCTATTTTATCAGTACCGTTAGGAAAAAGGGGAGAATTTGCAAACTTTCTTATTAACACATACGCTGCATAAGTAAGTCCCAAAGCAAGAGCATGTGTTCCCATATGATATCCGTCTGCAAGAAGCGCCATTGAATTAGTAAAGTATCCGTAACCAATTTCAGCAATCATTGCGAGTACTGTAAAAACAATTACCAAAAGAGTTTTTTTCTCGTTTTCATTTGTAATTTTGTGATTATGTTCTTCCATACTTATTACCTACAAACTTAAATAGTATTCCTTTAACAGTTTGGCATCGTCTTCAATATTAGGGCTTTCGCAAACAATCGCGCCTTTAATCTCAAATTTTTTAAATGCGCACAATAAATCCTTGTAATTAAAATCAGAGTCTTGAAGATTAAGATGTTTTTTCTCGCCCTTAGCTGAATATTCAATTCCTGCAATATGAGCGTGAAAATTATCTAAAGAAGTTCGCCCTAATTCTTTACCAATTTTTTCAAATATTGCACAAAACTCATCATAAGTATTTGAAATACCGTTATATCTTGCATGCAAATGAGAAAAATCTACACAAGGCAGCACTGTTTCAAACTCTTTGGAAAGATTAATTATCTCCTCTAAATCACCCCACTGGGTTGCTTTTCCTGTAGTTTCAGGTCTTATCCAAATTTTGTTATTATCAAGCGCCAAAATATCGGTAATAATTTTTGTTTGAGCCTTAATTTTTTCTGAAACAAGCTCTTTGTCTTGTCCTAAGTAAAATCCGGCATGAAAAGTTATACTGTATCCGCCAAGTTCATTTGCTACTTGTGCTGTTTCAATAATCCTTTGAACACTTGCTTCAACTTTTTCTTCTTCTCTAGCATTAAGATTAACATAAAAAGGCGCATGAGCAGTAATCACTTTACCTGATGCTTTAACAGCCTCACGGCTTTTGTCAGAAATTCTTACTCCATGAACAAACTCCAGCTCAAGTCCGTCTAAACCCATTTCATCATGGATTTGAAACCCTTTCTCATATCCTTTTGTGCCTGCACGAAGCGGTACTCCGGCTGTTAAAAAATACAGTTTATCCACTATTTAAACTCCTCACCAATCTTAGGATTAACAATCCTGATAAAATCTTTGCTATCGCCTATAAAGAAACTTCCAAACTGCAATACAGTAGGAACAATAAGACCCTTTGAAGTTGCAATAAAGAATTTATCATCTTCAATTTTTGCAACCGTTCCCGCCGGATGTGGAATACAAAATGCATCAGAAGCAACTTCTGCTTTCATAATCTTCATCATATTCCCGCGAAATGTAGTACTCGCTAAAATAAACGGATTAAGTGCACGGATAAAACGCTCAATTTCTTCAGCCGAGCGATTATAATTAATGAAAATTTCACCATCAGCAAGACCTTTACCAGAGATAAAATCTCCCCTCGGTTGAGGAATTCTTGATAATTCTTCATTTTCATAAGCCTGTAAAACTTGCAGTAAAAGCTCAATGCCAAGTACATTTAATTCATTAAAAATCGTACCCATTGTGGCTTTAGAATGTATATGATAAGCCTTTTGAGCAATAATATCGCCTGTATCAAAACCCTCATCCATAAAATGAATAGTAACACCAGTTTCTGTTTCACCATTCATAATAACGCGTGAATAAGGATTACCACCCCTGTATTTTGGAAGCATTGATGGATGAACATTAATAAACCCGTCGCGGGTTACATTCATTAAAACACGGGGGATTTTGTAGTTAAAAGAACAAACTACAGCAGCATCCACATCGAGTTTTTTTACTTTTTCAATCAATTGCGGCTCATCAAGCCGGTCATAGTCAATATAATTCAGACCGCGTGCAAGAACAAAATTCCTAAAATCCTGAAACATTGAGTGGTCTTTTTTCGGACCTAAAACACCAACAATATTTACACCAGCCATCAATAGCCCATCTAGTCCTATATATGCCATATCAGGAATGCCGACAAATAGTATTCGTTTTTTAAAGGTGTTTCGATTAAACATGTTCCTACCGATTATATCACATTTAGACTTTTACGCCTAATACTTCTTTAACAAGATTTGTACATTCTTCAACCATGTTAGCACAATGCGCCTTTCTTTCAGGTGAAGCCATATCCATACCGCGTGTAAGAACCCGACAACATGTAGCAGGGTATTTTTCCTTGAACTTTGTAATTAACTCCTTCGCTTTAACTCTTGCAGCATAGTCATTGCCATATTTGTTATCACGTCCATATTGAGAACCTATTATTATTTGCGCTCCGGCAATTGCACCACACAAACAACCCGAACCCATACCGCCTGAAAACGATGTTGCAGCAGCAATCATTTCAGGAGGACAAAGCCCCTCATCTATTCCCCATTTAACAACACTTTCGCAACAAGAATAACCTTGTGTCATAAAATATTCTACAGCTTTCATAATCTTATTCCTTTTTCTTGTATTATATCACAGTTGCCGATATGTATCACAAACAGCGAATACATCAATAAAAAGATTTGTGCTATAATCTTACCATGCCACGATATATAGCAATAACAGACATCCATGGAGAACTTGAAAAACTTGAAAGCGTGCTTTCAAAAATCGAAACACGCGATAACGATATTTTTGTTTTCATGGGTGACTACATTGACCGAGGCAGTAAATCAAAAGAAGTAGTGGAAAGAGTACTCCGCCAGAGTGAAACCCACAAATGCATTTATCTTATAGGCTCGCACGAGTATGCTCTTTTACATGCACCGCAAGATGAATACTACAACTATCTATTCTGGAATTACGGAGGTCCGGCAACTGTTAAAAGCTATGGCGGACATTTTGATAATATTCTTAAGACTCATGGCGAATTCTTCAGAAATCTTCAATTTTATTATTTAACCGACAAGTATCTGTTTGTACATGCCGGTATTAATCCGCGCTACAGCCTTGAAAATCAGGATGAAACAGACCTGGTTTATATTAGAAGCGCATTCTATAATCACCCTCATAATCTTCCACAAAAAGTTATTTTTGGACATACTGAATTTAGCGAACCACAAATACAAAAAGACAAAATCTGTATTGACCTTGGATGCGGCAAATACAAAAATGCACATCTTTGCGGATTAATTCTTGATAATGGCAAGGAAGAGTTTGTATATTCAGACTAATATGATACAATGTATAAATGTTCAACTTTTTACCATATAAAACTTATGGCAGCAATAACAAAATTATTATTGTTAAAAACGGGAAAAAACAAGAATTAAAACATAAAATCCGTGGTTTAACCATTGATATTGCAGGCAACAATAATTATGTTGAAATTGAATTCCCGACAGCATTTGAAAAAACGCTGATAAAAATGCGCGGCAATGAAATAAAATTTATAATGAAGAAAACTTCTTCTATAATGAAAGATGTTTTTTTTGATTTAGAAAATTATGCCGAAGTATATATTGGAGAAGACTCCAGATTTAATACTAAAAACACTTGGATTTGTGTAAATAATAATATTACAGGACAGCCCCACAAGTTAGTTATCGGTAAAAATGCGCAAATGGGAGCAAATCTTTTAATCCGAACTGCAGACGGTCACTCATTATTCAATGATGGAGAAGAATTGCCATACAATGAACCGCAAGATGTTATAATCGGTGATGATGTTTGGGTTGCAACAAACTGTACAATCTTAAAAGGAGCAGTAATTCCTTCAAATACAGTTGTAGGTGCAAGTTCTGTTGTAACTAAAAAATTTACCGAAGAAGGAACTATATTAGCCGGTAACCCTGCAAAAGTTATTAGAAAAAATATCTCATGGAAACGTAAACCATACGGTCCTTATATCGACATGATTAACAGGGAAAAAAACGGTGGAAACACGCAATCTGAAAAACAAGTTTTAATCAAAAAACTAAAACGTAAAATTAAAAAAGCGTTTAATATTTAAGATGATTTTTATAATCCGGAGCTATCTCAATCGTAGATGGCATTCCTTGATATTCCTTATACTCAATTCTAATATAAGCATCCGGATTATTTGGTATATAAAATTCATAATCCTCAAATTTAGCTTTTTTCAAAGGAAAAATCATATCATAAGACATTAGTTTTTTATGGGTTATGGTATAAGTTACAAAACTATCAACACCATAATAAATTGTATTACTCTTCTCTACGACATTCTTATTATTGGCGCGTTCATCATCAAATTTTTCTACAACTTTCCTAAAGTTATCCGTTTGCATACATAGAGAATGCATTTTTCTACTATATGCATTATGTTCTTCAGGGGTATAGTCATCTCTATAGTATTCATGAGGAAAAATATCTATATAAACACAATCTTTTATCGATTTTCCTTTATAAATTTGAATATATTTTGGACCGACAAAATAGACTAATTTATCAGGGTTCTTCTTTAAAGTTTCATTTGCAATTTTTGTATGATTTGATTTAGAAAAATATATTTTAGAAGTATCAATGGCAATTCCTTTTTCCTCTAATATTTTTTTAAGTTTTTCATAATCCTTTCTCATCATTCCAATATCAATATCATCATCCCAGGGAATAAAACCCTTATGTCTTAAAGCACCTATTAAAGAGCCTCCCAAAAGAAAATATTCTAATCCTTGCTGTTCAAAAAATTCAGACATCTGATACATAAATTCAGCCATTTTTAACTGATGATTTCTCAAATCCTTATCCCGACATGGCAATAAAGCATTGACATCAATTTGTTTTGTCAAATTCTCTACCAATTTAATAGATTGTTTATAAGCAGAAAATAAGTCTTTTTCAAGTTTGATTTTGCACGATTGAATATTAGAAATATCAACTAAAAAGTTATAAACCTCAATATTTTCTTTTATTAGCAATTTAAGTTTATGTTTACGAGAAGTTAATTTTCTCATAATCTTTTTGATTAATACAATTTTTTCCATTTACTTGCCTAACAAAACTTTAACTGCATACCAAAAAGTCGGCTCAATAATTGAACGAACCTCTTTTCCTTCGTTCTTAGTATACATTAGAAGATTGTACTCAAGAAAATCACAAAGACTAGAGTCATCATAAATAGCCGTTAAAATAACATCATAATTATACTCTTTAAGCTCTTCCGGTATCAATGCTTTATAATGTGTTGTGTTCAAATCTCGGGATGCTTCAAATTTCTTATCACAAATACCAACAATGTTCAGTTTTGATAAGTCATAATTGCTCATCAGAACTTGAGCATACTCACCCGCTCCATATAACACAATTTTTTTATTATTGTATTTTTTTGCTAAATGATTTATTTGTCTTTGTGCTCTAACTTCTTTAAAATATGATAAAAATTTACTCATATTATTTATGATATATGGTAAGATAGATTTATGCAAGAAAAAATTGAACGCAACAGAGCTTATATTAAACAAAATAAGATTAAAGTTTTAGAAAATTTGCAAAAACAAAACCATTACAAAGTTGTATTTTATGTTTATGATTGCTCAAAATGGAAATGTCAAAGTTTATATGAGCTAATGAACTCTTTAGCTGAATTTTCCCCATTAGTTGTTGTAACAAAAAATGCGGCTGAAAATCTTGATAATCCAAGCTATCAAACAAAAGAAGAAATTTTAGAAACATTTAAGTTTTTTAAAAACAAAAATATGAATGTGGAATTAGGATATGATTTTAAAACTAATAAACATATTCCATTCAAAGAGTTTAAACCTGATATAATTATATACCAGCACCCTTGGTATGTAGAAACATCTCAGGGGCCTGTTGTTTGTTCGGAGTTTGCCTTAACAGCATATGTTCCTTACGATATTGCAACAACAAATTTAGAAAGCGATTACAACTTGAGATTTCATAACTATGTGGAATACTTTTTTGTATTTAATGACGCTTTCAAAGAATATTATGCTCCAAGAATGATTAATCAAGGAGAAAACCTTGTTGTTACAGGAACACCATCTCTCGATTATTTTATTAATCATAAGGCTAAAAATGAAAAACAATATGTTATTTATGCACCGCATTGGACTGTTAATCATAAAAACACAATTGCATATTCAACATTCAAAGAAACAGGCAAGTTTATGCTCAATTACGCAAAACAAAACCCTCAATATAACTGGCTTTTCAAACCTCATCCAATGTTAAAAAAAGCTTTAATTGACAACGAAATTATGACTAAAAAAGAAGTCGAAAACTATTATAACAGTTGGAAAGAAGCTTGTTATGACGGAGATTACCTGAAATATTTTAATGACTCACAACTAATGATAACTGATTGCAGCACTTTTTTATTGGAATATGCTGCAACTAAAAAACCATTAATCAGACTTGTTTCCAAGGACATGCCTGAATTTAATACAACAACAGAAGAAGTAGTACAAACTTATTATAATGCTGAAAATACAACAGAACTGGAAAAATATCTGGATATGATTTTAAAAGAAAAACATGACCCCCTAAAAGACAAGCGCAAAGCATTTAATCAAACTTTTTCAGCACAAAACATTATTGATATATTAAAAAAGCGGGCGGCGAAGTGTTGAGTTCACTCCGCCGAAAAAAGTTGTAGCAATAAATCCCGCATTATTTTCTTTTTTCTAACGCTTCAATACGTTTTAGAAGCTCTGTATTTTGTTTTTCGAGTTCTTTAATTTTCTTTTCTTGTGCAGAAGTTCTGTTATCAAGTTCTTTAACCGCATTAATAACAGCATAGAACATATCTTCCAACCTAATTCTCAAGAAACCGTCTTCACCTTTAACAACTGCATCAGGGAAGATTTTTTGTAAATCTTGTGCCATTACACCTACATGTGGTGTTTTATCCTTATCTGCTTTGTAAGTATAGTTATATAAATCAA
>CAJTWU010000013.1:0-37822 GCA_910579975.1 uncultured Vampirovibrio sp.
TACAGACAACAAAAACTCGAAGAAGCTAAAAAACTTGTTAAAGAACGCGTTGAAGCTCTTCCAGAAGACCATTACATTCACCAAATCATTGAAGAAACAGGCATTGATTTTGTTGCAGAAGAATTTAAGGCTGCAGAAAAGAAAATTATGCGTGCAATGATTTTAGATGAAGGTGTTCGTGCTGATGGACGTAAACCAAACGAAGTTCGTCCAATCTGGTGTGAAGTTGGAGTTATCCCTAGAGCACATGGTTCAGCTGTATTTACAAGAGGTCAAACTCAAATACTTTCTGTCGCAACTCTTGCAGGTCCGGCTATGAAACAGGAACTCGATGGAGTTGATCCAGAAACAGAAAAAACTTATATGCACAAATATATCTTCCCTGGCTTCTCAGTTGGTGAAGTTAAACCACTAAGAGGTCCGGGAAGAAGAGAAGTTGGTCACGGTAATTTGGCTGAAAGAGCTAACATTCCAGCATTACCTTCTCAAGAAGAATTTGGTTATACCATCCGTGTAACATCTGATGTATTAGAATCAAACGGTTCTACATCAATGGGTTCAACTTGCGGCTCTTCAATGGCATTGATGAACGCCGGTGTACCTGTAAAATGTATGATTGGCGGCGTTGCTATGGGTATGATTACCGAAGAAGGCAAAGAACCTGTTGTATTAACCGATATTCAAGGTATTGAAGACTTCCTTGGAGATATGGATTTCAAAGTTACCGGTAATGATGATGGTATTACAGCTCTTCAAATGGATATGAAAGCTAAAGGTATTGCAAACGATACTCTCAGAAGAGCTTTAGCACAAGCTAAAGAAGGCAGACTTCATATCTTGGGCGAAATGAGAAAAGTTATTACTGAACCGGCAAAATCATTGTCACCATTTGCACCATCAATTACAACAATGACTATTCCTACTGAAGATATTGGAACAGTTATCGGACCTGGTGGTAAACAAATCAGAGCAATTATCGAAGCTTCTGGAGCAGAAATCGATATTCAGGATACAGGTATTGTAACAATTACTTCTAATGACCAGGAAGGCGCTGCAATTGCCAAGAAAATGATTAAAGATTTAACTTTCAAACCTGAAGTTGGCATGGTTATAAAAGGAAAAGTTGTTAGAATTATTCCTATCGGAGCTTTCGTTGAGTTAGGCGGCGGCAAAGACGGCATGGTTCACATTTCTCAAATTTGCAAAGAAAGAATCGAAACTATTGAACCACACGTTAACATCGGTGACGAAGTTATCGTTAAAGTTATCAAAATCGATGATAAAGGCAGAGTTAACCTTACAATAAAAGGTGTAACCGAAGAAGATAAAGCCAAACTTGGTTAAACACAAAACTAAAAAAGCCGAGGTTTATAACCTCGGCTTTTTTGTTAATTAAGAAGATCATTGATTGTAAAATATCCAAGAGCAATGGCTTTAATTGCTGCTTGAACTCTATTTTTAACTCCCAATTTTTCATAAATCATTTCAAGATGAGCCTTTGTAGTATGAACAGAAATATGAAGTTTGTCTGAAATTTCTTCATTTTTCATTCCTTTTGCAAGTAAAAATAGAACACTTTTCTCTCTATCAGTCAATTCTAGTTTCATTTCTTAATCCTTTTTCATTACCACCAATTTTGTTTTACTTCAATTTTCGCCAAAAGTATATCGGTCAACTAGCTACTATTTTGTAAAGATTTGTAACAAATACTTAAAACCCTGAAATTAGCTACAGTTTCAATACTTTTTATATACAAGATGGTATTATAGGATTTTTAAGTAAGATGACACCAAATTTAGATGCAATGCAAATGATGAATATGGGTATGTACTACGGCACCAATGGTATTGATGCACAAAGTGCT
This sequence comes from uncultured Vampirovibrio sp., assembly GCA_910579975.1. Classification (GTDB taxonomy): domain Bacteria; phylum Cyanobacteriota; class Vampirovibrionia; order Gastranaerophilales; family Gastranaerophilaceae; genus CAG-196. The sequence continues at coordinate 1,865 of CAJTWU010000013.1, forward strand.
ATCAATATGGTTGGTACTGCCGTTGGTGGACAAACTTACGGAGAAATAGCTTGGTTTTCAAATGCCATTCAAACTATGAGTAATGGTACAGCAGAACAAAAGGCACAAACAGCAACAAATTTTGTAACAAAAGCCCTTTCTTGGTTTACAAGTGGTATGGGTGTAAAAGAAGGACAAAACGCAGGCACTGAAACTGCTCAACATAAAGCCCAAGCTCAACAAGTTATTGATAATCAAAAACAAGAAATGGACCGTATTAACAGTGAAATTAACACTATTAATACAGAAATTGAAGCTCGTTTAGATGCAATTAATGAAGCAATTCAACATCTTGAAGAAACAGGTGAAGAATTAACAGCACAACAACAAGAAGCAAAAGAAAAACAAGAAGAAATTACTCGCAAACAGGAAGAATTACAAAGTGCTACTGATGATAAACAAAAAGTTGCAATTTTAAAAGAAATCCAAGTTTTAACCGGAGAACTTAAAGCAATCGTTGAAACAATGACTGCAGCAGAAGATGTTATTGATGAATCAAATGAAATTGTAGAAAACAACAATGGACAAATTGAAGATTTATCAGGACAAGCTGGAGAGGTTATTACAGCAGGAAATGAAACTGTATCAAACGGAGTTTCCGAAGGAATGGCAGCATTAGCAAACGGACAAAGCGACCTTAAAACAGGAACGGAAGATACAACAGCTGCAATAAAATTAGAAGCTAAAGCAGCTGCAACCACAGGTGCTACATTCGGTATTGGGGCCGGAGCAGCTTCTCAAATGTTAGCAGATGCAGCAGGTTTTCATACTGGTTCAGCTGCAAGATTTTCAGGCGGAGCTGCTGTATTAAGCTTGGCAAGCACAGGTATTGGAAACTGGAATAATACATTACCAATTTTAACAAATTTTGAAAACAGCATTGGACAATATACAAGCTTATCTTCTGGTTATGTAGGAGCATTTACTCCAAGCTACGAAAACTTTATTGGTATGATTACAACTATTGGCTCACAAACAACAAGCATTGATACTCTGAATACAGCTGTTGAAAATGATATTACAACATTAGAAAATCAACCGGAAGTTGAAGGTGAAGAAAAATCTCCTGAATTACAATCAGAAAATGTTGAAATCGAAGAAATAGAAGCTTAATTCAACAAAATTACCTCTTTACATACTTACAGTTTGATTGTATGATAATATTGTTAGTATTGGAGGAATTTTGGTAGATAAGTTTAAAATACAGGGCGGTGAAACTCTTAGAGGTGAAGTTTCTGTTGGCGGTGCTAAGAATTCTGTTTTAAAGCTTTTAGCAGCTACTATTTTAGTTAAAGGCTGTACTAAGATTTATAATGTACCTGAATTAACTGATGTTAGCATTATGCTTAATGTTTTATCAGATTTGGGTGCTAAATATGACTATAATAAAGCTGAAAAATCAGTTACTATTGATGCGACTAATATTACTTCAATAACAGCAAAATATGAACTTGTAAGCAAAATGCGTGCCTCTTTTACAGTATTAGGCGCTCTTGTTTCAAGATGTAAAGAAGCTATTGTTGCACTTCCCGGCGGATGTGCAATTGGAGAGAGAAGAGTAGATTTTCATATCAAAGGGCTTGAAACTCTTGGTGCTAAAATGAAAATCGAAAATGGTTACGTTCACGCAAAAGCTCCAAAATTGGTTGGTGCTGACATCTATCTTGATATACCTTCAGTTGGCGCAACCGAAAATCTTATGCTTGCAGCTGTTACAGCTCAAGGATCTACTAAGATACAAAATGCAGCTCAGGAACCTGAAATAGTTGATTTGGCTAATTTCTTAAACACAATTGGCGCTGATATTACAGGTGCCGGTACTTCTGAAATTGTAATTAACGGAGTTAAGCTTGAACAGCTTCATCCGGCTGAATACACAACAATTCCTGATAGAATTGAAGCCGGAACTTTTATGGCCGCGGTTGTTGCAACAAAAGGAAAAGCTTTAATTAAAAATATTTATCCGGCTCATTTAACATTCTTCAATGATAAATTAATTCAAATGGGTGCAAGTATTAAACTTGCAGAACCGACTGCAATTGAAGTTAGCTGTAAAAACAGACTAAATTCTATAAATTTTGTAACCCAGCCATATCCAGGTTTTCCAACAGACTTACAGGCAATTGCAATGACATTGCTAACAACTGCAAACGGAGTTGGTATTATTACAGAAAGCCTTTATGAAAACAGGTTCATGCAAGTTCCTGATTTAAGAAGAATGGGAGCAGATATACATCAAGATAGAAATCATGCAATAATAAAGGGCGTTAAGCACCTTTCTGGTGCTAATATTGCAGCACCGGACTTAAGAGCTGGAGCAGCATTAGTTATTGCAGCATTAATGGCTAATGGAGAATCTATAGTAGAAAAACTTCATCACATAGACCGGGGCTATGAGTGTTTTGAAGCAAAGCTTAGAGGCTTAGGGGCAAAAGTTAAAAGGTTTGACGATGAAGAAATTAACATAAAGGGGGTATTAAATGAGTCCCGCTTATAAAAGATGGTATGACCATGATCCTAAATTATTAGAAGTTATTGAGCTTTTAAAAAACTATCAGGATGAATTAAAAGAACACGCTGTTGTATTTTTGGATAAGTTAGAACAAAAAGTATCCAAAGATGCACTTGATAAATTTTATGATTTGGTAAAACCTGTTAATGGCTGCAGATGGTACGACAAAGACCCTATTATTTCAAAAACAGTTGAAATTTTAAGAGTTGTACCGCCAGAAGTTCAACATGCTTGCGCCGAAAGGTTTATAGCTGCTATTAAAGAAATGGGTATCGACTACGAAAGTCCTAACTACGACGAACAATGAAATTAGAAAATAGTCAGTTTTTTGACAAATTTGTAAGGAATATAAAAGGGCAAAAAAGTTTTACACTAACAGGTTTAACCTCGTTTAGCAGACTTTTGTTGGTAAAATATATTAGTTCGATTTCAGGAAAAAAAGTATTGTTTGTAACCTCTACCGAGCAGTCAGGACTAAAATATCAAGTTGATTTAGAAAGACTCTTTGGGTATGAAGCAGACTTTTTACCTTATCAGAATACCTCTCCTTACGAAACAGTTATTGGAAATCTTTATGATTACAGAAAACAAATTGCGGCTCTACGCAAAGCTTCTGATATCGTAATTGCTCCAATTAAAGCTTTGACTGAAAAATTTCCTTCTGATAAGTTTTTCAAAGAACATTCTTTATATCTAAAAATCGGAGATAATATTTCACAGGGAAAACTATTAGAATACCTTATTTCATTAGGCTATAAACGCTCTACAATGGTTTCTGATATGGGAGAATTTTCTATCCGAGGTGATATTTCAGATATTTATCCTCTTGATAAAAGCCCGGTTAGAATTGAATTTTGGGGTGATGAGATTGTTGATATAAGATATTTTGATAATGAAACCCAAAAATCAATAGAAAAAATAAAAGAGATTGAAATTAATCCGCTTTATAAATTTATATTACCTCCTATGCCTCCCGAAGAATTCTCATCTGCTCTTAAAGAACAATACCGGGAAGAAGGTTATTTTGAAGGTATAAATGTTTATCAATCTTATTTTAATCAGGAATTGGTAAGCGTTTTAGATTATTTTAAGGATTATATCATTATTTATGATGAGTATGCTGAGCTTTCTGCTAAGCTAAATCAGATTGACGAAACTCTAATCAACTCTTATAATGAAGCGCTTAAATTAAATTTAATTTCCCCTTTAAAAGAAATTAATCATTTTTCTGAAGCAGAAATTGTCCAAAAAGCAGCCGGTATGCAGAAAATATCTCTTAATAACTTTTTATCGGATGAGTGTAACGAAGTTATTGATATTAATTCAGAAAACATACCAATTTTCGATGCAGATATGGACAAAGCAGCAGAGTTTTTGTTAGCAAAAAAAGATTACCAGATAACTATTGCAACTGATTATAAAGAACGAGTAAAAGAGGTTCTTGCTGAATATGGAATATTTGATATTAATTATATTAATAATATTAGTTCTTTGGGAACAATTATTCCAGAGGCAAAAATACTTATTATTACTGATAGAGAGCTCTTTAACAAAAGACAAAAAGATATACCGTCAGGCAGAAAAAGAGCTTACAAAGAAAAAGCTGAATACATCGAAAATATTAATGATATTAAACCCGGTGAATACGTTGTCCACACTGTTCATGGCGTTGGTATATATCAAGGGCTTACACAACAAGAGTTTGACGGACAATTAAAAGATTATTTGACGATTGAATATGCTAATAAGGATAAATTACATATACCGGCAGAGCAAGTTAATATGTTATGCCGCTATAGGGGTTCGGGACAAATCAAACCAAAATTATCCAGAATGGGCGGTTCTGATTGGGAAAACACAAAAAACAGAGTCAAAAAAGAAGTCGAAACAATTGCTTATGACCTTCTTAGACTTTATGCAAGAAGAAAAATGCAAGAAGGAATTGCATTTGCAGAAGATTCTCCGCTCCAGTTAGAAATGGAAGAAGCTTTTGAATACATTGAAACGCCGGATCAAAATAAAGCAATAAACGACATCAAATCTGATATGGAAAGCTTAACTCCAATGGATAGACTGGTTTGTGGTGATGTTGGCTTTGGAAAAACAGAAGTTGCAATGCGTGCTATGTTTAAAGCTGTAACATCTTTAAAACAAGTTGCCGTAATTGTACCTACGACTGTTCTTGCCTTGCAGCATTATCAAACAATCTCCGACAGATTTAAACCATTTGGCGTGAATGTTGAGTTACTATGTCGTTTTCGTTCTCAAAAAGAACAGAAAGAAACCTTAAAGAACCTTGCAACAGGAAAATGTGATGTAGTCGTTGCAACTCATAGATTATTACAGGACAATGTATTCTTCAAAGATTTAGGGCTTCTTGTGATTGATGAAGAACATAGATTTGGCGTTAGACACAAAGAAAAATTGAAAGAATTCAGAGAAAATATTGATATAATCTCTATGTCTGCAACACCTATTCCAAGAACACTTTATATGTCACTTTCAGGAATTAAAGATATTTCAATTATTAACACACCTCCACAAAATCGTTTACCAATAAAAACTTTTGTAGGAGAGTTTAACGAACAAACTGTTAAAAATGCTATTATGAATGAACTGGACAGAGATGGGCAAGTCTTCTATCTCTACAACAGAGTTGAAACAATTGAAGAATTTAAACTTGAGTTGCAGAAACTTGTTCCTAATGCAAGAATTTCTATAGGACATGGTCAATTAAGCGAAAAACAACTTGAAGATGTAATAATAGGTTTTGATAACCATGAAAGTGATATTTTATTATGTTCAACTATTATTGAAAACGGATTAGATATTCCAAATGCAAATACAATAATTATCCATGATGCAGATAAATTAGGATTGGCACAGCTTTATCAATTGCGCGGACGTGTCGGGAGAAGCGAAAAGCAAGCATATTGTTATTGTTTGTATAAAAAAAGCAAGGAACTTTCAAAAGAAGCTTCTGAAAGACTCAAAGCAATAAAAGAGTTTACAACTCTTGGAAGCGGCTATAGAATAGCTATGCGTGATGTTGAAATACGCGGTGTTGGAAATGTTCTGGGTACAAAACAACATGGACACATGATTAATGTAGGTTTTGATGCATATTGTCAATTACTTGAAGAAACCGTAATGGAATTAAAAGGAGAAGGTGTTACTGCTAAAAAGCCGGCAATAGTAGATATTAATGTTACAGCATTTATTCCTGATGAATGGGTTGGCTCATCAGAACAAAAAATGATTGAATATAAGCGTCTTGCTGATGTAAACAATGAAATCGAACTTGACAGCATAGTTTCAGAATGGAAAGACAGATTTTCAAGAATACCTGATGAAGTCGAAAACCTTATTAAGCTCATTAAATTAAGACTTCTTGCAACAGAAGCTACAATTTCTGTAATAAGGGAAGCTGGTGATAATATTAGAATTTATACTCCATTTACACAATATGAATGGAATATTCTAAAAGCTGATATGGATAAAAATATATTAAGAAGAGTAAAATTTACTTTAGCGCCAAAAAGCTGTAACGAAGGAGTTTCAATACTTTTATTAAATATTCAGCATTCAGGTTTTGAAGAAATATTTAACATTTTATCAAGTTTGTTTTATGATATTAAAAAGACTAGGGGTAAATATATAGGAGAGGTTTAATGAAAAAAATTCTTACATGTGCCGCATTATCAGCTATTTTACTATCAGGCTGTACATTAGGGCAGAACAAAGAAGGTATTATCAAGGTTAATGATAGTGTAATCACACGAGGTGAATTTGAAACTGCTGTTGATAAAGAAATCAACAATTCTCATTTTAAAGCTTTTGGAGGCTCTAATAATTTTGTTAAAGAAGATACTAATGTTATGTACCTTATTTATAAAGACAAAGCTGTGAGAGAACTTATTATCAAGAGTCTTATTGATGCAGAAATTGAAAAACGCGGTATAAAAGTTTCTGATGAAGATATTAAAAATGAAATGAAATCAATTATTGACAAAGTCGGCTCTAAAGATGAATTAAATAGAATTCTTAAGCAAAGAGGAATTTCTAATGGAGAATTTACAGAAGATTTAAAAACTCAAATAAGAATTAAAAAACTAATTAACTCAATTGAAAAAATTAATATTTCAGACTCAGAAGCAGAAAAATACTACAACGAAAATAAAAATAAATTTACTCATAGAGAACAGGTAAGAGCTTCTCACATTTTGATTTCTGCAGATACTATTCAAACAATAAAAGAAATTAAAGCTAAAAATAAAGAAATCAGCCCGGAAGAACTTAACAAAAAAGTTGAAGAAATTTTTGCAGCTAAAAAAGCAAAAGCTGAAGCTATCCTAAAAGAAGTAAAAGCAAATCCGGATGAATTTGAAAAAATTGCTAAAAAACAATCAGAAGATAAAGTAAGCGGTGAACGCGGCGGAGAGCTAGGTTTTTTCTCTAGAGAAGCTATGGTTCCAGAATTTTCTAATGCAGCATTTGGCATGAAACCTAATACAATTAGTGAAACCTTAGTTAAGTCACCATACGGTTATCATATTATTAAAGTAACAGATAGAATTGAAGCTGGTTCAACACCTTTTGCTAAAGCTAAAGACGAGATTAAATTTTATCTTGAAACTCAAAAACAAATTAAGGTACTTAAAAATTTAACAGATGGATTAATGAAGTCTGCTACAATTGAATACTTAGACAAGTCTTTTGACCCTAAGAATACAAACAAAGGGACAATAGAAGAAGGCGAAAAAAAAGCTACGAAGTAAAGGAGAAAAGATGAATACAGCAACAATAATCGGCAGAGCAGGACAAGATGCTGAAATTAGATATTTTGAGTCTGGAAAAGTTAAAACAACTTTTTCACTTGCAGTAGGAAGATGGGATTCAAAAACAAAAGAAGAAGTTACAGACTGGTACAACATTGAAGTTTGGGATAAACAAGCAGAATTTGCCGGAGAGTATATTAAAAAAGGCAGACAGGTTGTTGTTGATGGACGAATTTCTATAAGCAAGTGGACTGATCAAACCGGAGAAGAAAAAGAGCGATTTCTTATTATTGCAAATAATGTTAGATTATTGGGTTCAAAAAGAGACGCAGAACAATGATATTTTCGGATTTAGTTGGTATTATAGCAGATGATTTAACAGGGGCAAATGATACAGCTTTGCAATTTCATCAAAAAGGTGCTAGCACTAAGATTTTACTGGATAGCAGCTGTGAGCCAAAAGTCAAAGCCGGAACAGAAGTTTGGGCTTTATCAAGTGAGTCCAGAAATTTATCGGCTGGTGAAGCTATTATATGTGTAGGCAAAGCTGTAAAAACATTAAGTGAAAATTTTTCATTTGATTATTATTACAAAAAAATTGACTCCACTTTAAGAGGTCATATAGCTCGAGAAACTCTTACTGTACTTGAATTTCTCGGCTATGATGCTGCTATCATAATCCCGGCATTTCCGCAAGAAGGACGTATTACAGTTGGCGGATATCATCTTGCAAAGGGTGTACCTATAGGCAAAACTGAAATGGCAATGGATCCTCATTCACCTATTACTGAATCACATGTACCAACTTTACTAAAAAGCCAAATCGATATTGAAGCGGATTTAGTTGGAACAATTGACTTAAGGACTATTCTTAACGGAGCCGGTCCAATATTAATAAGAATTAATGAACTTATTAAAGAAGGTAAAAAGCTAATTGTAGCAGATGCAACTTCAATAACTGATATTGAGCAAATTGCTCTTGCAATTAATAAATGTGACAAAAAGCTGCTTCCAACTGGAACTGCAGCCGGTGCACAGGTTCTATCAAAATACTGGTTAGCCGGCATTGAAAAAGAATCTACAGAAGTACATATAGGTAAGCTGCCAAAGCTTATTGTTTCAGGTACAGCAACTCAAATTACAGCTAATCAGATAAAAAAACTTGAACAATCAGATGATTATGATGATGTTAATTTTATCGCACTTGATACAAAAAATATTTTAGATGGTGTTAGTGAAGATATTATTGAAAGAATTGTTTCTAATCTTAGAAGCGGAGTTACAGTTTGCGTTCACACATCTGATTTAATTGCTAATTTTGATGGTTTTTCAGAAGATTCATATAATGCCGAGCTTACAAGAGATAAATTTGCTTGTATGATTACAGATTATCTTGCTCAATTAACTCAAAAAGTTATGGATAAAATTAACTTTGTCTTAATAACTCTTGGCGGAGAAACATCATACAAGTGCTGTAAAGCAATAAATTCTAACGAACTTAGACTAATTGATGAAGTAGCTCCGGCAATTTCAATTTGTCAAGATATTAACGGCAAATGGATTATTACAAAATCAGGGAACCTGGGCAACTCAAATACTTTAATAGAAATACTTAATTATTTAACACATCATGAATAAATACTCAGAAAAACTTGCAATATTAACAGGTGATCCAAACGGTATTGGAGCGGAGATAACAATCAAAGCTCTTAATATGTTGAGTTTGCCTTCAAAAGACATTGTAGTTATTTCTAATTCAAAAATACTAAATACCTATGGCGGTTTAAATAATTATGAGATTATTGAAATTGATTACCCTCATAAAATAGAACCGGGAGTTGTATCAGCTAATGCAGGAGATTTTTCATTCAGAGCTCTTCAAAAAGCTTGTGAAATAAAACCTAAATTTATTGTTACTGCTCCTACTTCAAAAGAAGCAATGCACCTTGCGGGACATTATTTTAACGGGCAAACAGAGGTCCTAGAGCATTTTTTGTCGCATGATGGACAAAAAGCAGAAATGTTGTTTACTTCACGTGACTTTAGAGTGCTGCTGTTAACAAGACATTGTGCTCTTCAGAGTGTAAATATTACAAAAGAAATGATAATAGAGAAAATTGAGCGTTTACGCTGGTATTTTCAAAATAAACTACTTATTAAACGCCCTTCTTTTGGATTGTGCGGTTTAAATCCGCATGCCGGAGAAAATGGTGTTATAGGAACAGATGAAGAGGAAATTATGATACCGGCTGTTGAAGCATTAAGAAAACGCGGTATTAATATTACAAATCCGCTTCCTGCTGATGCTTTATTTATTAAGGGTGTAAGAAATTATCTAAACAATGAAAAATCACCTTATGATTGTTATATTGCATGTTATCATGATCAGGGCTTAATCCCTATTAAAGCAGCAGCCTCTGAAAAAACAGTCAATATGACAATCGGACTTGATATAATAAGAACATCACCAAGCCACGGCACAGCATTCGATATAGCCGGTAAAAATATGGCTAATCCGGAGTCTATGATTGAAGCAATTAAGACTTGCTTGTATTAAAAACTTCAGCTATTGATTTATTATAATCAGGTCTCAAAATACCCTTTTCCGTAATAATACCGGCAATCAATTCATGCGGAGTAACATCAAATCCCGGATTAATTACATTTACCTTATCAGAACAGATAATTTTACCATTAATATGAGTAACTTCTTCTCTTGAACGTTCTTCAATAACGATTTCATCACCTGAAGAGATTGAAGTGTCAATTGTTGATAAAGGTGCAGCAATATAGAATGGAATATTATGATACTTAGCAGCAATCGCAACAGTATAAGTACCGATTTTATTTGCTGTATCACCATTTGCAGCAATTCTATCAGCACCAACAACAACCATATCAATCATACCTTTTTTCATAAAGTATGAACACATACCGTCCGTAATCAAGGTTACAGGAATACCATCCATTGCAAGTTCAAAAGTAGTAATTCTCGCACCTTGTTGTCTTGGACGAGTTTCATCCGCAAACACTTGTACAGTATTATCTTTAGCAAAAGCAGAACGTACAACCCCGAGTGCTGTACCGTATCCAACTGTAGCTAATGCTCCGGCATTACAGTGAGTTAGAATTGTTGCACCTTTTGGAACAACTTCAGCACCATAATCGCCTATTTTTTTATTGATTTCTATATCTTCGTTTTCAAGTTTAATAGCATTTTGTTTAAGTTCTTCAATTATACCTGCTATATCAGATGCAGAATTTTTGATAACTTCAATTTGTTTTTGACAAGCCCACATAAGATTTACAGCAGTAGGGCGGGAAGTTTTCATATACTCGGCTTTTTCAATTAGTTTTTGGACAAATTCATCACGATTCAAACCTTCTTTTGCCAACTGTTGCGCAAATAAAACAGCACCGTGAGCACCGGCGATACCAATAGCTGGAGCTCCTCTAACTATCATATCTCTGATTGCGTTAAACATTTGTTCACCATCAGTTATATTAACAAACTTGTATTCATAAGGAACAACCGTCTGGTCAACCATTCTTGAATAATTATCTACCCACTCTATTGTTTTAATTTTTGATTCAAATGCCATTGTATTTAAGTCTCCTTTATGAAATAATCATATCACAAACGAGAATGATATGTATTATGAGAATAGCACCAATTAACAATAATACAGCTTTTAAGGCAAAGCTACCGCCATATATCCGCAGAAATGAAAAAGATAAATACTATGATTATTGGCCAATTTTAGCAAAAAATTGCCAAGAGAACGGTACTAAAAATGAGTTAGATGAATTATTAACACAACTAACCAACAATAACATAGACGGGTATCTGGCACTGGAAGCAAAAACTAACAGCCTGGATTATGATATAAATTTCAGATATTACACTGATAAAGACAAAATTAAACAATCACGCTCAAAAGATGGTGCTGTAGAGTTTGAAAATGGAGAAGTCAGTATATTAAGATCTGGAATAAATAAAGTAGGTATATATGCCTTTAACGGATGTTCTGTAATTGAGAAACCAACTTTTGTTAACTTCAACGACCTAACACAAGTCATATTAACAACTCTAAAGAAAGTACTAAAAACAGGCTCAGTATATAATGAAACTGTGTTTGGGAAAAACCCTACAAAAACATCTCCTGTAGAACAGTATCATAAAAAATTCAGAGCAACTATTTAATTTCAAAATCAATACTGTTATTCTCACCGTTTTCCTTTTTCAAGCCTGTGATTACTTCGTAAACATATGCTGTAATTACACCTGCAACACCATTAAACATGGCACTTATTCCAGCCATAAAAATCATTAACAAGATCATTACAACCAGAGAACCGAAACCTCCTGTTAGGAAGAACCTTAAAAATCCTTGAGTGTATGAAGGTATCAACCAGCCTAAAAGCATACTAATCGGGGTATAAACTATAGAAAAAGCTATAAAAGATACAAAACCAATCACAGCACCAAAAATACAGCCTTCCTTAATACTTATTATTCCAATCAGGTCGTTTTGCTTCAAATATGCAAGAACAAATGCGGACAAACAGGTTACAGCTATCAAGAAAGTAAGTAAACTGATGTAAGGAATTATTGTAATTGCTCCTAGAATTGCACCAGCAAAGGCGCTTAAGATTGATAACTGTTTTAATAATAATAAATTCATTTTATTCTCCTGCGTTAATGTAACCTTTCAAGGCTGTATGCGCTGCAACAAATGGAGAGGCAAGATAAATAAAGCCTTTAGTATTTCCCATTCTGCCTTGAAAATTTCTGTTTTGTGTTGCAAGACAAACTTCTCCATCGCCTAAAATACCTGCATGCACACCAACACAAGGACCACATCCAGGAGCTAGTATCGCTGCATTTGAGTCTACAAAGATATCAATCAAACCTTCTTTTAAAGCTTGTTTAAATACATCCTTAGAAGCCGGTGAAATAAGAAGTCTGACATCAGGATGAACTGTTTTACCCTTCAAAATATTTGCTACAACCCTTAAGTCTTCAATACGACCGTTTGTACAAGTACCAACATAAACCTGATTAACTTTTACATCACTTAATTCATCTGCACGACGTGTGTTATCAACTGTATGAGGGCAAGAAACTGTATGCGGAACATCTTCAGCATTAATTTCAATAACTCTTTCATAATCAGCATCACTATCAGGAAGAATTTGAATAAATTTGTCTTCACGACCGCGTTCTTTCAAAAACTCACGAGTTTTATCATCAGCTATAAACAAACCGCATTTTGCACCGGCTTCAACAGCCATATTTGCCAAGGTAAAGCGTTCAGACATAGTCATATTGTCAATCGTATCACCACAAAATTCAAGAGCCTTATATGTTGCTCCATCAGCTCCAATCATCCCAATCAAATGCAGCATTAAATCCTTAGAACAAATACCTTCTTTGAATTTACCGCTTACAACAATTTTAAATGTTGATGGAACCTTTAACCAGGTTTTACCAAGAGCCATAGCTACTGCAATATCAGTTGAGCCCATGCCTGTTGCAAATGCACCCAATGCACCTGATGTACAAGTATGGGAGTCTGCTCCTACTAGAACTTCACCCGGATTAACATAAGTTTCAATCAGTCTCTGATGACAAACACCTGAACCAACATCAGATAATACTGCACCATATTCCTTAGCAAAATCTCTCAAAACAACATGAGTATTTGATAATTCTTTTCTCGGACTTGGAGAGGCATGATCAATAAACAGAATTGAGCGTTCAGGATTTTTAAGCTTTGAAATACCTAACTTTTTAAACTCTTGAACAGTCAAAGGTCCTGTTCCATCCTGTACTGCAGCAACATCAACGCGTGATATTACAAGTTCACCGGCATGCACATCTTTTCCTGCATGGTTAGAAATTATTTTTTCTACAAGAGTTTGTCCCATAATATTTCTCCTCATCTCTATTATAAATATATCATAAATTTGTTTTTTATATTAGAATAAATATATAAATTGATTAGGAGAGAGAATGGAAAAATTGAAAGCTGTTATTAAAAGCAGAGCTTTTATGTATTTTACACTGTTTATGCTGTCATTATTAATGGCATGTTTATCTAAGGAATATGATTACGATTTGTTTGCAAGACTAATTGTAGGGGAGCACTTCTTTGCTAATTGGTCACTCTCATATAATGATTTCCTTTCTTATACTCCAACCCATATCTGGTATGACCACGAATATGGAGCAAGTCTTGTTTATTACTTGTTTTTCAAGGCGTTTGGACATTTTGGGCTAATACTTATTCAAGCAATATTAGTATTCTTAACAACGTTTTTTGTTATTAAGACTCAGGATTTGCAAAAAAACAGTTATCCTCCGACATTATGGTTTTCAGCAGCATTTATATTAACTATTTCTCATCTAAACCCATCTTTAATAAGATGTCATATGTTTAGTTTTATGTTTTTTGCCCTTCTAATCTATATATTGGAAAAAAGCAGAAAATATAATTCAAAACTGATTTATACGCTACCGCTGCTTATAATTATCTGGAATAACACTCATGGAGGTGTTGTATCCGGATTAGGAATGATATTTATCTACATGCTTGGAGAAATCATAAGACGAAAACCATGGAAAAAATATCTTATTGTATTATTAGTTTCAACACCAATGTTGGCAATTAATCCTTGGGGTTGGGATTATTTTAACTTCTTAATCTCTGCAAACACAAAAACCAGAACATATATTACTGAATGGTGGTTTGTATTTGCAAGAAGACATGTTCAGTACTATTATCCTGCATTTATAATTTCATTATTTACAGTTCTTATAGCATTGTGTAAAAATAAATTTGATACTACAAAATTCCTTGCGTTATTAATAACTACAGCATTAGGAACACTTCATGTTAAATTGCTCTCATTAGCAGTAATAATCGTTTCATCACTCTATTACAAAGAAATCATGAAATTTATTAGCAATAGTTCTATAAGGTTAATGGAAAAAACAGCTTATATACTATGTCTCATTGCAATATTATATATTCCATTTACACATCCAAATACACCTTTAACAAATATGGATAAATTCCCGATTGCTGAATGTGAATTTTTAAAACTCAATGATATAAAAGGAAACATACTTACCGAATTTGGTCTAGGAAGCTATATTTCTTATAAACTATATCCAAATAATTTAATTTATATGGATGGAAGATACGAGGAATGCTATTACGATAGAGAATTTGACAAACTTATAGCCTTTACTGCTGCAGAAGATAATTGGTACCAAGCTATTACTGATTACCCTACACAGATATTAATGCCTGAAAAAACTACAAAAATATATGAATTCTTAAAAAACAGAGCTGAATGGAAAATGATATTTAACGGTCCTTGCTGTGGTATTTTTATACCGGCTGGATTTGCCAAACAAGAATACAAACGCCCAAGTGATGATTTAAGATATTATGAAAAAAGCTTTTTCATAACTAATGGAGAATTTGGTAAAAAAGACAAAGAAAGGCTTATAAATGAATAATCCGCTAAAATATACATGTTTATTTGGAGGTGGAGCCATCCGAGGCTTGGCTTATGTTGGAACAATACGTGCATTGGAAGAACTGGGAATTGAATATGATATTGTCGGCGGTTCTTCTGTAGGTTCAATATTTGCCACATTAGTTGCTTGCGGATATAAATCATATGAACTTGAAAACCTATTTTTAAAAGTAAATTTTGATTTATTTAAAGATATTCATTTAGGATTTGCTAAAGGTTTAGGCTTAAGCAAAGGCGGCATTTTTGTCGACTGGCTCAATGAACTGATTTCACGAAAAGCAGAAAACATTAAAAAGAAAAATCTTAATTTCGAAGATTTAGAGAAAGAGTTGGTTATTATAACAACGAATCTAAAAACATTCAGCACTCAAGAATTTTCAAAAGTCCAAACTCCGGACTTTGAAATCGCAAAAGCAATCAGAATATCTTCAAGCATGCCCGGTTTAATGCCGCCTTATGACTACAATGGCGCAAGTCTTGTTGATGGTGATTTACAAAAAGCTTCTCCAATGTGGAAGCTTTCAGAAACAATCAATAATTCAGAAAGCAGAATTCTGGAGTTTAGACTAGAGGGCTCTTGCGGGGAAGATAAAAATACACCTATATCTTATTTAAACACAATATATAGCTGCATTACAGATGTAGCAACAGGCTTTGTTACAGATGTTTTTGGACAAAATGACCGATATGACTGTATAAGAATTAATACGGGAGATATCTTCTTTGCTGATTTAAATCTTGATAAGGACTCAAGAAGAAAACTTATTAATGCCGGATATGAACAAACAATGTGTTACTTCAAAGAGTTTTTGCCAGCAAAAAAAGAGAGGCTTGAAAAAGTATATTCTACCGCTTTAAAATTCCTAAAAAATGCAAATAAAGGCTTAAACTCAAATAATGTGGAAGAAACACAATGGTGGTTTGGAGATTTATTTATACTTCTATGCGAAAACAAGGAGATTGTAGACCCAATTATTTACAGAGAAATAGTAGAGTTAAAAGAACTGGTAATGAATTCTGTTACAACAATCCTCTTTTTCCATAATCGTTTCAAAAATACAAAAAAAATATCAGATGAAATGAAATCCGTTATAAACCAGCTTGATGAACGAATTTCAGAACTCAAATTATTCTTACAATCAGCTAAATAAATATTAACTTTTGTAAAGATTTCTCTAAAAACAGGTAATTTTTGTAATATTTCTTAACAAAACACTTGAAGTTTATATACTTTTTATATATCATAAGTATATAAGGATTATGTGTTATGTGAATTAATCCTTGAAAGTGTTATTACCCCCAAGGAGTTTAAAATTATGTCTAAAGCTATTTCTATGAAAAAAAGCGGTGCTACTAATCCGGCAAGATGCGGATTTGTTTCTATCACATCAAATTCAAATGAATTAGGTTTCTATTTGAGAAAAGTTAATGCCATTGAAAATTTAAGCGCTCAAGAAGAAAAAGAGTTGGCTATTAAAGCTAAAAATGGTGATAACAAAGCTAAAAAAGAATTAGTTCAGTCTAATTTAAAACTGGTTTTAACAATTGCAAGAAAAGCTATTCATGTATCAAAACTTCCTCTTGTTGACTTAATTCAAGAAGGCAATTTAGGTTTAATGGTAGCTGTAGAAAAGTTTAATCCGGAGCTCGGCTACAGATTTTCAACTTATGCAACCTGGTGGATTAAACAAGCAATGTTCAAAGCAATTTCTGAACAATCATATTGCATGAAAATCCCTGTATATGTTCAAGAAACTTTATCAAAATTTTCAAAAGTAAAACGTGAAATGGAAAGAAGTTACAATTGTCAGGTTACAAATCAGGAAGTTGCTAAAAAAATGGACATCGAACCTGAAAAAATAGACAATTATTTACAAGCATACACAACAACTGTTTCAATTGAAGGCTCATTTGATGCAAATAACGGCAGTGAGTTAAATGTAGCGGATGTTGTAGCAGACGAAAGAAAAAGCGTTGAAGAAAATATAGAATTTGAAGAACTAAAAAAAGAAATTGCAAATGTTGTTTCCACTCTAAAAGAAAGAGAACAGACTGTTATCAAAATGAGATTTGGTCTGGAAAACTTTGCAAAGACAACTCTTGAAGATATTGGAAAAATGTTCGGTGTTACTAAAGAATGCATAAGACAAACAGAGGCAAGAGCATTGAACAAAATGAGAGCTAATTTCGCTTAAAAGAGACGGGCGGTTAAAACCGCCCGTTTTTATTATAAAGAATTTGTATAAATTTGAGCTACAGCTTCACGTGTTGCTTCTGTTGGAGCAATCCCCAGAAGCCCATCCAATGATGGTGTTGTGAAAGCCAGATTTACAAGGTTTGGAATATCAGTTTCTGTAAAACCTTCATCACGTAATTTAGAAGGAACACCTACTGATTTCAGCCAGTTGTAAACTTTAGCTTCAGCCTCAGCTGCTGTTTCAATATTACTTGCAATTGGTTCTAATATATATTTAAGAGTCTCTGCTTTTGTATCAAAAATATTCCTTACAACAGCCGGCAGCAAAATTGCTAATCCTAAGCCATGAGAAAGTTCATGTTTAACAGCACTTAGAGGGTGCTCCAGTGCATGTGTATAATGTAATAAACCATTATCAAAACAAACTCCGCCGAGCATAGCAGCATAAGCTAAATAATAACGGGCTTCTAAATCATCCGCGTTTTCAATAGCGTTTGGAAGATATTGAGCAACCAATGTAACAACTTCTCTTGCAAGAGTCACAGCAAAAGGAGAGGCTGCTTTTGAAGTTGCCGCTTCTACTACATGGTTAACAGCATCAATTGAAACATATCTTGTTTGTTTTGGTGAAAGTTTTACCATTAAGGAAGTGTCATCAATAGCATACGTTGGATAAATACAATCATAAGCAATAGCAGGTTTATAGTCCTTTTCAGGAATTGTAACAACTGCAAACCTGTTCGTTTCTGTTCCTGTACCATGAGTCAGGTTAATTGCTACAATCGGCGCTGCTTCATCTGGTGCAAATGTAAACTCATAAATATCATTAGCCGTTTTATCAGGATACTTTAAAAGAATTGCAACTGATTTGCCGGCATCAATAGGAGAACCGCCGCCAATAGCTACAACAGCTTTTGCACCAAAATCTTTTGCAATCTTAGCAGCTTCATTAACAGCTATCGTAGTTGGATTTGGCATTACACCATCATAATTTACATATTCAATACCATTGTCTTTCAGTGCTTTTTCAACAACTTCCCACGCTCCTGTAGATTTATAAGCATTTTTACCACTCATAACAATCACACGATCAAGACCTTTGGTTTTAAAATCTTTTGCTATGTCATCAAATTTTTTAATAGCGCCGCATCCAAAATAAACACATGTTCTAGTTCTAATTTCACGAACATCATGGATATTAATATCCATTTCCCACATATAAACTCTCCCTTCTATAATAAAGACCACTATTTAATTATAGCCTAAATTATATCTTTGTAAAGCAATGTAAAGATTTCCTCTTAAATTCAATAATAATTGTAAATTTTATAAAAAATGCTTGCAATAATCAGAACAATGTGTATAATAGAGTCATAAGGCACGGGAAAACCAGTAATAACGTGCTTGAAAGTACTTAGTGTATAGGAGAGTTATTATGAACAAAGAAGAATTGGTAAAAGAGATTGCAAAAAAAACTAAACTATCTCAAAAAGTTTCATCTGATGTATTATCAGCTACTTTAGAAATCATCCAAAAAACAGTTGCTAAAGGTAAAAAAGTTACTTTAGTTGGTTTTGGTACTTGGGAAGCTCGCAAAAGAGCTGCTAGAACAGGCAGAAACCCTCAAACAGGTAAAGAATTGAAGATTGCTGCTAAAACAGTTCCTGCATTCTCAGCTGGTAAAAGCTTTAAAGAACTTGTAAAATAGTTTTCAATTAAGTCTTTAAAACGGCGGATTTTCTTTCAGAAAATCCGCCGTTTATTTTAAACAATTATCGGAGTATAGGAATTATCGCTCTTGGGGTAAATGCCAGTCATATTTGAACAGATAATTCCTATACAAACTTAGATTAACTGCCGGTAACAGTTAGGACATGTGATAGCGGTATACCGCCTTGCACCGCAGGTTTGTTAACCACTTGTCCTTTAATATACATTATAGTTGAACCTCCGCCATCAAGGTTCATAGCGTTTACACATCCAAATTCTCGCATAAGTTTTGCAAGTTCTAAAAGAGTAAGCCCAATAGAAGAGCCTTCGCGCCCATCCGCTGTAACCATTATTAAATGATTTTCCTTAGTATAACCGATAGCTGTACGAGGATTTCTACCGCCAATTGAAGCTAATCTTTGAGCAGTCATATCGACATATACCTCATTATTCTTGATTAAATAAGGTCCGCCGCTAATAATATGATTTACACCATCCCACCCGGGATTTGTTTTGATATTAAGTTTAAACTTTTTCGCTTTAACAATTGTATCAATGTTTTTAGCTGAACCAACTACAACAAATCCATTCTGCGGGATAATATTAGCTTCTGTAGAAACTTTTAAAAGCTTACCGTTCTCAACAACTATTTGCTTACCATACTTAGGAGAAGGCGGAGAAACTTTTCCCCACTCTGGCGTATAAACGATTGTATGAGTCGACAACATTCTAGGCTGATTGATATTATCAATTTTAAGCCCTCCTATATTTGTATCTACACTTGCATTTAACTGAACCCTTGCCATATCATATCCATTGTCAAAAATACCCATTGCTACACGGTCATATATCGGACCTGTATATACTTTCTTGTTTATCATAAGAGTTCCAAGAGGGACTCCTGTTTGAGGTTTAAAGTAACCTCCATTTATTGCTACAATTGCATTATCTTTTTGAGCTATACCTGAAATTTTTCTTCTTGAGGCAAGAGTCTCTGAAGCAATTTGAGGTTCAATTTTTAAGTTTTCATTTACACCTTGGCATATTTCTACGACATTTATCCTTACAGGTTGTCCGTTATAGTAACGAACCATTTTAATATGTTTAATCCCGTTATCTACATCTGCAATCTTTGCGCCTGAATATTTGTTCTTAATATTTTTATCAAAAATTAATTCACGATTAACTTGTTCTTCTTTTATATAATTAAGTGCGGGTGAAATACCTGTATAACTTGCGACACTAATACCGTTTGCCGGCAAGCTTAATATAAAACAAATTGCAATAACAATACCTGTCGCACTCGTTGCGTTTTTTTCAATTCTCGGTCGTTGCAGAACTAATGTATCCATAGGTTTCTTCCTGTGTTTTAAGTAACCGGATACCTTTTTTATTAAAGAGTGGTGTGGGGTTGTAACACTCCTTTCCGTTAATCACATAAAGGGGTAAATATATAATGTGAAGAGTGGAAACTTTTCAATCGGGCGAGACACCGACTGGCAAATGTATAATATCTCGCCCTACTATTATTATAACATACACTTAATAATTATACAACCCTTATATAATAATACTTTAGAGTTATTTATATAATGTTATAAATACACTTATTATTTGTGGTATAATTTATTTATGAGTTTGATTTCAATTTTGAAAAAGAAAAATAACAAAACTTTATTTACAACTCCAAGCCATGGAGGAAAATTTTGTATATTTCATAAGTTCTATCAGTGGTACAAATCTGATATTTCAGAAGTTGAAGCTTATAATCCTCAAAAAGGCTTAGATGAAGCAGAGAAAAAAGCTGCTGTAATTTATGGAACAAAGTATACAAAATTCCTTACAAATGGCTCTTCCAGCGGTATTATCGCTGCTGTTTTAGCAAGTGGCTGCAAAAACATATTAGTTTGGGAAAATTCACATCCATGCCACAAAAATGCTTGCAAATTAGCCGGCGCTAAAATCATTGAATATGACTTACCACTTGACGAAGAATGGGGAATTTACAAGGCAATTACGACTTCTAAGGCTGAACATATAATAAAATCAAACAATGCAGATGCAATTATTATAACTTCACCAACTTATGAAGGAATGACTGCTAATATTGAAAGAATAAGTAAAATTTGCAAAGAAAGAAATATAACTCTTATTGTTGATGAAGCACATGGAGCGCTTTATCCGTTTTCAGACCGATTACCGCAATCTGCCGTAAAACTGGCTGATTTTACAGTTCAGTCCTTACACAAAACTGCCGGAGGCTTAAATCCGACTGCATTATTACATTCAAATAATATAGATCCGGCTGCAGCTTTAAATATGATTACAACAACCTCTCCATCTTATCCAATGCTTGCAACAATTGAAGCAAATATTAACTATCTAAATTCATCTCGCGGACGAAAAACAATTGAAAAACTGATAGATAATATTAAATCTCTTAACTTACCTCAAGGTGGAGACGATATTACAAAAATTCTTATCAAAAAAGCGGGGGTAAGTGGACTCGAACTTTCTGAAACACTTTTTGAAAAATATGGAATTGAAGATGAACGCACAAATGAAGTCTCAACAATGCTTTTATGCGGCATTGGAACAGGGATTAATAAGATTAATAAACTGAAAAAAGCCTTAAATCACATTAATCTTTAAATCTTCTTTTTTAGAAGCAGCAACCGCCAAAGAATCACACCGTTCGTTATATTCATGTCCGGCATGCCCTTTTACCCAGATAAACTCAACCTGATGCTTATCCTTTGCAGCAAGAAGACGTTTCCATAAATCAACATTCTTAACAGGTGTTTTACCAGCGGTTTTCCAACCCTTCTTAATCCAACCGTCAATCCAGTTTTTTTCAAAGGCATCAATGACATATTTACTATCTGAATAAACAATAACACTGCATGGTTTTTTAAGTGCTTCAAGCCCGATAATAACTGCTAATAATTCCATCTGATTATTAGTAGTCAGCTTATAACCTTCTGATAGCTCTTTTTCGTGCTTAACACCATTCTCATCAACATAAACTAAAATGGTGCCGTAGCCGCCTGTTCCAGGATTTCCACTGCATGCACCATCTGTATAAATTGTAACTTTTGACATTTAAGCCGCAATTCCTTTAATTTCAGAAATTAAATATTTTGCAGCCCATGCAAAATCTTTGTTATCAGAAGCAGCCTGTTTAAGATATTCAACTGAAGCTTCACCAATTCTAATTAGAGCCATTGCTACAACACCCCTTTGAACTCCGCGAACTTCTTGCAATTTATTAACGAGTTCAGGAACAACAGATGTACCTTGTTCTACCAAAACATTTTCTAATTTATTTTTAGTTGTATTATCAGCTGTTTCTAATTTACAAAGAATTTCGTCTACCAATTGCATTTCAATATCTCCTTCACATAATTATTTCTTTTAATATACATATTATAAAGTAAAATTTTAAGATTTCTTGATTTCCTTATAAAATCTTTATACGAAAATAAAGTTTGTAACAAATTATTAATTTTATCAGGAAAAAGTGTAAATTGTACAAATTTTTCGTTTTTTATAGTAATATATTAGGGTTACTAAATTTAATCATAAAGGAGGCACATGAATTGGCAATAGTTTCATCTTCAATTGACGCGCTGGAAGAACAGCACTTGGACAAAGTAAACTTAGGACAACATGTCTTAGCAGAGTTTTTTGAATGTGATCCAAATATTCTTAATAATATCGACAAAGTCGAAAAACACATGGTTGACGCAGCCTTAGAATGCGGAGCTACAATAGTACAAAAATGTTTCCACATGTTTAACCCTTATGGAGTTAGCGGTGTCGTTATTATTTCAGAAAGCCACTTGGCAATTCATACATGGCCTGAATTAGGTTATGCAGCCGTAGATTTATTTACATGCGGCACAAAATGTGACCCTAAAGTTGCATACGAGTTTTTAAAGAAAATGTTTAACTCTCAAAAAGCTTCTTTCACAGAGCTTAAGAGAGGTATAATTGACCGAGAAACTCTTAAACTTGCTGAACAACCGTTTGAGGTTGCAGAGCAATTTGAAGAATAGAAAAAACCGCTCAAATGAGCGGTTTTTTATTAGCAAAATAATACAATTGTTACAGAATAACGCAATTTTTGCCCATAAGCGGTTTTATATATAATATGGTTATGAAAGTAGGAAAAATTAATCCTGTTCTGTTCAAGAATACTCAATCAATTCAAAAACAAGAACAAAGTCAAAATAATATACAAATAACAGAGTTAGGAACCGTGACTCCTGATTTTGCAGTTCAAATTCCTCAAAAATATACAGCTTTAGAACCGCAAAAAACAGAAAATGGTTTAATCATTTATCCTTATAAGCTTGCAAATGGACAACGAGTAACTATTATACCAATGGAAGACTCGCCTACAACAGTAAAAAACTACATAAATGTTGGTTCAATGAATGAAACTGATAATATAAAAGGTATCAGTCACTTTTTGGAACATATGGCATTCAACGGTACTAATGGAACAAATGGATACTTAAAATTGAACCCGGGAGACTCTTTTCAAAAAATTGAACAGATTGGAGGCTGGACAAATGCAAGCACAAATTATGCTTTAACAGATTATGTTAATTCAACTCCATTATTGGATAAAAGCGATTTGGAAACACAATTACAGGTCATTGCCTCAATGAGCAGCGATTTAACTCTTTCCCAAGATATGATTACGAAAGAAAAAGGTCCTGTTTGTTCTGAAATCAATATGATTTTAGACAATCCTCAAACTGTTGCTTTAGATGAAACCGTTAGAACCTTATTTAATATTAGAAGTTCTGCAGATGAGCTTGTTGGAGGAAGTGTTAAACATATCCAAAATCTTACGCAAGAAGATATAAAAAATTATTACGAGAAGTATTATACACCTGATAATATGAACCTTGTAATTACAGGAAATATTGACCCGCAAGAAACAATTGAACTGGTTTCTAAACTTTTTAAATCTAATAAGACTGCAAAAGGAAAGCGTTTTGAAACTAAATTAACACCAATAAAAACTACCGTTAGAAAAGATTTTATAACCGACAAAGCTGTTTCTGCAAATATCGTTTTAGGATTTAGCGGCCCTAAAAATAACGATGCAAAATCAAAAATTATATTTGAAATACTGGATAATTATTTATTCTCTTCAAAAATCAATCTTAATAAAGAATTAAAGAGGCTAAATGTTTCTCATTCAGGTTTTGGAATGGAAAAAATCAGCACAAATCCTAACAACCCAACAATGATTTATTACGGACTTGAATGCAGTGATGATAAATCAGAAGAAACTTTAAAAGTTATTTTTGATTTAGTTTCTAATCTTAAAGAACCAACACAAAAAGATTTAGACAATATAAAAGAAAAACTTATTCAAAATCATTCCAATGAACTTGAATACTCTGTTCATTTAAACAATATGGCGGGAAATTCTATATTCAACGAAAATTTTGATTACATTACCAATTATGAAAAAATTGTTAATGAAATCACTTTAGATGATATTAAAGAATTCATTAACAACCATATCAATTTAAGTAAAGCAGCATTAACAGTAGTTCACCCTGAAACTACCCAGGAAGCTCTTGAAATAAACCATAAAAAAGCCTCTAAGCTAACATTTAAAGGAAATAATTATAAAATTGGAGTACAAGACACAAAAAATAATAACTCCTACTTTGATATAAATTTATATTTTAATTTACCTGATAATAAACCGGCAGCCAAAAATATATTATCGCTCATTTATCAGCAAAATCTTGAAAATGAAGAATATTTAAAATTTGCCGAAGAAAACAACCTTGATATAGATATTGACTTTAACAAGCAAAATCTCTCAATTAGCGGTTACTCCGGTTCAAAGAACTTTGAGAAGACTCTAAAAGCGGCAAAAGAACTTTTAAATAATCCTGAAATCACACAAGAGTATTTTGATACAGCAGTTTCAAGAATTAAAGAAAATATAAAACGCTCGCAATATACAGCAGCGTCCCTTTATTCAGATTATGAAGCAAAAATTAATCCTCTCTATACTTCAAAACAAAATATTTTAGATAATCTGGATAAAGTAACTTTAGAAGATATAAAAGAATTACATCAATATATTCTTAAAAATTCAAGCGGTACAATTTCAACAAATAATAAGAATATTGAAAAGTTTGGCGACCTTCCAGAGGTTCAAAACCATAACTTCGAACTAAGAAAAGTATATATTCCAAACAATAAAACTGTTGTATTAACTAAAGATAAGGCTGTTTCACAGGCTGATATTAAGCAAACTTTCAAATATGAATGGAACAATACGCCAAAAGAACATGCTTTAAGCGAAATTATGAATACGCTTTTGTCATCTTCTAAATCCATAGGTTTATTTAATACTCTTAGGGAAAAAGAACATCTAGCATATACCGTCTATTCCAACAACTCCCATACTGGAAATTGCGGAGAATTTTCATTAAACATTTTGACTACAACCGATAATAAAGAATTTGACGAAATAAGTTATGATAATGTTCAAAAATCAATTAATGGTTTTAACAGGCAAATTGGAGAACTCTTAGGTTCAAAATATACAGATGGAGATTTAGAAAGCACAAAAAGAATATTAAAAGCAAGTTTACTACAAAAAGAAGGAGTCTGGGCAAAGCTGGATTCAATTAACAGAAGTTTGAAATATTCAGAAGATTTTGATAAACAAATATTTAATGAGATTGACAAAATCACAAGAGAAGAGATAGATAGTTTTGCAAAAAAAGTTTTTGCTAATCCTCCTATTTATTCTATCGTTGCAAGCAAAGACACCCTTAATGCTAATCAGGATTTTTTGGATACATTAGCTCTCTAAATCGTTTTATCTGTTCAGCTTTTAGCTTGTAATCACAGTTAAATAAGTCATTAAGATATTCTTGCAAAGAATTAGCTGCTATTTTTATATTTTCATGGTTTAACTCCATCATATCATTTGCCATCTCCAAATTTGAAAGAGCAAGACGAGTTGTATCTCTAAAACCTGAAGCAGCAATTGTTTTCGCTAACAGATTGTCTTTGATATTTTCACACAGAGCTTGAGCCACAATTAGGGGTAAATTAGAAATTAAAGCTACTGCTTTGTCATGTTCATCAGGAGTTGTAATAATAATTTCAGCACCTAAATCTTTAATTATCATTTCCAATTTATCCGGAACATCTCCATCAACAGGAGTTAATACCCATTTTGCACCTTTAAATAATTCAGGAAATGAGTGCTCCCAACCGCTATTTTCTGTTCCAGCCATCGGATGTGATGGAACAAAATTATAGGAATATTTTTTCTTTGAAACAAATGCTTTAAGCGAACAAACATCAGTAACAATAGTATTTGAAGTCAAAAATTTTTCTAATTTATCAAGAATTTCAAGAGTTTTGTTCATTGGAGTACATACAAAAACAATGTCACACTCTTTTAGAGTTAAGTAATCTTCTGAGACATTTTCTTCTTTCAAAGAACGAGAAACACCAACAACTTCATATTTATTTCTTAAACCCTTAAAAATTGAACCGCCGATTAAGCCAAGTCCGACAACACCAATTTTCATAATAAATCCCTATGTTTAAATGTTTTCAAACCATCTGCATAGTCTTTTACAATATCGCCATAACCTTGAAGAGTGTATTTATAAATTGTTAACCCCTCAAGACCTACAGGCCCGCGGGCATGTGTTTTATTAGTAGATATCCCCACTTCTGCACCAAAACCATACCTAAAACCGTCCGCAAATCGGGTTGAAGCATTATGATAAACACCCGCCGAGTCAACTGCATTCATAAAAATATCAGCACTTGCGCGATTTTCCGTAATTATTGCTTCTGTATGACCAGATGAATACTCGTTAATATGCTCAATTGCTTCTTCCAGAGTAGAAACTGTTTTACAAGAAAGAATTTTATCTGAATACTCCTTATGCCAGGTTTCAGGATTGAAAATAATTTCTATACCAGCTTCATCTAAAGCGGTCAAAAGTTCATCTTTTGCATTAAACTCTTCATGGATTATAAGAGTTTCAACAGAATTACAAGCAGACGGATATTGAGTTTTAGCATCAATTACAATACGTTTTGCTTTTTCCAAATCAGCAGTTTTGTCAACAAAAATATGACAAATCCCATCCGCATGCCCGAGAACAGGAATTTTAGTATTTTCTTTTATAAATTTTACCAGACTATTGCCGCCACGAGGAATAATTAAATCAATATACTTATCCTGACTAAGCATTTCTGCAACATCTTCTCTTGAAAAGACTTGAGTTAAAACATTTTTAGGAAACTCATCAATCTTATCCAGAGCAGTTTGAATAACATTCATTATTGTTTTATTTGTATTTACAGACTCTTTACCACCTTTTAAAATAACAGCATTAGAAGATTTTATTGCTAATGCTGAAATCTGTGTAATAACATCTGGCCGAGCTTCAAAAATTATACCTAAAACACCAATTGGACAAGATTTTTTGGTTAAAACAAGACCTGTATCTAGTTCTCGTAGAAGTAAGATTTTACCCACAGGGTCTTCCAGTTCATAAATATCAACCACACCCTGTATCATATCGCGCATTTTATTTTCATCGAGTTTTAGACGATTATATGTTGCTTGAGATAAATCTCCTTGTTTTACAAGAGTTTCTGCTTCCAATAAATCTTTTTTATTTGCATTAAAAATTTCTTCACGATTATTTTCCAGAGCTTCAGCAATATTTAATAAAGCTCTGTTTTTTATTTCACTTGAAAGAAAAGCTAGTTTTTTTGCAGCAGTTTTAGCATTAATAAATTTAAATTCGTCCATTTCTATAACCCTCGGCACGCATACAATACTGCAATCTACGCAAATTAATCATTGTTGAGAATTTTTTACGCATAAGATGCTCTTGTAAAGATTTTGCTGGCATTTCTTCTACAATTTTAGGCTGTTTTACAACAAACCCCGACAAATTTATAAATGGAACAGAATTTCTGTAATCCATATAAGGGCTCTTTCTCTCAAATTCTTGCATTAAAACCTCTCCTTAGTTGGGAAACCTATATCCTGTATATTTACCCCAGATTTGTGATACAGCTATTGTATTTAAAACGAAACTGCGAAACAATAAAAGGTTAAGAAAAATTTACTTTTAAATAGTAGTTGAAAAGTTTTTATGTTGTTGGTATAGTTTACTAGTAATCAATTTTTACATAAAAAGCGAGCGCGTGTAGCCCAGTTGGATAGAGCGTTTGGCTACGAACCAAAAGGTCGGGGGTTCGAATCCCTCCACGCGTACCACTTAAATAGAGCCTTCGGGCTCTTTTTTTGTAATTGAGGATTTATTTTTATAAAAAATGATTTATTAACTTACTTTGGCTGCCCTGAATGCACATCAAGACCGCCTGTTACAGGAAGGTTTACACCATTACAATAGCTGGACTCTTCTGAAGCAAGGAAGTAAATTGCCTTAGCAACTTCCCTTGGCTCACAAATTCTTTTCAAAGGATTTACAGCCGCATATTTTGGTATATTATCAGGATTAAGCATATTAGTATCAACTGCTGAAGGACAAACACTATTTACTCTGATTTTAAACTTTGCATAATCTAAAGCCATTGCACGAGTAAGATTTACTACAGCACCTTTTGCTGCATTATATACAGGCATTTCGTAATCACCTGAAATTCCCGAAATAGATGCTGTATTTACAATTGTTCCATAAGAGTTTTTAATCATATCTGGAATAAAGTATTTGGTAGTTAAAAATATAGATTTAACGTCATTTGCCATTATATCATCCCAATCTTTTTCAGAAGCCTCGTGAAGAAGTCCATGAGTAATTATTCCGGCATTGTTAATTACTGTATCCACACCTTTAATGGTTTCCTGAACTTTTGAATGCAAATGTTTTACATCTTTATCTTTACTAACATCACATTTGAAAAAATATACGCTTCCTTCATAATAATCACGAATAACATCCAATACTTCCAAATCTTCTTTCTTATCGGCCATAAATACTTGCCATCCGCGTTCTAAAAAAAGTTGTGTCGAAGCAAGCCCTATTCCAGACATAGCTCCTGTTATTAATACTCTATTCATAAATAATCTCCTTCTTACTTATCTTTTTTAAAATATAAAATTTTAACCAGAGCCTAATGTTTAACCCTTGCGAGCATATTCATAATCTGATATCATGAAATATATATGTCACATAAAAAATTAAAACGTATTACCCCAGAAAATTATCTCAAATACTATTATGATATTCCCTACGAAGGGAAAACTTCTGCCGGTAAACCTCTAAGGAAATTAAAAAATATTATTTGTCCTTATAGAGGAATAAAAATTATACCGAGTGAAACAATCAAAACATTTGAAAAAGGACTTAATCGATGTAAAAATGCTCGCGATGCCGTAAATTTACTTATTCCTTTTCAACATAACTTATTACCGGTTGAAAAATCCGTTTTTGCAATTTTTAAAGATTTTGCTCTAATTAACCCTAATGATAATCTTCAAAATTGTTTATTAATGATAAAGCGAAACTGCTTAATTAAGCTTAAACTTGAAGAAATGGAAGTTCTGGATGAAGTAGATTACCTTACCAGAAAGCTATCTCCACATACAGCTCTAAAAATCAGGACAAAAACAACAAGATGCCGTCAAATAATTTTAAGCGACAACAAACGCGATACCTTTAAACGTAAAACTTTTTTAAATTCATTAGAAGAGATTATTCCAAATGATAATGAGCGAGAAATATTTAATGATATAAAAAATAAAGCTCTATTTCTTCCTACATCTGAAAGCAGCCGTAACGCTTTTGTTGTCAAATATTCTAAACGCAAACAAATAGAAATTATCAGAAGATTATTTATTGCCTCAACAGCCTCTATTGAACACGTAACTCCAGCTTCTAACGGAGGACTTAATACTATTGGAAACTTTCTTCTCACATCAGCAAGCGGGAACAGATACAGAGAAAATATGCCGCTTACTGAATATATTAAACGACATCCAAAAATCCCCCAATATATGCAGATGTATATTGATGATGTAATACGCGAAATCCATGCCGGAAATATGGAAGGTAACGAAACTTATCCATATAAAATTAAGAAAAAACTATATGAAGAATCTGAAGGCAGGATTATGATAAGTCTTTCAAGCTACAAATACTCTGAAGAAGATGCTGCACGAGCTGTTGAAGCATTTGAACACAGATGGGATTAACATAACTTAACATATTAGGCAATTTTTGACATTCATTGACTTTACATACTCAATGAATACTATACCTACAATTGAAAACTTCTCCATATTTTTAAAAGAAAAGAAAGGAAAAATTAGTCCTGAAACTTTTGCTGATGAATTTGGAAAAATACGCAAACATTATCTTGCCTCCCGACAAAGTGATACTTTTTGTTTAGAAGCAGACATTTTAGCAAGTAAAATGATTGAAGAAAATAATATTGATTTTGCGGGCATAATTTTGAGCTCTCTTTGTAAAATAACACAATTTATTCCTGAACAATTAGAGAACTTTGCTCTTAAAGGATTACATGTTGCAAGGATAAACAAAGATCCTATCCACATTATGGCTAGACTAAATGATTTACGCAAACTTTATTTCAGAAGACCAGAGAAATTGTATGAATACGTTCAAGTCCTTTATCAGCAAGAAAAATGTCTTAAAGAACTTACCCGAAATTATGACAATTCTGTAAAATCCTTTCATACTTTGGCAAGAAATGCAGCACCACAAAGAGACTATAAATTAATGCTTGCACATGTTCAAACAGAAATAGGCAAAATAACGAAAAGAAAACATCCTTTAGATGCAAAATCCAAACTTATTTCGGCACGTGAAATATTTAATACTCGTGGATATCAAAAAAATGTTGCCTATATAGATATGCTGCTTAATGAAATTGAAAAATGTTATAATTCTTAAGTTTTGTAACAAAATTAATACAGTATGAAATCAAAGAAGTTATATATACTTTATATATGTGTAAGATGAAAAATAGATTTTAAAATTAATTTCCTAACTAATTCCCTAAACAATTTTTAATTTCCCCCCGCTTCTCCATCCTATGAGAAGCTTTTTATTTTGGGATTTTAGTAGTAGCGACATGGGTTTTGAATTTTTTATCTTTATACAAATAAATCTCAATTGTATAATTTTCTAGTTCCTTCTTGGTAAAAATTTTCTTTTTAAATTTTACATTTACTATATTAGGCTGCTCTGCATAAGGAAACAATGGAGAATTCTTTGTTGCTACCGGTTTTGTTACACATTCAAGCTGCTTTCCATTTGATGTTAAAATAAAATCTGCTGTTAAATGTATTACATCAGAATTTGAAACATTTGAAAAACCATATACTGCTTTCAGCGGATATGTAAATAACTTTTTCTTAGTAGTAAATGTTAAAAGAGTTGTTTCAATATCATTTTTATAAATAACTTTATTGTTTATAAACATATCTGTAGAGTGCACTTTATATCGATATTTTTTTGCTTCTGTTGGTCGATTATCCAAATCAGCAATATTTGCAGCTTTTAAATATGCATTTCCATATACCCTGTTATCAATGTCTTGAGGGCGTTCTTTCAAAAGCTGTTCAATGTATTCTATTGATTTTTCAGGATCTGTATCAGAAAGTATAATTGCAAGTTTATATCTTATATCATAATTCGTTGGGTTATATTTCTCTGCTTTCTTTAAAAACCTTATAGCATCCTGGTTGAAGCCTGTTTTTACCAGAATATCAGCAGCCTGTGTATAAGATTTCACAATCCTATATTTAATAGACTCATTTATAACTTTATCTTTTTTTGAAAATTTATTATAATAAAAATATGCTTTTTCATAAGATTTTGCAGCAGACAAAAACTTACCATTTGAATAATACTTATCACCAACAACTATATAAGAACGAGTTTTAAATTTAATCAAAGGTTTTGAAGTTTGGTCCTTAATAGTTTTTAAAAGTATTTCAGCATCTTCAATTTTATTCTGTGCAACTAAAACACATATTAATTTGTAATATGCTGTATAAACACCCTGTTTAGCTTTCTTAGCAGCCAAATTATAAGCAAACTGTGCTCTTTCATAGTCACCGGCTGTTTCATATAACTCACCGATATGCAAACAAACAGAATATTTTTTAGAAGGTAAGTCTTTAATTAAATCGGCACTTTCTATCAACTGCTGAGCTAGTTTTCTATCCATGCTTTGTCTGGTTTCAAGACTCATTGAAATATCTTTTATCATTTCATTTCGGGCATGTAACGCTAAGCCTGAAGTAAAAATAACAGAAAATAACACAGAAAATCCTATTGTCCTCAAATATTCATTAATAACTTGAGTTTTAGATTTTTTAAAATTATATTTTGATGATTTTTTCTTTTCTTTAATCATTCAGTTCCTGCATAGTTACAGAATCAGGTGCACAGAGTTCTGTTAGTTTATTATAAATATCATTCATTAATTTTTTCTGATTTAGCTCAAATCTAGATGATACTTTTGATTTTTCAGGATTTTCAATAAGTCTTTTTGAAGAAAACTCTTCCATGTTATCAACTGTACATGCCAAATATTCTTGAACACCTTTGACGTCGCAATCATTACAGTAAACGGTAACTTTAAAGCGTTTAGCTCGCTTAATACCAGTTGGTAAAAAACGTCTTTCAAATACTCTTATTATAGTAAGTACAGCAACACTTAAAAGAGTTGTAAGAATTGCAACATCATACATTCCTACACCACAAGTCATACCTATAGCAGCACTTATCCACAAAGTAGCAGCTGTAGTAAGTCCAATAATCATAGGACCATTTCTTAATACAGCGCCAGCACCAATAAAACCAATGCCTGAAACTATTTGAGCAGCAACACGTCCGGAATCTCTAATACCTGTTGCTTGTGGAACAATCACATTATCACCATCTACAAAAGTTGGAAATCCATAGATTGAAATTATGGTAAAAATACATGCACCTAAACATACTAAAATATGAGTTCTTAAACCGGCATATTTATTTGTCAGCTCTCTTTCCAGCCCCAATAAAAAGCCAAGAACCAAAGCCGCTAAAATACGTATTAAAAAATCTATACTAAAATCCATCTACTCTCTCCCTTTACCTTATAATACAATACAGTAAGAATTTTGACAATATAAAAAAGGGCGGGTGCTTTGCACCCGCCCTTTTGAAAACCTAATCTAGTTGAACAAGTCTTCCAAATCATCAAGAATACCTTCATGTTTTTTGTCATCATCCGGATTTTTCTTGATTTCTTCGATAAGAATATCTAATTTAACAAGGATTGCATCAATATCACAGTGACATCCGTTTGGTATCTTAGCAAGGATTTCATCTAATTTTTTGATAATAGATTCATGACCTTCACCAAGAGCTACTTTTATACCGCCCAATGTAATTGATACGGCTTCTAGTTTAGCCTCAATACTTGTCAATACTTTGTTGTTCATTTCAGAAGATTTTAACAAGTCTTTTAACAATTGTTCTATTGTTGACAAGTCAACATTTCCACCGCCACCGACTGAAATATTGGCAATTGCATCCAAGATTGCAGAAACATTAACATTTGAGTTATCCTTAAGCTCATCAAGCTTATCAAGCAAGCTAGCAACTAAATTATAAGTAGCTTCGGCAACAACTGTATTCTGATTAATTGCAGCAGTGTTATTAGTAATTGCTTCAAGAATTTTA
Source organism: uncultured Vampirovibrio sp. (assembly GCA_910579975.1). Classification (GTDB taxonomy): domain Bacteria; phylum Cyanobacteriota; class Vampirovibrionia; order Gastranaerophilales; family Gastranaerophilaceae; genus CAG-196. The sequence continues at coordinate 35,405 of CAJTWU010000013.1, forward strand.
TCAAGATTTGCTTGTTGACCAGCATCGAGTTTATCAAACTTAGCAAGTACTTGTGCAAAGAAGTTTGCTTGATTAGCATCCATTTTATCAAGTTGTGCCAGTATTTGAGTAAGCTTATCAAGAATTTCTGCACTGAAATCATTTCCTTCCAATAACAGATTAACAATTGTCTCAAAGTTAGCTTGAGTTGAAGCATCCATCTTATCAAGTTTATTCAAGATTTGAGTTAATAAACCATGGGTTTTAGTATCCATGTCTTTGTTTTGCTCATTACCTTCAATTACCTTGTTTAAGATAGCTTCAAGAATTCTATTGTTTTCAAGATTACCTTCTTGGATAACATTTAAGATATCAACTAATAATTGATAGTTATTTGCACCCATAGAATCAATCTTATCAATGATAGCAAGAAGTTTTTCAGAAATACCTGAATCCAAATTATTAATAGCAGCTAAAATTGCATTCATTACTTCTGTTTGTTTTTGAGATAGTTCTCTGTTTTCTTCAATAGCATTATTTAATGTTTCCAGAACTCTTTGAAGCAAAGCCTTAATATCAGCATTATCCAAATTTTGAGTTGTTAATGCATTTAAAATTTTGGTCAACATTACATTATTTTGCTGACTAATATTGTTACCCTTATCTAACATTTCAACAATTGTTCTTAATAATGCAACAATTTCATCATTCTTACCATTGTCAATGTCTGCAATTTTTTGTTCTACTTCCACAGTAAGTTGAACATTAACTTCTGTTTTTGAATTATCTTCAATTTTGATATCCGGCTCATCACCAAGAGGACCGCTGCAAGATGTAGTACCAATCATCAATAAACCGGCTATACCCCCGACAACTGCACCAGTTAAAGTACCAAGACCGGGAACAATTGAGCCAACCCCGGCACCGAGTGCAGCACCGGCTCCAATTCCAGCGAGAGGAGCTTTAACAACATCCCACGCTTTTTCATACCAGGCTTTGTCATCTTTTTCTTCAGTTTTTTCATTTTTTGGTCCGGTGAATTTAAATCTATCTAATGTATCATCGCCTATTTTACCAGCCAGACCGGCTTCTAAAGCTTCTTTTTCAGCAGGTGTCAACGAGTTATATTCAGCCTGAGAGACCTTCCCGTCTGAAACAATTTTGTCGAGTTTAGCTTTTGACTCCGGATTAACACCATCAAATTGAATACCCATAAGTAAATATACTCCTTTCTTTAAATCATGTAACAAACCTACTTTGCATGTTTAACGGCAGGTTTTTGAAAAAACTTTAGAGTAAATTCAAAATTTGTTACAAAAATTTACAGTACAATGCAGATACCCTTATTGTACCTCATATTCTCGTCTAATTTTCCTATGTAATGTTAAAGTATTAGTCGGATGAGTAATTGCTCGTTTGTAACAGAATTGTTACAATATGCTCTGTTATGATTTTACCGTTTGCAATTTGATTATGTTTATTCTATTATCAAAACATACGCCGATAATTAAAGAATGTGTTTCTTCACATTCTTTCTTAAAAAGGTCTAAAATATAATAAATATAAAGGAATAAAATCATGGGTATCAAAGGTAAAAACGACAGAATGGTAGTTCTTGCTTGTGAAGATTGCAAAGAAAGAAACTACACAACAGTTAAAAACAAAAAAAACACTAAGGACAGAATGGAACTTTCTAAATATTGTCCAACTTGCAAAAAACACACTACACACAAAGAAACAAAATAGTAGTGTAAGCCGGTATTGGGGGGAAACCCCTTATGCGTCCTTAGTTCAGTTGGTAGAACGTCGGTCTCCAAAACCGGATGTCGAGGGTTCGAGTCCTTCAGGGCGCGATTTATAACTAAAAGGTAATTAAAATAATGAACGACAATTTTTCAAACACTAAAAATGCTATAATCAATTATTTTAAAGGCGTTAGAACTGAATGGGGCAAAATTACTTGGCCCGAAAAACATCAGGTTGTAGTTGAAACATTTTTTGTTGTTGCAATTGTATTTATATTCACTGTTTTTATTTATTTTGTTGATATAATATTTAATGCATTATTGTCTGGATTAAATTACCACGCGTAAGCAATCACAATTTAACCAAAAAGGGTAAGAATAATGAGTGAAAAAGACGAAAATATTGTAAATGAAGAGTTTATTGAAGAATCTACTGAAGAAACAGTAAAGTCTTCTGAAAAGAAAAATCAAAAACGCTGGTATATCGTTCATACCTATTCAGGTTACGAAAACAAAGTTAAAAGCAATCTGGAAAAACGTATTGAATACATGAACATGGCTGACAAGATTTTCAGAGTTGAAGTACCTCAGAAAACTGTTACCCAGATTAAAGGTGGTAGAAAACAGGAAAAAGAAGAAAAAATCTTCCCTGGATATGTTCTTGTTGAAATGATAATGGACGAAGACAGCTGGT
>CAJTWU010000013.1:37832-52481 GCA_910579975.1 uncultured Vampirovibrio sp.
ATGTTGTACGTCACACAGCCGGTGTTACTAAGTTCGTTGGTTCAGCTAAAAAACCAATTCCGGCTAAAGAAAGTGAAATTAAAAAGATTATTCACCGTTCAACAGCTCAAGTTCAGAAAGTTGAAATGGATGTTAAAGTTGGTGAAAAAGTTAGAATTACATCCGGTCCATTTGCAGAGTTTGTGGGTGACATTACAGAAGTATACCCTGATAAAGCTAAGTTAAGAGCAATGGTTTCAATCTTTGGACGTGAAACTCCGGTTGAACTTGAATACAAACAAATTCAAAAGTTATAATATTACATAAAAAACACTTGTGCCAAATAGTATTTTGAAAATACGTGAAAGCACAATACAATCTACGAAGTAAAGTAAAAAACGTGGAAGGGGTCGCCCCCCGTTTGCACCACGAAAGGAGAACAAAATGGCAAAAAAAGTAGTAGGAAAAATCAAGCTTCAAATTGAAGCTGGTAAAGCAAATCCATCACCTCCAGTTGGTCCTGCTTTAGGTCAACATGGTGTTAATATCATGGATTTTTGTAAGCAATTCAATGCTAAAACTGAATCACAAGCTGGATATATTATCCCGGTTGTTATTGATGTTTACGAAGACAGAAGTTTCACATTCGTAACTAAATCACCTCCAGCTCCGGTTCTTATTAAAAAGGCATTAAACATTCCTAAAGGATCTGCAGTGCCTAATAAAACTAAAGTAGCTGAAATCACAAGAGCTCAATTAGAAGAAATCGCTAAAATCAAAATGAATGATTTAAATGCAACTTCTATGGATGCTGCTGTAAATATGATTAAAGGCTCTTGCAGAGCTATGGGCGTAACTGTAAAAGAAGAAGGATAAATAATTTTATCCTGAATAAGGAAAACACCCAAGTAAAATTAGTACAATGGAAGGATTTAAAAATCCGTTATCACCATGAAAGGAAAAGAAAAATGTCTAAAATAACTAAAAAACAAAAGAAACTTCAAGAGTTGCTTGCTGGTTTTGAACAACCTGTTAGCGGTCGTGAAGCATTAGTGAAATTACAAGAAATCTCTAAAGAAGTTGCTAAGTTCAACGAAACAGTTGAATGCCACATGAGATTAGGTATTGAAGTTAAACACGCTGATCAGCAAATCCGTTCAACTGTAGTATTACCTGCTGGTTTAGGTAAAGAAGTTCGCGTTTGCGTTATTGCTAAAGGACCAAAAGTTAATGAAGCAAAAGATGCTGGTGCTGATTTCTACGGTACAGAAGATATCATTGATAAAATTTCTGAAGGCTGGTTTGATTTTGATACATTAATCGCAACACCAGACTGTATGGGTATGTTAGGTAAATTAGGTAGAGTTTTAGGTCCTAAAGGCTTAATGCCAAACCCTAAAACAGGTACTGTTACACTTGACATTGCTAAAGCAGTTAAAGATGCTAAAGCTGGTAAAGTTGAATTCAGAGCTGATAAACAGGGTATGATTCACTGTCCTATTGGTAAAGTTCAATTCGAAACCGAAGATTTGGTTAAGAACTTTGGAACATTGGCTGATGCAGTTCTTAGAGCAAAACCGGCTTCTGCAAAAGGTACTTACGTTAAGTCAATTTATTTGACAACAACAATGGGACCTGGTATTAAGGTTGATTCTAAAAACCTTCAAGCAGAAGTAAAAGAAATTGTTGGTTGATATTTATGTCGGTCATTTGACCGACTTTTTTTTAGGGGTCTGGATTAAAAATCCAGACCCTTTTTAAATCTCAGGGTTTATAAATAATCAACTTAGTGCTAGAATTATATAGACAATTCAAAAAAGGAGATTATAATGAAAATCAGAGCTAGTCACATTTTAGTAGATACTAAAGAACAAGCAGAAAACTTATTGCTTGATATTAAAAACGGTATAGCATTTGAAGACCTTGCAAAAGAATATTCAAAATGCCCATCAGGACGTGATGGCGGAGACCTCAGATGGTTTGGCAAAGGAATGATGGTTAAACCTTTTGAAGAGGCTGCATTTGCTCTAAAAGAAGGCGAAATTTCAGAACCTGTAGAAACACAATTTGGTTGGCATTTAATTAAATGTACAGGAATAGATGAATAATTTATTAAAAAAACTAAAAATAGATTATCTTTTAGTAAACTCCACTAATGAATATTTAGTGGAGTATTCCTCTTTGAGCGAAAATGCACGTTATACTCTAACCGGATTTTCAGGCTCTACCGGAGATGCACTCATTACGAAGGATAATATTTACCTCTTTGTGGATGGAAGATACCATACTCAAGCAGATTTGGAAGTCAAAAATGGTATAACAGTAATAAAATTACAACTTGGTCAAAGACAAGATGAAGAAATTAAAAAACTTCTTAACCCGCACAAAGTATTAGGTATTGTTGCAAAAAAGGTCTCACAGAAAAGGTTAGAAGAATTTAAAGGATATAAAATCAAATTATTAGAAGAGGATCCTATTAATAGTTTTACCGAACCTCATGAAGAACCGCATGATAAAACCAAGTGCAAGCCAAAAATATTTAAACCTGACAAACCGACCTTTGTATCTAATTTAGAAGAAGTTTCTTATCTTACCGGCTATCGTGATTTTTCAAACGATTGTTCTTCAAAAATTTGGGCTAAACTTGTTATTAAAGGTGAAGATTTAATTTTATTTACTGACAATAAAGCATGTGAAGAATATTTAAAACTTTTCAAAGGTGAATTAATTGTTGATAAGAATTCCATTAATGCCCGAGATTATTCTTTAATAGCCTCTCCAATACACAAAGAGTCTGAAATCAAACTCTTAAAAGCTGTTAAAACAGAAAATGAGATTGAAGCTTATAAATCAGCTTTTGAAAAAACTGATAAAACGATGAAAGCTATTAGAAGCTACATCCAAGAAGAAAATAATATTTCTGAATATGATATTGCAAAAAAATTAAGAGAAGAATTTATTCATTTTGGAGCAAAATCATTAAGTTTTAATTCTATTGTTGCAATCAATCAAAATTCTGCTTTAGCACATTATTCAAAAAATGCTAAAGATGTAATATTAAAAGATGGTGATTTAGTTCTAATCGACTGCGGAGCTTATTATGAAGACGGTTTGGCTACTGATATAACCAGAGTCTTTGTAAAAGGCACTCCGTCTGAGTTGCAGAAAAAAGTTTATACCACTGTATTGAAAGCATTTTTAAATGCATATAAGCTTAACGCATTAACAGGTTTTGAACATGATAAATTAGCACATGAAATTTTGGATGGAGCTGTTGAAGGATTTAGTTTTTCACATGGACTAGGACATGGAATAGGCATAAATGTACATGAAGCTCCGCCAACATTAAATCAAAGTTCATTAGGACAAACTAATATTCAAGACAATATGACTTTTACAATAGAACCGGGATTATATAATCCAAAGCATTTTGGAATAAGACTTGAAAACTCTTGTTACAGAAAAAATGGGAAAAATGTTTCATTTGTAAAAATGGGTTATGAAAGTAAACTAATTGATTATGAATTATTAACACAAAAAGAAAAAGAATGGCTAGAAGAATTCGAGGTACTATGAAAATAACTTCAGTTAACAATGACTTGATAAAAGAAACAGCTAAACTTCTCACCGGTGTAAAATACCGCAATGATAGTGGTTTATTTATATTAGAAGGAAAAAAATGTATTGAGGAAGCCATTCAGTTCGGACTTAAAATTGAACATATTTTTTCTTTAGAAGGATTTGAGAACTTTCCTCAAAGAATAGAAGTAACACAGGCTATTTTATCAAAAATCTCTGATACAAAAAGTGCGCCAAAAGCAGTTGCAGTAGCTAGACAAAATAAGCCTGTCTGGTCTGAAAAATATAAAAAAGTTGCTCTATTGGAAGGAATTAAGGATGCCGGGAACCTTGGTACAATACTAAGAACAGCTGTTGCATTTGGAATTGATGCAATTGTTTTATATGGAGATACCGTTGATTTATACAACCCTAAATGCGTTCGTTCTGCTGTTGGTAATTTATGGAAAATTCCTGTATTTAAGTTTAGTGATTTAAAAATCTTCAACGACTTTGAACGGATTGCAACACTTCCAAATGGAGAAAATACAATTAGTCTTAATGATTATAAACCAAATGAAAAAGTTCTAATTATGTTTGGTTCTGAAGCTGATGGCTTAAGCGACGAACTCAAAAATTTTGCAACAACAAATGTAACAATTGAAATGGCTCCATTTGTTGAATCGCTTAATTTAAGTATATCAGCAAGCATTATTTTTTATTCAATAATGCCTAAATGATTTAATGGCCAAAAGGTAAATACTGCACGCCCGATAAATCTTTCCTGAGAAAGAGTTCCCCAAAAGCGGCTATCTTTTGAATTACCACGATTATCACCCATCATAAAATACTGTCCGTCCGGGATAACAAACGGACCACACATCATAGACTCTCTACAAGGTCCAAAATCATACTCGCTCATAATATATTCTTCTTTTAGCGGTTTGTCATTAATATAAACCGTTGATTTACCGGTACTATCCTGTTTAATTTCAAATTTTTCACCAGGAAGAGCAATTACACGTTTGATATATGCAACATCTTTACAAAACAGTCCTGTTAAACGACTAAATAATTTCCAAGGAGTAACTTCCAGTTTCGTTGAAGGCGGATAAAATACCATTATATCTCCGCGTTTTGGAGTATTCTCAAAGTTATGGTGTCTAATTATATTAGGATATTTAGTAAGTTTTTCGATTACAATTCTATCACCTTCAACCAGTGTCGGCTTCATTGAGCCTGAAGGTATCCAACGTAGTTCTCCGATAAAAAATCTTATAATAATTAATGCAACTATTACAAAAACAATTGTATCAACAGTTTCTTTTAACCCTGCTTTTAGTTTTTCTTTATCAATCATTCTTTAAATAAACCCTCTAATTCCTGTTTATAAATACTTTCAGGAAATACTCCTAATATATTACTCATCTCTTCTACTAAATTATCTAATAAAGAAAGAGTCTTTTCAATCCCCAGAACTGATATTGCTGTATATATTTCATTCTTTTTATCTGCTAAAGCAGACTCTTCATTCAAATCATTTTTTATCTGGAAATAAAGCCCGTAAAGCACCCCGAATTTTCTTGCTTGAACTCTATCAATGTCTGCTAAAATGGCACAACTTTCCAATATTGCAGCAAATAAAGCACCTGTTTTTCCTATACATATATCAATATACTCGTCTTTTGTCGGGATTTTACCACGCATAAAAAACTGTTTAAATTCAGCTTCACACATTGTTTTTGTACAATTTTCAAATATTTTTATAATTTCTTGATTTTGTATTTTTGAAATCGCTAGAGAAATTAAATAATCACCGGCTAATATTGAAACTTTCGGAGAAAGCTTTATTCCTATAGTAGTTTTACCTCGCCTTAGATTTGCATCATCGATAATATCGTCATGCAGTAATGACGCATTGTGAATAAGTTCACCGGCCGCAAGGACAGAGTAAGTGTCTTTATCTATATTTATTCCATAAGATTTTAAATAAAGAATTGAGATTTTAGAACGAATTCTTTTTGAAGGCTCATCTAAAAACTCAAGTAAAAATGGATATTCAATCCCCTCTTTCATAATATTTAGAATTTTATCCATAAGCAAATTCTAGCATAAATAACTTTTAATGTAATCAGACAAAAGGTTGCGCTTATAGCGCAACCTTTCTATAATCCCTAATCAAACAACTTGCAACGAATAATCGTTACTACTATCATTAACTAACCTCCTAAATAAGGTTAAGTGCCATACTTGGTAATTGGTTAGCTGTTGATAGTAATGTAGCAGAGGCTTGTTGTAATATCTGCTGTTGGATATAATTTGATGAAGTTTCAGCAACATCAGTATCACGTAATGTTGATAATGATGATGTTAGGTTTTGAGACTGAACATCAAGCGCAGTCATAGCTGATTCTACTCGGTTTTGAACACCACCGATTTTAGTTACTCTTTCTGAAATTTCATTGATTGCTGTATCAAGGAAATAAAGTAATTCTTTTGGTGTATTATCAGCCAGACCTAACATTGAGAAGTTACCATCTTCATATTTTAAACCAGTACAAGCTGCTGCAAAGGCTTGAATTGTTTCATCAAGAGAAAAATCAGGGGTATCACTAGCAGCACCGGCAGCCAGAAGTAATGCACCTAATGTTTGAGGTGTTTCAGCACCTGTTGTAGGGTCTTTTTCTGCTAACTGGTCATTAAATAAACCTTTTAAACTTGCATCTTTAAATAAGTCTATACTAAGATTAATAACACTATCTTTATCTGCATAAAGTCCAACCTGTAAATTTACACCAGCCTTAGTTATACCAACACTGCTATTTTCTGCTTCAGTTTTGGTTAAATCGTATTTCATTAATCTTATACCATTAAATTCTGAATTAGAAGCAAGTCTGTTAACTTCAGACAATCTTGCTGCAATTTCTGATTGAATAGCTCTTAAAGACTGAGAACCATAAGTCCCGTTAGCAGCTTGTTCGGTCAAATCTCTAACACGTTGTAAGTGGCTTGTTAACAAGTTATAGCTTTCTTCTGCTGTTGTTAACATGTCAGAACCTGTTGCGGCATTATCTGCTGCAACATCTAATGAACCTAATTTTGTAACCCATTGGTTAGCAATTGAATAACCGGCAGCGTTGTCTTTTGCATGATTAATTTTGTAACCTGTTGTCATTTTTTCCAATGCATCATTCAAGCCGTTAGTTGCATTGTTTAAGCTCCTCTGTGCAATAATTGAGGAAATGTTTGTGTTGATTGTGAGTGCCATAATTTGGATCTCCTTTCTCTTCGATACGTACTTCTACACTCCTTATGCGCACTCCATGCGCATAGCATACTCACCGAAACTGTATCCTTACAGCTTCGACATACCAGAAAATAATATTTCTGATAAAAAATACTCTCTTAAAAAACGATATGTACTTTATAAGTTCTGATAAACATTTGTTTTATCCTTAAAAACTATACTAATCCTTTTTGTTTATCATTTCCTATACCAACATTATTATTTCATCATTTTAAGAAAGTAAACTCTTTTTAAAGATTTTTTTACAAATGTTAACAAAAAAAGCAATTTTTAGCTAAATATATACTTTATATTAATAAGGAGTATAACAATGAGCATTGGTATAAACACCGGAGAACAAACAACATATAACGGAGAAACCGTAAAGGTTGCTTCAGAATCCGCTGCTTATATTACTGTTGTAAATGAAAACGGTGAAAGAATTAGCATTGCTAAAAATTCTCCTTTATTACACTTTGCTAATAATGATGAAGAACTGCAAAAGCTTATAAAAGAAAATAAAGAAAAAATAAAAAATTACAAAAATGACTGGAATTCTGCAAAAGATGAGAAATGGAATCTTATCAGCCAACTAGGTTCATTTTGGAGAAATTTAGGCATAGCAAAAGGCTGTAAAAATCAATTAAATGAAGAACAGCTTGCACAATACAACCAACTTACAGAACAGCGAGGCAATGCTGTTTCAAGAATGCATGCAGCAAGCAACGGAGTGCATAGAACCGTTCATGAGACATTAAGTGCACTCTGCTAATCCTTTCAACAAGCGTATTTTAGACACTTAAAGATGGCTTAATATTTCTTAACATGTGTGACAAAACAATTAATCATATGTAAAAATATGATATAATGTTAGTAGGAGACGACATTGGATAGTATGCGAGAGCAGAAAGGCGTCTAATATAGAGTATGACGAGTAATTTACAATTCCAAAATGATGTGGAAAAACTTCTTTCAATTATGCCCCCTAAGATTGCAAGCTCTTTAGAGTTTGGCAAGTTGGAAGATGTTATTGAGATTGTTCTTGATATCGGACGTATACCTGAAATCAGACATTCAGGCGGTAAGATTGAGAAAATCGGTTTAGAACTAATCAATGACGAAGATATCTCATATGTTACTTCTCATCTTCAAGAATTCACCCATGATAATCGTTCAGGAATTCCTGGAACACTGCACCGTATTAGTGCTATCAGAAATCGTCAGGGAAAAGTTGTTGGTTTAACATGTCGTATTGGTCGTGTAGTTACAGGAACAATCGCTTGTATTAAAGATATTTGTACTCAAGGAAAAAGTATTCTTTTTCTTGGACCTCCAGGGGTTGGAAAAACAACAAAGTTAAGAGAAATTTCACGTCTTGTCGCAGATGAGCTCGGCAAACGTGTTGTTGTAGTAGATACTTCGAACGAAATTGCCGGCGACGGCGATACGCCGCACCCGGCGGTCGGCTCAGCTAGAAGAATGCAAGTAGCACAACCGGAATATCAAAAAGATATCATGATTGAAGCGGTTGAAAATCACACCCCTGAAGTTATTGTTGTTGATGAAATTGGAACAGAGGCAGAAGCACAAGCAGCCAGAACCATTGCAGAACGTGGTGTTATGCTTATTGCAACCGCTCACGGTAACAGTTTAGAAAGCTTAATCAAAAACCCGACTCTTTCTGATTTAGTCGGCGGTATTCAATCTGTAACATTAGGAGATGATGAAGCAAAAAGAAGAGCTTCACAAAAAACGGTTCTTGAAAGAGAAAAACAACCGACTTTTGATATTGTTATTGAAATTCTGGACAGAAATACTTTAGCAGTTTATAAAAATGCCTCTGAAGCAGTCGACTATATCTTAAGAGGTTGGCCTATCCGTCCTGAACTTAGAAAAGTTGAGAAAGAATATATAAACAAAGTTGAAATTCCAGAACCGGTAGAAATCAAACAGCAGGAAGAAAATCAAATGAATTTTTCATTCTCTCGTCAAAAATATTGCGAACAAAACAAGCCGCTTAAAAAGCTTTATTTGTATGCAGTTTCCAGAACTATCGTTGAAAAACTTATTGAGAGAATGGATTTCAATGTTGAAATTACCAGAAATGTTGATGATGCAGACATAGTAATTGCACATAAAAACTTTGCAAAAGGCGGAGCTAAAATTCTCAACACAGCAAAAGAATACAGAGTTCAGATATTCTATGTTAAAACAAACTCAATGGCTCAAATTCAAAAAGTATTAAAAGATGCACTTGATATCAGACCTTATGACAATCCTGATACACCTGAATTTTGTGATGAAACAGAATTAGCTCTTGATGAAGCAAAGCAAGCAGTAAAACAAATAATGGAAGGTGCAGCCGTTATTGAGCTTGCGCCTCAAAATACACAGATTAGAAAACTACAGCACGAGCTTGTAGAACAGTATGGTTTGAATAGTACTTCTATTGGAGAGGGCGACGATAGACATTTAAGAATATCAAAGTAGAGTTTTTATAGTAAAATATTTGTATGACAAAACTTGTTATCCAAATACCTTGCTACAACGAAGAAAAAACTTTACTTGATACATTGAATGATTTGCCTAAAAATGTTTCAGGAATAGATGAAATAGAAGTTCTGGTTATAAATGATGGTTCAACCGATAAAACTGGACAAATTGCCAAGGATTGGGGCGCAAGTGTTTTAGAAATAAAACCCAATAAAGGACTTGCCAATGCTTTTCGTTCAGGTCTACAAGAAGCATTGAAACGTGGAGCAGATATAATAGTCAATACGGACGGAGATAACCAGTATGTAGCAAATGGTATTGAACATCTTGTACAGCCTGTTCTAAAAAAAGAAGCAGACATTGTTATCGGAGCTAGAAACATCCTTAAAATAAAAGAGTTTTCACCTTTAAAAAAATGTCTGCAAAAAATTGGTTCTGCTGTTTTAAGATTACTTTCTTCCACTCCTGTAGAAGATGCTCCTAGCGGGTTTAGAGCCTTTTCAAGAGAAGCCGCACTTAAATTAAACATTTTTGATAATTACACTTACACTATGGAAACTCTAATACAAGCCGGCGCAAAAGGATTAAGAATAAAATCAGTGCCTTGTGAAATTAACCCAAAACTAAGAAATTCCAGATTATTCAAGAATATTTTTGAATACATTTTTCGTTCAATGAAAACAACATTAAGAATGTTTATAGTATATCGTCCTTTCAGATTTTTTATTACCATAGCTGCAATTTTAGCTATTGCCGGATTTGGAATTACAGGAAGATTTTTATATTATTACCTTAATGGTGATGGAAACGGACATATTCAATCTTTAATTCTTGCAGCAATTTTACTTTTAACTGCAGTACAATTAAGTATTGTAGCTGTTATAGGGGATTTAATGTCAATTAATAGAAAATTATTAGAAGATATTCAGACAAGAATAAAGAAAATTGAATTAAAATAAAACCGCTTTTATAAAAAAGCGGCTAAAGAAAAGGAAAAAAGGAAAAGGTTAATTTCTTATCTTACATCTTATGAGAAGATACCGAATGTTCTATCAATATTGTCATCTCTAACAGATTTAATAGAATCCATTTCTGTTGTAATAGATGTTCTTTCGGTTTCTAATTTAGACAAATCTCTATCAAATTTAGTATCCTTTGTATTAAGAATACCAAGTTCATGTTCATATTCAGCTTCAGCTTTTTTCAAGTCTTTGTTATCTTGAACTTCTGATAAATAATTACCATTAGTACTTGTTGCAACACTTGTATCTTTCCAGTTTGCAGAAGCACCTTTCGGTTCATCATTAGCAAGAATTGTAATCATGCCGGCTTCTACCATATTTTTAAGCCATGTTTCACCTTTTGAACCTGATTCAAATTGGGGATCAACAGCAGTACATCCGCCGGCTGATTTAATTGCATCAAATTTACGGCAATAAAAGTTAAACTCATCAGCCACATCGTCCCAAGTTTTATTAGAACCGGCACCCTCTTGTTTTTCCATAATATAATCTCTTGTTTCAGGTGTTGAATATAATTTATCTCTAAATGCCTTAACAGCTTCATCACGTTTCTTTGTATCACTTTCTTCTAAAGCTGTTTTAACATCATTATATAAATTATCAAGAGTAGTTTTATTATCGCCTGTTGCGTTTTCGTAAGCTGAATATTCAATTCCTGTCATAAGAGAGTTACCGCCATCATTATATGAACGATCAAGTGTAAATTGACTGTTAGCATCACCACCACGATTTGCGTTACCGGATATTCCAACATCCATGCCATCGCCACTCATATCATATCCTAACATTGCCCAGGCAAATACATATTTATCACCGCTATATTTTTTGTAATTTTCAACAACTTCTTCTGATTCAATTAAAAGACCGGATTTATTATCTTTAAGGGCATAGTCTTGCCATCTTTCTTTGCCCATATAAGTACACAAGTTTTTAAAGCTTGCAATCTCCCAGTTCTTTCCTGTTCCATCAGCACCGGTAAACGCAACTTGAAATTTAGTAGCATCTAAAGCTTCACAGTAGTTTTCGTACAACTCATCTTTTTGAGTTGCAAGGGCTATCTTTTGAGACTCGATTGCTTGAGCTCTTAGCTCAACATCATGGAGTCTGCTTGTCAAAGATAGAAGTCTAGCTTGTGACGCTGCCATTCCCATTGTGTACCGTTCCTTTTCGTTTTCCTTAATAGTATTTACGGCATTTAAAGGCTAAAACTTTAGGAACTTGAAGAAAATTGTTACATTACGTTACAATTGGAGTTCTAATTTTCACATGTTATCATTGTGTTATGGCAATTATTTCAGACGATGATAAAACTTCAAGACCGAAAGGTATAAAAAATCCAAACATTAAAGCAGAATCAATCGAGTATGACAAGAGCTTTGAAAATTCAATTCGCCCAAAAGACTTTGATAGTTATATTGGACAAGGAGAATTAAAAGAAACTCTTAAAATTACTCTGGAGGCGGCAAAAAAACGCGGCAAACCTTTAGACCATTTACTTTTTTATGGTCCGCCCGGATTGGGAAAAACAACTATAGCTGGAGTTATTGCTTCTCAAATGGGTGTGGAAATCAGAATTACATCAGCACCAGCTCTTGAGCGTCCCAGAGATATTATTGGAATATTAATGTCTTTAAAAGGCGGAGAAATACTTTTTATTGATGAAATCCATCGTTTAAATAAAGTGGCTGAAGAAATTCTTTATCCGGCAATGGAAGATTTTACTTTAGATATGACAACAGGCAAGAGTCAAACTGCAAAGACCTTGAGAGTGCCTATTCCAAAATTTACTTTAATAGGAGCCACCACAAAAGCCGGTGAGCTTTCAAGCCCGCTTAGAGATAGATTTGGAATGATACATCGTCTGGAATTTTATACTGTAGAAGAGCTTGCGAAAGTTGTTACAAGAACTGCAAAAATTTTAGAAATAAAAATTACTGAAGAAGGTGCAAAAGCAATTGCAAGACGTTCTCGTGGAACTCCGAGAATAGCAAACAGACTTATTAAACGTGTCTCAGACTTTGCAATTGTAAAATATGATGGAATAATTGATGAAAGAGTTGCAAATGAATCATTAGACATTCTGAAAATTGATACATTTGGTCTTGATACTACAGATAGAGCACTGTTAAATCTTATTATCAAAAAATATGACGGTGGACCTGTTGGAGTTGAAACTATTGCAGCAGCTTTGAGTGAAGATGTTCGGACTATTGAGGATGTGTGTGAACCATACCTTTTACAAGCCGGTTTTTTGCAAAGAACACCAAGAGGAAGAAAAGTTTCACCTGAAGGATACAGACACTTAGGGTTTAAGGCTCCGTCTGAACAAATTAATCTATTCTAGAGGTAGAATTATGAAAAAGTTTTTTTTAATATTAGTGATATTTTTTTCAACATTGGGGTTTGCTTTAGCAGAAAATGAAGCAAAAATTCTACCCTCTCAAACAGGTATTATTCAAAAAATAACCTACATAGATATAGATGAGGAAGCAGCCCAAACAAAACAAGAAGTTGAAATCAAGTTAAAAGATGGGAATTTGGTTCTTATCGATAATATTCTTACAGGCAACCCTTATTATGATATTAAATTAAAAAAAGGGGATAAAGTTATCTTACATGTTGAAGACGAAGGGGATGGACTTGTTTTTTCAATAGAAGACATACAGCGTTCACATACATTAGTATGGCTTTCTTTACTATTTTGCGGACTGTTAATTTATGTAGGAAGAAAAAAAGGATTGTTGAGTCTTGTATCAATTATTGTAACCTGTATTTTAATTTTTAATTTACTTAGCCCAATGATATTAGCCGGACTGCATCCTGTTTTAGGAACTGTTCTTGTTTGTTTAATATCAACGGCTTTAACGATGTACTTAGTTGGCGGATTTAACAAAAAGAGCACTTCTGCTACATTAGGATGTGTATTAAGTTTACTTATTGCCGGTATTTTATCTTTTTTAACTGTAAAAACAGCTTCACTTACAGGCTTTAGCAACGAAAACTCAATGTTTTTATTTGCAGCTCATCCAGAACTTGATTTTGTTGCTATAATAATTTCCACAATGATGCTTGCAACCCTTGGTGCAGTAATGGATGTTGGAATGTCTATTGCGAGTACAATTAATGAGATTTATGAAGTTGATAACACTAAAACAGTTAAAGAATTATTCACCTGTGGAATGAATGTGGGAAGAGATATTATAGGAACAATGGCAAATACTTTAATTTTAGTTTATCTTGGAGGTTCACTACCTTTAATAATGCTTGCTTCTAATATTGATTTACAAAAATTTCTTAACCTAAATCAGGTTGTTACAGAAATATCATCAGCTCTTATAGGAAGTATTGCAATTGTCATATGCGTACCTATTACAGCAATTGTTGCCTCTGAACTTATTAAGAAAAGATAGATTGAACTTTTACCCCGCGGGTGATATACTAACATTGAAAAGAAGGGGAAAATTATGAATTATATAAAAAGTTTAATTTTAGGTGCTGTTGCATTATCTTTAAGCTTATCGAGTGTTCAAGCCGGTACATTTAAGGCTGATGCAAGAACAAAAAGAATTCCTGCTGGAACAGTTTTTCAGCTTGAGTTTTTACAGCCGGTTGGAACTTATTCAGGAGGCATGGGAGACTCATTTACTGCAACTATTAAAAATGAACAAACTTCTGATACAGGAGTTATTATTCCTGCCGGAACTGTTGTTCGAGGAAGCATAAATGAAGTTAAAACTGCAAAAAGATTTTCACGCGGAGCAAAATTATACCTTGATTTTGATCATGTAGTTACTCCAACTGGAAGACAAATCCCTCTTGATATGGCTGTTTGTCAATTTGAAAATATTTACTATGACGGAGGTTTATACAAAAACCTTGGTTATGGAGAAGCGGTCAAAGCAAATTACAATCGCGGAGTAGAAATTACTAAAAGCACTACAGAATATGGAATGAAAGCCGGTGATACGGCTCCGGGCATGCAATACTTAACAACACCTTTCTGCGCAATAGGCGGATTCTTAGGCGGGGTTGGATATTTTGTTGGTGATAGCGTTGCAGATATGTTTAGAAAAGGTAAAGAAGTAAATATTAATACTGGTGATATTATTACTGTTAAATTGATAAATCCAATTGATATTCCTGTTTATTAGAAATAAAAAAGAGCCGATTAAATCGGCTCTTTTTTTATAAAGAATTATATGCATAGAGTATTTTGTATCCGTTATCAACAATAGAACCGGTACAAGATTGAGTATTAGTAGGTTTTTTAGACCTATTAGAAGGACAGCCGTTTGTCCATAAAATATTGTT
>CAJTWU010000014.1 GCA_910579975.1 uncultured Vampirovibrio sp.
ACAGATTTAGTTGGTGAAATCTATGAAGATATGGGCTCATATCAAGAAGGCTATGACTATGCAGCTGAAACTATGGGCGAGGTTGAAGGTACAACTGATTTCGCAGAAAGTTTTGATTCCGCAACCAGAACAATGTGCTATGTAGAAGCTGCAGCTCAAGGATTAAATGCAATTTCCAGTGCTAAAGCAGCTTATCAAGCTGGGGTATTTGCAGCATCAGGTTCATGGGCATTTGGAGCTACTGCTTGGGCTTGGGCTTTTGCGGCAATGGGTGGCGCCGGTGCTGCTATGTCCGGAGTTGGTGTTGCTGAACAAATTAAATGGGCGGGTGAAGTCGGTACAGAAATTGATATGAGAAAAGATACTCAATCTTTCAACACTGAAACAATGGATATGTATGACGAAGAAATCGATGCTTTCGACGGTCATATGACAGGGGTTGAAGACCTTGAGCTTGAAATCCCTGATGATGTTGAAGCGCCGGAAGATACAGCACTTCCTCCTACTACAGGTGACGGACTTCCTGAAGAAACACCTGAACCAATAAAACCTGAAAAGGAAGAAGAACCAACAAGATAATTGATAATGAATAAGTTGGGGGATGTTTCGTAGAAACATCCCCTTCTGTTATATTAGTCTAACTGGGGGATACTCATCTTTTTTGACTACACTTTTTATTGTAGATTTGAATTCAAGGTTCAGCATGGCTAAAAAGCCCATCTTTATTTAGTTTTATCCTCTTTATAAATCCTTTGGTCTAAATCTCTCAATCGAGCTGAAAAGCCCTAAAATCAATCTTTTTATTGATGAAACACTCCTCTAAAAGAATGTAATATATTTAGTGGAGATGGTAGATTTTTAATCAATTTAATTTATAAAGGGGAGAAAAGAGAGTATGAGACGTGAGTTTAAGAAAAAGTCTAAAGTGTTGCTTATTGATGATAATTATGAACACTTAGTCGGTATTCGTGAATTATTAAACCTAGAAGGAACTTTTGATGTTGTAGGTATCGCTACAAATGTTACTGTTGGTTTAAATTTAATCAAAAAATATCAGCCTGATATCGTTCTTTTAGATATGAATATGCCTGATAAAGACGGTCTTCAAGGTATTATTGAAATCGGTAAATTGGATTTGGATACAAAAGTTCTTGCTCTTTCAGGTTATGATGATGCAGATTTGATTTTTAGAGCAATGAAAATCGGTGCTAAAGGATATGTTCTTAAAACTATGGCTTCTGCTCAATTGATTTATGCGATAGAAGAAGTTCTTAGCGGTAAAATCTATCTTCCACTTGCTTTAACTTCTCGTTTCTTTGAATATTTCCAACAATCTTTCAGAGAAGAAAACTCAAAACAAGAAGTAGAAGAAGAAAATCTTTTATCATACCTTACTCAAAGAGAAGAAGAAGTTTTGGAACTGCTTACTCAAGGTATTACATATAAAGGTGTGGCTAATAAATTGTTTATCTCTGAAACAACAGTTAAGACACACGTAAACAATATTTTCCAAAAATTGCAAGTAAATGATAGAACTCAAGCTGTTTTATATGCAATTAATAACGGATTTTTATCTAAGAAAATTAAAATCAGTGCATAAGGTTTAATAATGAAAAAAATAGTAAGACAGCAGAATTATTTAAAAGAACTTATAGAAACACAAGATAATAAATTCTTGTCTCGCCAAACACTTAAGTGTTTAGTTCGTTCTGCACTTGAGCCTTTATTGGATGCGCCTGAAAGCGGTGTAGTTTTCTATAGAATAGATAACAAAGAAGGGCTGCAAGGTCTTATTAAACGTCTGGAGTTTTCAGAGATTGAATCAATCAATTATTCTGATGAGGCGGGCAATCTAGTTGAGAAAGTTTGGGCAAATACTGAATTTATTTGTGTAATGACACACAGATATGTTTCTATTCTCCTCTGGGATAATTTTACAGGTGACAAAAACACTGTAAGATATTATTCTTTATATAACTCAAAACTTCAAAATGAACCGCTGGATATTATCAAAAGAAACTCTAAAATAGATATTACACCTTATCAGGAAAAATTCACGCCGGATAGACGTGACAATATTCTTCTAAATGCTTCGATAAGAAGACTTCTTGATAATATGGTTGATGCAGCTGATGATGCAGTTCTCGGGTTTGCCGAAAAAACTGCTGAAACACTTCGGGATGGTGATTATGCGGCAAGAAAAGCCCGGGTAATTGCGCATGAAGTCCGTAATCAGCTTTCAATAGTAGATTTATATACAGAAATTATACGTAAAAAAACAGGTGATGAAAGCGTTCTTGCCTCTCTTAATACGATTTCTAAAGCAATAAGAATGGCGGGTAATTCCTTGTTAGCACTGAAAACTAAAGAAAATTCAGAACTCAAACCTGTTTTAATTCGTGAACTTGTTCAAGAGGCTGTTGAGTTGGCTGGAGTTTACTTAGAAGGTAAAGAAATTGAACTTCAAGTTGAAACTGATGATATTACAGCAATGGCTGATTATGACAAATTGCTGGGTGTAATAATTAATTTAGTTAAAAACGCCTCAGAAGCATTTGACTCAGAAACCCTTCAAAATGGTAAGTATATTAAGATTAAGGCTGAAAAAAACGAAGATTTTGTCAATATCCTTGTTTCCAATAATGCATCAGGAATAAAAGAACCTGAAAAAATATTCAATGAAGGATTTACGACAAAATCAACAGGTACAGGGCTTGGACTTTGGATTTGTAAAAAGTCTATTGAAGAGCAAATGGGTTCAATTGAGCTTTCACGTTCGACGGAAGATTACACAGAGTTTACAATTAAATTAGGAGGGATATAAATCATGGATTTAATTACTTCCAGAACTATGGAAATAACCCGTCTTGGTATGAATGGTCTTATGGACAGACAGCAGGCTATTTCTTCAAATATTGCCAATGCTATGACTCCTGATTATCAGAGAAAAGAAGTTGCATTTGAAAGTCAGCTTAATGAGATTATTGAAAAAGAGGATTTAAAAGACTTTATAAAAGGTCAGAACAGTATTGAATATGTGCCGCCAAATGTGGATGTTTTTACGGGCGAAGTTCATACTTACAGAACTCCAACCCAGCAAGAGAAAGCATATTTGAAATCTAATTCTTTTGATGAGTTTAAGCCTCAATATGTGACAGATATTTACAGTGGTTCAAATATTGATGGTAATAATGTTGAGTTGGAACGTGAGATGATGGATTTGTCCAAAACGGGTACGAAATATCTTGTACTTTCAAACCTTGAAAGACGACAGTTTAGCGGATTGCGTAACGCAATTCAGGGACAATAGGGGAAAATAAATCATGAGTTTTAATATATTTGATATAGCAGGTTCGGGCATGACTGCTCAAAGGGTTAAAATGGACACAATAGCAAGTAATATTGCAAATATCCATACTACTCGTAAACCTGATGGCTCAAAAGGGGTTTATATTAAGAAAGATGTTTCTTTTAGAACTATTTATGAAGATAATGTGAACCGTGGGTTTTCAAATTTTTCGAGCAATAATCCGGATGCACAGTTTGATCCTAAAACCGGGAATATGCTTATTAATGCCTCTGTTGCTCTTAATAACGGGCTTGTAACAGGCGGGGTACAGGTTGAGCAGATTTATGAGCGTGAAGATGGAATAAAAACGATTTATGATCCATCCCATCCTGATGCTGATGAAGAGGGTTATGTTGACCTTCCAAATGTCAATATTGTTGAAGAAATGGTGGATATGATTGCGGCATCACGTGCATATGAAGCCAACGCAACCGTAGCAGAGAACGTAAAGACAATGATGCAAAGCGCAATGAATATATAAAAAGAGGTAAGTTTTAATGTCAATGGAGTTTTCAACAGCAATAAACGGGTTCAATAATGAATTCAACATGAATGGAATAAATGATTATAACCGGTTTCTACAAGGACAGGCTTCTTTTGAGTTGGAAGCTCAAGCTGTTGATTTTTCACAGGCTCTTGATACTGCTTCAAAAACAGTTCCAATGAAAGATAAGAATGACCCTACAGGCATGGGGAATTTTATGGACAAAATTGGAGCAAGTTTTGGCAATGGTTTGGAAGCTGTTAATAAAGCAAAGATTGAAGCGGATAGAATGCAGGAAGATATTGCAATGGGCGGCCCAACCAGTATTCACGAGGCTATGATTGCTGCAGAAAAAGCTGAATTGAGTATGCAAATGGCTATACAAATCAGAAATAGAATTTTAAATGCTTATAGTGAAATTAATGCAATGGGAATATAATGGACGATTTTAAACACTACACGGTAATGCTTAATGAAGCTGTTGATGCGCTTGAATGCAAAGATGGTAAAATTTATGTTGATTGTACTCTTGGCGGAGGCGGTCATAGTGAATTAATCTTAAAAAGGATTTCTCCTAATGGTCGTTTGATTTCTTTTGATATTGATGATGAGGCAATTGCGCATTCTCGTGAGCGTTTGAAAGATTATTCAAATCTTACCATTGTAAAATCATCTTATACAAATATTAAACAAGAACTTAAAAAACTTGGTATTGATAAGATTACAGGCGGAGTGCTTCTTGATTTAGGCGCTTCTTATCATCAGTTAACTAAAGCTGAACGCGGTTTTTCTTTTTCTAAAGATGCTCCTCTTGACATGAGATTTAATATGGAAGCAGATTTTTCTGCTTATGATGTCGTAAACACGTATAAAGAAGAGGATTTAGTCAGAATATTTTCTGAATATGGTGAAGAAAGATTTTCTAAGAGAATTGCGAAGAAAATAGTTGAAGTCCGTGCTAAAAAGAAAATAGAAACCACCGGTGAACTTGCTTCTCTTATTGTAAGTGCCGTTCCAAAGATTAAATCTTCTATACATCCCGCAACCAGAGTGTTTCAGGCAATCAGAATTGAAGTAAATAATGAGTTAAAAAATGTAAATATTGTACTACAGGATATATTGGATTTATTAGATGTTGATGGTATAATTTCAGTAATCAGTTTTCATTCATTAGAGGATAGAATTGTAAAAAAATTCTTTAAGTTTGAGAGCCAAAAGTGCAGATGCAATGATATGATTTGCAAATGCCCGCCGCCAAAAATAGAGCTTGTTAATAAAAAGCCAATAGAAGCGTCGGACGAGGAGATAAAGGAAAATCCACCATCACGTAGTGCTAAATTGAGAATTGCGAGGTGTATTTCCTAAATGTTTATTTGGGAGTAGGTTATTTGGTTTACGCTTTAAAAAGTTATAACAACAATCAGCCTTACAAGAGAGAAGAAGAGAAGAATGTTCTGAACCTTTTAATCCAAAGGTTCTCAAAAGAAGCAGTAAGTCCTTATGAAAAAAAATCTTTTGTAGATAAATCTGTTCAAAATTTGGTAAATAATAGTATAATAGAAGGGTACTTTCCAAAGGAGAATGTAGTTAAACAAATGGCAATTAAGCGTTTTAATAAAATGTTATGTATAATTATGGGACTTTTAATTGGTCTTGTTATTATTAGTTATTATTTTGTTATAACTTGTGAAGTTAAATTAAACGACCTTAGCCGCCAAACTGTTTTATTGAATAATGAAAATGCAGAATTACAAAATAAACTGGATACCTTAAAATCCTTCAATAATGTTGATAAAACTTTAGAAAAAAATAACATGCTTCAAAGAGCCGGTCAGGTTATTGAAACTCAAGAAATAACTGTTGACCCTAATTCAATCCCAAAACCTGTGAAGAAAAAGGTTTTTAACTATGCTATCGGATTTTAGGGGGTAAATATATTTGGCTGGGAAGTTGGACAACAAGCTTAATATATTTCCTTTTTTTAAACTCGTCTGTGGAGCCGGTAACGAAGATGCAGAGTCTGTAAAACGTCTTGTTTATATTTACGCTAATGCGAGTTGTAAAGTTTTTGATATCTCGGCAAGAAAAGAAATTCTGGAAGCAGCAAAAGCCGGAGCTGAATTTGCAGGAAAAAATGATATTCATTTCTGCGTGTCTGTTGGAATTAAAGGTGATCCGCATATTTCTAAGGCGCAAATTAATTCTTCTTGTATAAAATGCGGTACTTGTTTTAGAAATTGTCCTAATGGCGCGATATATTCTTCTATTATCATTGACGAAAAAAAGTGTATTGGTTGTGGGATATGTTTTAAAAAATGTCCGGTTAATGCAATTAGAATGGTTGATAAAGATGTTAATGTACGTGAAATTTTACCTTATATGGTAGAAAACGGTGTTGAAATTCTTGAACTGCATATAATGGGGCATGATAAAAAAGATTTGGATTACAAATGGCAAATTATAAATGAATGTAAACCGAAACTTGCATCAATCTGTATTGATAGAGAAAATTTTGGCAACAAAGAAGTGCTTTCCCGTATTACTGAAATGATAAAATATAGAGAACCTTATACAACAATCATTCAGGCAGATGGAATTCCTATGAGCGGTGCTGATGATACTTACAAAACAACTCTACAGGCAGTGGCTATGGCTGAAATTATCCAGAATGCAAACTTGCCGGTTCATATTGTGGTTTCAGGAGGTACTAATTCTAAAACAGCTGAATTATGCAAACAATGTGATATTAATTATCAAGGTATTGCAATAGGTTCTTGGGCAAGAAAAATTGTTAAATCTCAAATTGAAACAAACGATTTTTGGGAAAATCCTCAAATCCGAAACGAAGCTATAGAATTAGCGCGCAATCTTTTGAGTTGCAATTTTCTTTAAAGCATCCAATAAATCAGTTTTTGCAATTGAGATTAATTGTAAATCTCTTGAACTGAATGTTCCAGCATCCATTTTAGCATTTATTCCTAATCTCTCCAGTGCATTAAAGTAACCGATAGTAATTAGTTCTGCAACATCAGAGCCGTTAAATTCCCATTCTTTCATTTTAGTAATAAGTTCTGGTAAAGATACATCATCATCAAAACTTTTGCCTTTTGCATGGATATTGAAAATCGATTCCAGTGCCTGTTCATTTGGTATAGGAACTTCAAGATGTAAGCCAAATCTTCCAGAGGCAACCATTGCGTCATCTAATAAATCTTTTCTGTTAGTAGCTGCAATAACAAAAGAAATGGTATCACTCTTTTCTAAATCACTCATACACCCTAAAAGCTGGTTTACTAGTGAATCATCGTAACGTGCATTACTTGAACCGTCACGACTTTTTGCTATGGCATCAAATTCATCTATAAAAAGAACTCCCGGTTCTTTCATTATTGCTTGAAAATAATTTCTTACACTTTGTTCAGAACTTCCTACAACTCCGCTTTTAAACTCATTGGCATTTTTATACCACCAGCCAAGTCCGGCTTCGTTTGCAAGAGCTTTACCCAGTAAAGTCTTCCCGCATCTTGGCGGGCCATATAGAAGAATACCTTTGTTCAGTCTTACATTTTCAAATACTTCAGGATATTTAGCCGGACGGATTACAAATTTTCTTAATTCTGTAATAACATCATCTAATCCGCCAACATCAGAGAAATGAAAATATTTTGTTTTGCCGGCATTTTTTTGTTTTTTTGTTTCTGTAAGAGATGAAATTGTTCTTTGGTTAAAACTTTCTATATCATTAGCATTTGATAATGCAGATTTATAGCCTAAGTATTTCTGTGCATTTGACGGGTTATATCTATATGGAGGATTAAAGATAAACTTATGGGTTTCATTGCTCCAGATAGTTTCTCCTGTTTCAATGGCTTCTCCAGAATTTAATCTTGTAAGTTCACCAACACTGTGGTGGTTTTTTAAAGAATGCTTTTCATTTGGGTTTTCTATTGTTAATCCCCAAGTCGGTCCAAGATTAAGTGCATAATATTCATTTCCTTTTTTGAAAATAGTAAAATTAGCGTTTAATTGACGATCATTTTTTAATTCTTCATCTTTTACTACAAGTGTATATATTTGAGTTACAGGAATATCAATTTTTGAAGAAAATTCTTTTAATTTTCTGTTAGAATCTTGTTCATTTGATGTGACAATAAATAGGGTATTCCCATCAAGAGCTTCCAAACCATACTTAAATCGTTCAGATAAACTAGGTTTACTATCAAGTAATCCGTGAAAAGCTATATTTTGTGCCGCAACAACATCACTCACCGGTTTATCAATAGTTCCTGTTTGTGATATTACTTTGTTTTTAATTTGTCTGCTATTTATATTAACTATAGTGTTATTGATTGCCTGTACTCTCATATTTCCTTGTGTTTTATTTTGCTATAATCGATAAATTTTGTCCTTCTTCAGGTGTTTCAACTTTCTTATATGGGTTTGAAACAATGTTGTATTGTTTATTAATTTGTTTAGAGTTACCTCTGAAAGCAAGTCTTTTTGCCGTATGTTTCAATACCATCACACCATTTCTTAATGTATCTTTGTTCAGAGCAATATATGAACCGTTTTTAACTTTGATACCACGGCCAATGCATTGTCCTTCTTTGTTGTAAATATTATCTACTACATAAGTTGCTAAGTCTTTTCCATTTGTATTCATAAATTCTAAACCAATAGGAAGAGATAATCCGGCTCCAAGCAGAATGTAGTCAATGCCATGATCTGGCGTGTAAGGCATTGCTCTATGATTTTGATTATTAACTCCTGAGGCATCAAATACAGATACGCTCATATCGCCATATCCGTTTTGCATAAGTATTGCAGGAATTTCACTACTAGAAGTATATGCTCTGTATGGAGTTCCATTATTAAGAGCTTCTCCGCCATTTGTTCGGATTTGCATTGCTTCTAAAAATGCGTTAAGAATTTCGTTTCTGTATTCTTTTAGAGGTCCTTCTTCTAATTCAGACCAAACTACAGCATTTCTATTTTGTAAATCTATATTTTTTGCTTTTTCATCCCAACCGAGTGCCCCAAGCATATCTCTTATAAATATTGTTGGTATTCCAGGTAATGCAGATAAGAATGAAGCATACATAACTGCTTTTTTTACGGCAGGCTCTGTTGATGAGCGGAAAAGTTCTGCAAGTATTTTATCAGAATCTTCAAAATGCTTTTTAGTTTCAAGTTTATTTTCTTTACGTGCAAGATATTCTGCTTCTTCAATTATCATTTTAATAACTGTTTCAAAATCCTTTGCTCCATATCCATTCTTTTTCATTGAGATATGAGAATCTTCTTCAAAAGGAAGTGTTTCTTGCTGTTTTTTTATAAATGCTTCATTATATTGTTTAATATAATCTCTTTGAGCATTCCATGCTCTTTTTGCAGTATCGTTATCTAAAGCAGAGTGCAATGCTTCTCTAATTGCTCCGGCAATAGCAACCGTATATAAGCTGTATTGTGAAAAGTCGTTTTCGCTGCAAGTACTTGGATTAGCAGAGTTACCGCTTAAAAGTAATTTAATACGTTCGATGTTTTCTGTTGAATTAGGGTTTTTGTCTGTAAAATATCCATCAATTACCTCATTAGCCTTTTCAAGAACTCTATTAAAGTCTTCAGATGAAAGTAAAATTTCTGCTTTTGTAAGTATATCGGTTAAAGCTCCTTCCATACTTGAAACAGCTTTAACATTATCAAATGCAAGTTTAAAGTCCGGTCCTTGTCCAAGGTGATTGCCATTAGTTAAATTAGAAACTGCATGTTTTAATAATTTCTTTTTACTATCATCAACATCTAAAGCTTCAATACAATCATGCATTAATTTGCTCATTGCAACAGCTTTTGAGCTTGTTAATCTGTAATATTTAGGATCATGTAAAAAGAACTTAGCTTCTAATGGTAAATCTTTATTATTATCAGCATTTGTTAAAAGCTGCATTGCAAATTCTCTTGCCCAGCCATCTTCTTCAAAATTAGCGTAGAATAACGGCATATTAAGAGCCATACCGTGTATTACACTAGGTTTATCGTGGTTGTCTGCAAATGTCCAAAGGTTTCTTATGTAGTCCACGCCTCTTTCTTTTAGGATTTGATGAAAATCGTTCATAAATCCTGATATTGAACCGGTAGATTTACCTGTTTCAAACTCATGAGAGAAAACTTTTAATAAGTTTGTGAACGTATAAGAATATCCGGCTTCGGATGTAACACCTGTTTGTAAATAGAATTGCTTCATAGCTTCAGGTACAGAACGGTATTTGTTGCTTCCTGTATCAATTCCATCATAAAGATTAACTTTGTCTCCGAACATTGCTTGCATTAATTCTTCTACGTCTGTAATTTCTGCAACAATGTAAGCATTAGGATTTTCTTTTTTAACAACTTGAACAAATTTTGACCAGAATTCAATAACCTGATCCCAAGCTTGATCGAAAGTTAAATCACCGTTTCTTACAGCATCCATATCGATAACATCTTTTGCTGCATCTAATCTCCATGCAAGACCAAGTCCTGATTTTCTAACCATTGCTTCTGATAATCTGAAACTTTGAAGATTTGTGCCGGCAATCCTTTGTGAAATAGATTTTGCAACAAATTCTATATCTTCTGTTTTAAGTTTCTTTAACCCATGTTCTATTTTTTTTCTAAGTTCAGCTGCTTCATCAGCAGGGTTATGGGCGCGTATGCCTAATGTCTTAAGAGTAGTATTTTCTCTTATTTTATCGTAATCATATGTTATGGTGCCATCTTCAAAATACCAGGCTTCAGTATTATCGCCGCCAAGTGCTTTTAATAAAGCATATTTGGTAATGTCTTGACCCATTAACTCAATTACGTATTCACCGTAAGGTGTGTATTTGCCGTTAGAATCAAGAAGCTTTTCACTTGATGTTTCATTAACTTTTTCGATAATAAGGTCTGCAAAATTCTTTAATTCATTTTTATAAATATTATTCATTCTCATATAGTTTTCAGCATAAGTCTCAACTAAATGAGGTTCACCTTTTTTCATTAAATCAAATCTTGTAAGCCCAATAGTATCTTTGTCCGTTGCTCTATTTGAAAAGAACGATGTTGAAAGTACACCGGCAACGTTTTGACCGACTTCAATTGAATCAAGAGGAAGCTGCATTAATGATTTAACAGTTATATCATCTTTTTCAAGAATACCATTTCTTTCAAGCCTGTAGTAGTTATTCAGAATATTGTAGATAGCATCATCTGTTAGTTCTGCTTCTTTTGGAAGTTCGCCGTCAGCAATCAGTTTATCAATTACGGATTTTACTGCTGCAGATGGAATATCATCTTCATCCATTCCACCTTTTGCTTTCAAATCGTCAATTGCTTTTTGAATTACGCTGCTTTGAAGAGTTTGAGCAGTGTAAAGTGTTTGAACGGATTTTGTTTTATTTGTCCAATATCTTGCAGCTTGTAATGCAAGGTCTTGAACTTCATAAGAACCTCTTTCGGTCAGCATTGTTTCATAATCTCTTTGTGAACGGTCAACAATAGATTTTAGGATTTTTTCATCATAGCCTGAAATATGGTAATTCATTTTTACCATATCGGTGTTAGCATCCCATGTTACAAATCCGCCTTCGGTTTTTTTGATGAATTTGAAGTTCGAGAACTGTGCTACAAGTAATGTTCCTTCTGGAGAATTTTGTACAACAGGAGTCTCAAGTCCTTTATTGTGGTCTCTCAAAACTTCGAGACGTTTTGTGTACTCTTTCGGATTAACTTCAAATACATAACTGATGATAGTATCGTCATGTGAATTGATATCAAGAGGAGTACCTGATTTTAATTTCTTGTATGTATCAATCGGTTTATCTAAATCAGCAACTTGTTCATCTGTAACTTGTGAAGCATCATAAAGCTGAATTAATGTTTCTTTATTTGAATTATAATTAGGGTTCTTTTTTACTTCCCGTGTTTCAGGATCGTAAATTGAAGGAGCGTTTATAACTTTGTGTCGTAAATTTTCTGCATGTTTAGGAACAACGCCGAAACCTAAAGGAGCATTTTTAAGTCCTGTCATTCTAAACCAGTGATATGTTTGAGGGTTTTTATCAGCATGTCTTAATGCGTATTGGAAGTGAATACCTTCTAAACCTTCTGAAGTAAAAGTACCATCATAAACAAATATCTTCCCGTTTTGATAAAGCTTTTTCATAAAATCAGCATAATTTTCGGTTGTTCCCATTCCAGGATCAATCTGCATATTGTTTTGGTTCCAGTAACGAAAAGCAGAACGGCTGTCACCGCCGGCAACAGGAGTCGAGAAAAATACTTTCACATCTTTTAAAATTTTAGGTCCTTCAGAACCTTTAAGTTGGTTTAAATCATAAATGTAACCGGCAAGGTTTCCACCCATTGCATTTGCAAAGTTTCTAATAACACCTTCAGCTTCTTTTTGTTTATTAATATCATAGATAACTTTACCGGTTTTTTTGTCGAAGTAAGCACCTGGTCTATGTAAATCAGGCATGCTCAAAATCCCGGGACCTTGAACCATTGGAGTTGTACCGCGTGTTGTTATAAGAGTAAGCCCATCTTCCTGAAAGCCTGTATCTTGA
This sequence comes from uncultured Vampirovibrio sp., assembly GCA_910579975.1. Taxonomy (GTDB): domain Bacteria; phylum Cyanobacteriota; class Vampirovibrionia; order Gastranaerophilales; family Gastranaerophilaceae; genus CAG-196. The sequence continues at coordinate 12,419 of CAJTWU010000014.1, forward strand.
AGGGTTTGGTGTCCATATTGAACGATTTTATATGCAAAGGCTTCATCTGTTTGTAAATCAGCCATATCACGAAGGTTTACTCTAATGCCGCCTTCTTTAAGTTCATAGGAACCAACAGGTTTGTCGCCAATAACTTCAAAGCCGGTCGTTCTTTTAGGGTTGCGTTTAACATTGTAAAACTCAACATGATATTTGTCATCTGCATAATTAAACGGATAGTTGAAACGCATAACATTTCTTCCAGTATCATCTATTTCATGTTGATATCCCTTAAAAACTTGCTGATTTTTAAACCCGTTACCAATTTTATTTACAAACACGACCGTTACTCCTTCATACATATATAAAAAAATCATAAAGATTTTTTTTGCCTTTTATTCAGCAGTTTGAATAAACATGTTACAAAAATTAATATTGTAAATAATACACATTTCGACAAGTCAATTTTATTACAAACAAGCTTTTTTAGCAACCGGTCTGAACCAGTTTTGAGCTTGTTCATAAGGTTGACATGTAGAAGGATAATAAGCCGGTAGTTATATGGAATGTCAACCGTCCCTTAATTTAAATAGTGTTCAACTTTTCAAAAATTCCTTTTTTCTGAACCCAGATTTCGAGTTCCAATTTGTTACCTTCTTCAATAAGAGTATTTTTTAAATCTTTGAAATTAACATTTGCATTTTTAATATCACAAAGCATAAACATTACAAAATGACCTTGCATTAATGTTTGCTTGATATCTTCAATGTTAACCGAATGTTTTGCAAGTAAAGTTGAAACAGCTGCTACAATACCTGTTTTATCTGTGCCTGAAACTGTTATAATAATTTTATTTTCGTCCATTTTAAATTCCTTATATTTTTTGCCTATAATTGTAGCATATTTTATAATGTAAATCTATGTTATAATCTCCAAATGATAAAACAACTCGTTACAAAAGATATCGAAAAAGAACTTGCAAAAATTGGTTTTGACAGTGCATACAGATATAAAGCTTCTGATAAATACAAATATAAATTATTAAAACTTTTCGATTTGTCGGTTGCGCAAGCAAATATTATCAAACAGACTGCACTCGCTTGCGGTTCAGATTGTGCTGTGCATCGAGAAGTTATTACAGGAAAAATTGAGCAATCTAATGCAATATTAGGCGGAAGTTTTTCTGAATTAAAAAAGATTGCTGAAAAATTAAAACACCAGCCATTTTCGTTATCAAATTTAGCTGATGAAATCTTTGAACAACTTTTAATGCCAAAACGAGTAACTAAACTTGCAGGAATTTTAAATATTACACCAAATTCATTTTCTGATGGTGGTAAATATTTTAATCCAAAACAGGCATGCGAGCATTTTTATCAACTTATTGAAGATGGAGCAGACATAATTGATATTGGAGCAGAAAGTACAAAACCTTTTGCTGAACCTGTTCCTGATGAAATCCAAATTGAACGTCTTAAACCGGTTTTAGAAGAAATCAAAAAAGGTGATTTTTCTGTAAGTATTGATACTAGAAGCTCAAAAGTTGCACGTTTTGCATTAGAGCATGGCGTGAAATTTATAAATGATGTTTCAGGCATGGAATTTGACCCTTTGATTGCTGATGTCGTTAGTGAATACGGGGCAGGAATAATTATTCAGCATTCAAAGGGTAAGACTGAAGACAAACCGGTATATAATGATGTTGTTGAAGATGTTTATCTAAGTTTGGCAAATAAACTGGAGTATGCTAAATCAAAAGGTATAGAAAATATTATCCTTGATGTTGGTATAGGTTTTGGCAAGAAAAAGGAAGATAATTTTGAGCTTTTAAACAGGATAGAGGAATTTCAATCTTTTAATGTACCTCTAATGCTTGGTATTTCCAGAAAGTCTTTGCTCGGAGAGTGTGATAATGAGTTAAAAGATGTTTTAACCCTTGCCCTTTCTTACCCTTTAATACAAAAAGGCGTTGATTATCTAAGAGTTCATAATGTAAAACTTCATAGACAATTGCTCAACTTGGTAGGTTAATATATGCCCTTGTGGCTAATTTTTATTTTGAGATTATAGGTTAGTATAAAAATGTAGCCAGTTAGGAATAGTCACATGAGTATTGCAAAAGATTTGTTGTTTATTATCGTACTTCTAGTTTTATTTTTTGTATTAAGAAAAAATTTATCTTTGAAGTCTGCACTTTTTAGTCAAAGAGAAAATTTTATTAAAACTTTGAGTCATGATATAAGAGTTTCAACCCTTGCACAAATACGCGGTTTAGATTTGCTTCAATCAAAATATAGTCAAGAAGAATTGATAACAGATATTAATGAGTCCTGTAAGTATTCATTAGATATGATTAATATGCTTTTAAATACATACAGATATGAAAATGGAGAACAAGTTTTAAATCAGGAAGTATTTAATTTTTCTGATTTAGTTTCATATTGTTCTTCAAAACTTTCTTATCAAGCAGAAGAAAAAAATATTGATTTTTATTTTAATATGAATGCTTCAACACCTGTTTATGCTGATAAAGCAGAGCTGGCAAAAGCATTACATTATCTGCTTTCAACAACAATTTTTTATTCCCGGAGAAACAAAAAAATAGCAATTTTCGTAAAACGAGTTTGTGATAATTTGGAAGTTTCTATTACTTATTCAGGCAATCCTTTAACCGAAGAAGAATGCAGAAGGATGTTTTCTAATAATCCGAGATTTTCAACTGTAGGTCATGGAATAAAAATGTATATGTGCAAAAAAATTATAGAATTCCATGGCGGTAAAATTGGAGTCAATAATATTTCAGATAAAATAAATTCATTTACAATTGCAATTCCTGTTAAAACAATAACTTCAATGGCTAAACCGGCATTATTTTCAAAGCTTCAGCCTTTTCATCTTTAAATATTTAGTCAAGGATTGTAAATAATTTTAATAAAAATATAAAAAAACACTAGAAAATCTTATAAAAAATGTTAATATGTGATTAAGGGTATGTATAACGAGTGGAAATTAATTAAAGGTTATGTAAACTTTTTTTAACCAACTTCTCAAATAAGTCAATTATAAATATTCACATGTTTTAAATTGGCAGCTCAGGTAAAAAGGTAATTAGTGTGAATAAAAAACAAGCAGTAAATAATAATGAGAATTTAAAGCAGCAGAGCGTTTTTAAACCGGTTTCTTCACCAATCTCTCAAGGCAAATTGGTTTCTAAAGTAAACGCTTTGACAAATACTCCTTCTGTAAACCAGCTTCTAAATCCTCAAAGCATGGTTTTTAATAATGAAAAAGGTATAACATTAAATTATAAAAATGTTATTGATAGTCTTGTTAGTATTTCTAATGTTGTGAATTCTGCTGATTTTTGTAATAAAGTTTATTCTATTATTACTCAAAATATTGATTCTTCTTTCTTTGCAATTGGTTTGTTTAAGGAAAAATCTAATTGCATAAATTTAAAATTGCATGATAAAGTAGGTAATAATTTTTCAACTAAAGTATTTTTGAAAGATGAAGAAAATCCAATTGTACAGGTATTTAAGGAACGTACAACTAAATTTGTTGAGAAAAAAGATTATTTAAAACTCTCATATTATAAAAATTATTCAACAGCGATTTTACCGCTTATTTCTGTTAATAAATGTATTGGTGTTTTTATAATTGAAGATGCGCACGCTAATCAGAACACGGCATTATATCAATTAATAGCGAGTCAAATTGCTCTTGTAACTCATAATTTTGAATTAATGGAAAAAAGTGATGAGTTAATTAATACTGATACTTTAACTCTTTTATATAATCATAGAGGTTTCCAGGAAATTCTTACAAATGAAATTGATAGAGCGAAGATTAATAAGCAGCAGCTATCAGTAATGATGCTTGATATAAATAACATTACTAAAATAAACAGAGAACTTGGTCACGCAAAAGGTGATGAAGTTATTAAGCTGGTAGCTGAAAAAGTACGTCAAAATGTTCGTGAAAGTGATATTGCTGGACGTTATGGCGGAGACGAACTTGCTATTATTTTACCTAATACTTCTTCTGAACAGGCAAAATATGTTGCTGAATATTTGACATATTCATTATCTTGCTGTTTTATAGATGAAATTGGACCGATTAAGGTTTCTGTCGGTGTTGCAACTTATCCGGATTGTACTTTAGATAAAGAGAAACTTCTAATCTTAGCAGAGCAAGCAATGTATATTTCAAAAGCTAAGGGCTACAAAGATGGCATGTCTGCAATTATCAGTTCTTCTGATTTTAACTTCTGGGATAATATTGCATTGAAATCTTATGCAGAAGTTATTTCAAAACGTCATTCTCAATTAGGAATTAATTTTGAAGAAGAATTGATTGAAAAATTCAACGAAGATCATGATATTTCTGATTCAAGGATTTGGGAAGTTGCAACATCTTTAGCCGGTGCTATTGATGCTAAAGACCCTTACACAAAAGGTCATTCAACTTCTGTATCTAAATTTTCAGAAGCATTAGCACGTGCAATTAATCTTCCTGAAAAAGAGGTTGAACGTATTACACTTGGCGCGTTGCTTCATGATGTAGGTAAAATTGGTATTCCTGAATCTGTGCTTAAAAAAGAAGGTCCTCTTTCTGATGAAGAATGGGTGATTATGAAACAGCACCCGGTGATTGGTTATGAGAAAGTATTACAGCCAAATCCTAATTTAAGAGATTTAATACCGATTGTAAAATACCACCATGAAAGAATTGATGGCAAAGGTTATCCGGAGGGACTTTCAAACGGTGATATCCCGCTTGCGGCGAAAATTGTTGCAATTGCGGACACTTATCATGCATTGATTAGCGATAGACCATACAGAAAAGGCATGAATATAGAAAAAGCCTTTGAAATCCTTGAAGAAGGTGCGGGCACTCAATGGGACGCTGATTTAGTCAGAACATTTATTCAGATTGCACCGTCATTAGGTGTTTAAGAAAATGCTTCTTTAAGAATGATGGTCGATGGTATTTGCACATCCCGTATTTATCGATTGCTTCTAAATGTTGTGCGGTTAAATATCCCGCATTTTTTGCCCAATTGTACATTGGAAATTCTTCATGTAATTGCAGCATGTATCGGTCACGCGTTACTTTTGCCAAAATGCTTGCAGCAGCTATTGAGGCTGATTTTGAGTCCCCTTTAATTACAAATTCTTGAGGGTAAATGTAGTTTTTGATTAGTTTATTTCCATCTACAAGTGTTAATATATCAGGTTTACCAATTTGTTCTGCAACACTTGTGCAGGCTAAATTCATTGCTTTTAAAGAAGAATTTAAGATATTTATTTTTTCGATTTCTTCGACTTCCACACAAACAATTTTGTTAATAGTGTTATTCTTTATTGTGTCATAAATTGACTCGCGCTTTTTTGAAGTAAGCTTTTTTGAGTCGTTAAGGATTTCTAAATCTTTTACCAAACCTTCGGTTATTTTGTCAAAATAAACAGCAGCAGCGAAAACTCCGCCCGCTCCTGGACCTCGTCCGGCTTCGTCTGTGCCGATTATGGTTTTTTTATAGGTTTTATCAAAATCAAAAAGAAGGTTCTGCATTTATAAACTTCCTAAGCACTCAACTATTCTTTCAACTGCATCAAACCTAGCAAGATGAGACGTGTTCTGTTTAAGATAATTCATTTTAACCGGATTATCCAAAAGTTCCAGAATAGCTTCTCTTAACTTGTTCGGGTCAAGTTCTTTGTCTTCAATATAGACACAAGCTCCCATATCTAAAAGGCATTTTGCATTAATTCTCTGGTGATTAGCTGCAGCATGCGGATAAGGAACAAGAATTGGTGCTGTTGAAGAAGCACAAATTTCTGAAAGGCTTAAAGAACCCGCCCTTGATACCACAATGTCACTGGATTTTAAAACAGAAATCATATCATTAAAATATGGTTTTATTAAAAGATTACTGTTTTGCTCAAAACCGGGATAAATAAGTTTTAATTTTTCTATAATTTCATCGTAATTTTTCTTACCGGTTTGGAAAATTACATTCAAACCTTTATCTTGAGCTAACTCCTTCAAAATCTCTACAACAGTATTGTTGATTGATTTTGCACCTTGAGAGCCTCCCATTACGCATAAAGTTAACTTGTTATCCAGTTCCAAATTCTTTCTTGCTTCTTCTTTTGATAATGTCGCAAATTCAGGTCTTATAGGGTTTCCTGTTACAATTGAACGTCTGTTTGGAATAAATTTCTTTGCCCTGTCAAATGCCAAAGAAACATATTTTGCCCGCTTGCATAATCTTCTTGTAACAAGTCCGGGCATTGCATCGCAATCATGCATCATATAAGGTGTTTTGGTAAGAATACACGCAAAAATCATTGGTGCAGATACATAGCCGCCTGTAGCAAAAACTGCATTTGGTTTGTATTTTTTTATGTATCTTATAGAATAGAGAATTGCTCTAACCAGCCTTATTCCCCAGTAAAAAAACTTGGGGTTAAGTTTTCTTGGCATACCTGAAACACCGACATGCAAAAACTTATAACCTTTTTTGGCTGCAAGTTCAAATTCCATATTTCTTTTATTACCTACATAATATACTTTTGCGTTTTCACTCAAAGCATCGGCAACAGCCATTGCGGGGTAAATATGTCCGCCTGTTCCGCCGCCTGTGACGAAATAGACTTTTTTATATGTTTCTGACATTAGTGTAATTCCTTATCCTTTTCACGTTATCTTTTGAGATATTTAATAAAATTCCAACCATCCATAATGATACCATAATTGAAGAACCGCCATAACTAATAAATGGCATTGGCACCCCTGTTGCCGGTACGAACGAACTTGCAACCCACATATTTAAAAAACCTTGAAAACAGATTGAGAAAGTCAATCCAAGAGCCAGAAGTTTGCCATACATATCTTGACATTTTGTCGCGATGATAAAACCTCTTTGTAAGATTGTCCAGAATAAACAAATTAAAAGCATGCAGCCAACAAAACCCAATTCTTCTCCGATTACGGCAAAAATAAAGTCTGTGTGAGCTTCAGGAAGCCATGCAAGTTTTTGTTTAGAACCGCCATAACCAACACCGAACATTCCTCCGGAGGCGAAAGCAACAAGAGATTGTATTACGTTATAACCAGCTCCAAGAGGGTCTGCTTCAGGATTTAACCATGTTGTAATACGTGAAGATTGATATCCGCGCAAACCTTTTAATAATAATAGAGGTATTACACAAGCAGCACCTGTTAATAATAATTTGATTGAGCCGCCGGCACAAACATAGATTGCAGCTGAAGTGGAAACCAGTAATATTATCATACTAAGATTTGGCTGCAAAAAGATTAAACCAAGCATTACAGCTATTGGTAAAAATGCTGTAACTATTTTGTTATTATCTAATAAATCAGTATTTCTATAAAATACTCCGGCAAGAAGCAATACTACCGCGGGTTTTGCAAATTCTGAAGGCTGTAAGCTGAACCCTGCTATATTAATCCATCTTTGTGCACCGTTTACAGTAACACCGGCAACTTTTACCAGAATAAGCATTATGATTACAAAAAATGTGAATGGGATTGTATATGTAATTAGTTTTTTATAGTGAAAATTTGATAACCATCTTAATCCGATAAATCCGACAATAACACCAAATAATTGTTGTAAGAAAAAACGAGCGGGATTAACTCCCATTTCTACACACTTTGGTGCACTTGCCGAAAATATTGCCATAAGTCCGATTACTACAAGAAAAATTACAGCAACAAGGAGCGGTCGGTCAGATTGCATATTTTGAGTACTAAACTGTTCATTATTTTGATAAGACATACTCTTTGAAAACATCTCCTCTGTGTTCGTAACTCTTGAACATATCGAAACTTGCACAAGCCGGTGAAAGAAGTATCACATCAGGATTTAAACTGATTGCTTTGTCAATAGCTTCTTCCATAGAACCTTCTTTAATTATATTACTAAAACCGTTTTTTAGAAGGTTTTCTTCAAATCTTTCTGTGGCTTCGCCAATCAGCAAAACTGTTTTTATGTGTTTGTTTATTGACTGACACATTTCGGTTAAATCCGTGTTTTTGTCACGTCCGCCTAAAATTAAAGCCACATTAACATTATTAAACGAGTTTATTGCAACAATTGAAGCTTCAGGATTTGTTGCTTTTGAATCGTTATAAAAGGTTATTCCATTTATTTCCCGGACTTTTTCCAGTCTGTGTTCAGGAGCTTTGAATGACATAATCTGTTTTCTGATATCCTCGTTTTCCATTTCGCAAAGTTTTGCACAAATTATACCGCACATAATATTCTGGTAATTGTGATGACCTACGAGAGGACAATCTTCGAGCTTGATTATTTCTTCATCACCATACCAAATTGCATCATCCTTGATACCACATGAGCTCGCAGCTCCCTCTCCTTGAGGAGAGGGTTGGGATGAGGTGTCAACCAACTTATCAAACATCACCACATTCTTACATTTCTTCGCAAACTTCGCCAAGTTCTCATCGCTAGCGTTCAAAATTGCATATTCAGGACGCTGTTTTCCCAGAAATATTTTCGCTTTAGCGTTGAAATAGTTTTCCAGGCCATCATGCCAATCAATATGGTCCGGTGTAAAATTAGTCCAGCAAGAAATGAAAGGTTTAAAATCTTCGGTCATTTGCGCCTGATAAGACGAGATTTCACAAACAAGGAAATCAATATCTTCATCTTCAATCAAAGATGTTGGAGGAACGCCGATATTTCCACAATAAGGTGCTTTAAAATTCTTGCTCAAAATATGAGAAACTAATGCTGTTGTAGTTGTTTTCCCATTGGTACCTGTTATTGCAATAAAAGGAGTATCAGAATTTCTGTAAGCAAATTCTACTTCTGAAATTATCTCAATATTTTTTTCTTTTAATCGTTTAAAGATTTCTGATTTTGGAGGAATTCCCGGACTCGTTACGGCAAAAGAAGCTCCTTCAATAAACTCATCCGAGTGTTTTCCATATTCAACACTAATCCCTAAACTACGAAGTTTTTGAACCTCAATTTCATTAACTTCTGATTTAGATTCAGTTAAATAAACTTCATACCCGTTTTTAACCGCAAACTTTGCAGCTGCAATCCCGCTTTTTGATAAACCTAATATTAAAACTTTTTCCATTTTATAGCCTTCTTAGAAAATCTTAAATAAAACTATGGCAGCAAGTGCCAAAATTAAAGAAACAAGCGTAAATTCTTTTACTATTCTTATTTCAGAATGTCCGCATAATTCAAAATGGTGGTGAATTGGTGACATTTTAAAAATTCTTTTTCCTGTTAGTTTGAAACTTGTAACTTGCATAATTACAGATAATGTTTCCATAACAAAAACCCCGCCAAAGATTGCAAGTAAAAGTTCACATCTTCCTAAAATTGCAAGAGTTCCTAATAATCCGCCTAATGCAAGTGAGCCGGTATCTCCCATAAATACTTGAGCTTTTGGTTTGTTGTATCTTAAAAAACCTATTGAAGCACCGATTACTGCAGCGCAAACAATTGCTACAACAGAATGTCCGCTCAAATAAGCAATTACTCCGCAGGCAAGGAAAGCAGGAATGCCGGTGGAAGCAGCAAGCCCGTCAAGACCGTCGGTTAAGTTATAAGCATTTGAGGCGCCTGTAACAACAAAAACAGCAAAAACCGGGTATAAAAATCCGATATCAAAACTTTTTGAACCGAGTGTCAAAACAGTCCCATAAGTCTGCATAGCATAAAGAGTTGGAATTAGCGCGATTAAAATTTGTCTTAATAATTTACCCCTCGGGCTTAAACCTTTATTTTCGTGACCTTTTATTTTTAAATAATCATCCTGAAATCCGGCTAGTGCCATAAAAAACAAAGTTATAAGAATAATCCATGCAGAATTATCCATTTTTTCAGCCATTAGAAGAGTTATTACAGAAGCCATAATAATGGCAAGGATTATAAAAACTCCGCCGGTTGTCGGAGTGCCGGCTTTTTTAGCGTGAGCTTCCGGCGCAACATCAAGAATATATTGTCCAATGGTTTTTTTTCTTAAAAAATCTATATAAGGCACTCCGAAAAGAAGGCTTAAAACCATACTTAAAAGAAGTGCTACAGCTATCATAATAATCATAAAGGCTTCTCCTTTGTTTTAGCTAAATTTTAGCGCAAACAATAAAAAAATTAAAGCATATAGATTATTCATCTTTAAACAATTTTTATTATAATATTTACAGTATGGAATGTCCTAAATGCCACACAAAAGTTAAAGATGATGCTACCATATGTCCGAGATGTCATAAGGTGCTTGCTTTGGAGTGCCCGAATTGCGGGGAAATAGGTGATTCTCCTGTATGTGAAAAATGTGGTTATACTATTCTTGTAAAATGTTCGAAATGTGCTAAAACTTATCCTGTTGATAAGGAGATTTGTCCGAAATGCAAATTCCCGCTTAAAACTTCTCTTGCATATCAGGAATGCGAGTCTGATGAATTTGCTTCTATGGTTATCAAATTCAATTCATTAAAAAGGATTAAAAAACTTTTAAAATCAAAAGAATTGTATACAAAGTTTTATATCAAACTTAAAAATCTTCTGCTCGCTCAAATCAAAGGAGTTGATTGTAATTTTATAACCTATGGAGATATTTTTGTTGTTAATATGTGCAAAGAACTTTCACTTGCAACTTCTTCTAACAAAGCTGTACGTCTTGCTCTGAAAATAATAAATACTTTTGTAACACTTAATAACAATGCAGCAGAGGAACTGGGAACACCTCTTAATCTATCAATTTCGATTGTTAAAAAATCAGCAGAAAAACTTCAGGAATTAACGGTTTATGAAAATAATGTAAAACTTCTATCTGTAAATAAAGGAAAGAAAAAATATTTAAAAGGATTAGAAGTTGTACTAGACCAGTATGTTTGTGATGAAGTTAGCAAGGAATATAAAACAGATTCTCTGTATTCAGTAGAAGAAAACGGCAATACGATAATGTTTTATGAAGTTCTTTTAGACTCCTATGTTCTTCCTCCTTCAGAGCGTACAGATGACACTGTAATTAATGTCAACAGGCATGAAATACAAAAACAAACAGAACCGCAGCAGAAAGATATTCATTCTTTCAAAGTGTTTGATATTAATGCCAAATGTACATTTGAAAGAATTCCATCAGCAGATTTAATCAGGGCATTAAAAAACAAAATTGCGAAAATTATTTCTATCCGTTCAGAAGATGAGTTTGGGATAAATACAGGTATGCTGGTTGATTTCTTTAAGTCTCGGGATTTCAAAGTTTTAACCGTCTCTTGTACAGAAGAAATGACTTATAAACCATGGGGATTTTTTGAAGCCTTATTTAGAGATTATAACGACACTTCAAAATTTAAACCGCTTGTTGATTTTTTGAATGGTGTTCCTGTTAAGGCAATGACTTCAGAAGATGCAAGATTTACTTATATGGAAGCCTGGAACAAATTCCTCGCAGCTTTAACAAATACCGTTATTATTGTTGAAGGGTTTGAAAACCTTGACGATACTTCTATTCAAACTCTTGAACTATATTTTGATAAGTTCAAAAAAGTAAACCCTAATTTTGTTTTTATAACTTCAAAAGAAACCGCAGCTCATTCTAAATTTAAAGGACTTTTGAGAACCTCTGTTTATACAGAATATGTTTTGACGAAAACATCAATGGATACTTGCTTATCGTTTCTTAAATCCGATGCGGAAGACTTTATTCAATCATTTTATTTTGAAAAAATAAAAGAAAATTTTAACGGCTCTTATTTGTATTATGAAAATGCAATTCAATATTTAAAAGATAACGATGTTCTTTTAGATTTTGAAAACAAACTTATTGTTAAGAGTCAAAAATCTGTAATTCTTCCATCAAATCTTGAAGGTTTAATTAAATCAAGAATTAAACAAATGAGTAAGAACATGGATTTGTCTTTAATTTTTGCATATTCAACAATATTGGGTTCAAGAATTGAATTTGATACACTTGCACTTTTAGGAATAAAAGACGTGGATAAACACGCTCAAACTATTACAAAAACAGGATTGGGAAGAGTTGAAAATGGTGTGATTTATTTGAATAATTTTTCTATTATTCTTCCTGTAATTAAATCTTCACTCAAAAAAGCAGCCGAGGAATTTCTTGCGAAAAATATTATTACTAAACTCGGTAAGAATATTGATAATGCTTCTCTTGCATTTGCCATGGGCAAGCTTGGCGCTTTCAAAGAGGAATATTTAACCCTCTGGAAAAATTCCCAGTTTGCAATCAAAACAGGGGATTATGATGCATATCTAAAAAACTGTCTGGGATTTTTATCTCTTGTAGAACATATAGAGTCAAATGTATCCAAAGAAGATATTGAAGAAAATAAAAAAGAAGTATACAACAATGTGTTGATGAGTCTTTATGGTTATTCTCCGGCAAAAATCTATTTTATAGAAAATATGCTTTTGATGGATGCAATTAATGAAAATGACAATGAAAAGATTGTAAAACTATCAAACCTAATGCTTCAAGGAGCTTTAATTTCTTCTAATTATACCGATGCTTTAGGACTTTTGCATAATATTCTTTCAAGAATGCCAAATCCGACACTGATTGTAGATGGTGCAGTTAATACTAAATTTCTTTTATTATCACTTGTACATATTGAAATCCTTTATAATGTAGGTGATTTTAGAACCTGTGCTGATATAGCAGATGAAATTTTATCCGTAATTTCGCCTGAAATTCTTGAAAAAATTAAGCCGGCAAGTTTTTCTACAAATCTTTTTGTCTCGCATTTGCTGGAAACTTGCCGGTTGGCGGGTTTTGCAAAGCTATTTTTAATGGATGAAAATTTAGAAGAATTTTTCTCAAGAGTTGCGGTTTCTCTCAATTCAGAACTGCCTGAAGCTGAATGTATTCTTGCCGTAAGAGATTTCCTTGCTGATAAAGTTTATACAACAGGTAACATTGAAGAGGTTAGCGCATATTCTAAGGTTATTTATCTTATTTTACAGGAAATATCTGTGCTTACAGATGATTACAAACGATTTGCTCAAAATATTTATCAGGCAAAATTACTTGCGCTGGATTTACACCAGAAAGAATTGGAGCTGTTCTGTGATTTATTGATTGCTTATGCTTATTCAAAAATAGGAATTGAAGAAAAAGCAAAAATGATTTACTCTGATGTGCTGAATACTGCTGAAAAATCAGCAATGTTTAATATAACTTGTGCGGCAAGATATTTTAAAGCCCTCGTGTCTAAAGATGAGGCATTGCTTCTTGTAAGTGATTCACTTGCAGCTATTCAAAAATATGGTAATCAGGCAAAAATACTTTACGCATTGTTTGAAAAGTTGTATATTGATATTGCAGAGATTGATACGGACTCCGAACTTCAAAAATTAGAACCGTTAAAAGATAGTTTAAAGAGGATTTTGGGATGAAAAAATTTTTAGTAATTCTTGCAATGTTATTTATGCTTCCTGTAATGGCTGATACAGTGCCGTTTTATATTGGTTCAATTCCTGAAGGCGTAATCGGTATGTATCAGACTGATAAAGAGTTAACATTGTTTTCACATCCCGAAGCAAATTCTCAGATTATTAAGAAAATGGATTTTTCATATTCTCCTGAAACAATGCCTGATAATGTTTTTGCTGTACTCATTAATGATAAAAAACTCGGGTTCTTGTATGTATCTGATATTGACGAAGATGGATGGGTTCAGGTTATATATGATAAACAAACCCGCGCAAAAGGATGGGTACAAACGGTTGATAGAATGCAGTTTTTGCCATGGCTTAATTTTTATAACCTTTACGGACGTAAATACGGATTACGTTTGATGAAAGATGCTCCTGATGATACAAAAGTTTTGCGCGCAAAAGCTGAGGATTTATCTCAAAATGTATCAAAATTAAATTATATAAAACAAATAAAACTTACTACTATTCGCGGAAACTGGGCTTTGGTATCAGTTTTTGATTTGGATAAAACTCCTAAAACGGGCTATTTACGTTGGCGTAGTAATGATGGCGTAATTTGGGCATTTCCAAATATTAAGTAAACACTATGTGCTAAGCTTGACAAATATATTAAAATAGTAAATAATAAAGAAGCAGGGTGGCACTTTTGGTCGAGTGCCGTTAGTCCCCGCTATGTATTTAGTTTAATTGCTACTATGAATAGCGTTGCTACGAATAGTAGCATTATTATTTTGTCGAAAACCATAGCTAACTACCTCCTTTCTTAGTCATTTTTCCAATTGTAGATTGTGGCTTAAGGGGGTAAATAAAGCTAGTGGATTTGACAATATAACTACTCCACTTATTGTAAAAAAGTAGCGGTACTACTTTTACCCTGCAAAACAATTATATAATAAATATGCCAAATTGTCTAGTTAAATAGAAAGCTTATTCAACAAAAGTTTTAAGAATTTCAATAACTTGTTTGTGTCTGGTTGGTGATATTTGTGCGCAGATATTATTGACCTGATTTAAAAATGAATTTTCCTGAATTGGTGAATGGTATAATAGTTCACTTTCAGGAATTTCTAAGAATTTGCATAATGCAGTAAAAGATTTTTGCTTGGGATGTGCTTTACCGTTTTCCCATTGATTAATTGTTCTCATTGCAACATCAAGTTTTTCAGCCAACTTTTCCTGACTCAGGTTTTTGAGTTTTCTGTAAGCTTTTACTTTTTTACCAAAATCTTCTGCAAAATATGCCATAAAATAAGGATAAATTATTTTACAATTTACCTCTATGAGCTAACAGATTATAAATATAAGCCTTAGCATCATAAATTGTCTACTTAGCATATGGCAAAAAGGTTGTAGAAAAAAGAAAAAATAAACCTATGTATAACAGTAATAAATTGTCTTTCTGAACAAAACGTATAAATAAAAACAGGTAATAAATTAATGTTTAAATTTTTATATAATTTCCATTGATTTTGCAATAAAAATTGCTTCCAAAAAATTTTTACAATTAAGCTTAGTGCATATATGAAATTCTTTTTGTTTTAAGCCGTAATAACTCCACAAACCTAATTGCTCTATCAAGTCTTTTTGCTTTACACCTTGACTTTTTAATTGCAAATGCTTGATTTCACGTTCTGTTAATTCTATTTTCAATGATTTTGTGTTGAGTGTTTCAATATTTTTGGCAAATCTTTTACGAAATTTATTTGTTATATCTTTATGACTTATAAAACCTTCTTTTTTAGCTATTCTAATTAAATCCTTTCGAGATGAGGCATTAAATTTTAGATATAAAAGTTGTGTTCTTTTTTTTATATTGTTATATTTTTTGCCTGTTTTTTCTGCAATTTCACGCAAAGTCATACCGCTAGCCAAGAGCTTTAGCAATTCTATTTGGCTCTTAATAGCTTTAATTTTATTTGGTTTATTCGGGTAATGGTAATAATGGGGGAACATGACCTACCTAATTATCTAATGTAAAAGAGAGGAAAATGAAATAATAATGATACGTATAAAACAATAATAAAATTATGTATGCTTAATGTCAATAGAATTACATCTCATTATCAGTACAAAGTTGGTGTTTATGCAAAAAAGATTAAAAACTAGTGGTAGCGGTTGGGAATTATATTTCTCCAAACCTTTCTTGCAGCTCCTTGGTTACAATCCAAAAGAGACAATGCTTTTGATTACTTCTGATAATAAGACCATATATGTTGAACCGATTGAAGATATTGAAAAATACAAAAACAACATGGTTAAAAAACTACAACGAAGCAGTAACAGTTACGGTCTATATTTTACCCAGCCCTTAATTGAGATTTTGGAAATCAATCCCGAAACTGATTTACTGGACATTGAAGTTTCAGGTAATAAACTAACAATTAGAAAAGTCTAGCACTTGAAAGTTTGTAAATTTTTGTGTAGAATAAACTTACACATATATGTAAGAAGAGGAATTTTATAAATGTTCGAACGTTTTACTGAAAAAGCGATTAAAGTTATTATGCTTGCTCAGGAAGAAGCAAGACGCTTAGGTCACAATTTTGTTGGCACAGAGCAGGTTCTTCTGGGGCTTATAGGCGAAGGTACAGGGATTGCAGCTAAGACTCTTAAATCAATGGGAGTTAATCTTAAAGATGCAAGAGTTGAGGTTGAAAAGATTATCGGCAGAGGTTCAGGCTTTGTTGCTGTAGAAATCCCGTTCACACCTCGTGCAAAAAGAGTTTTGGAATTATCCTGGGATGAAGCAAGACAATTGGGTCATAACTATATTGGTACAGAGCATTTGCTTCTTGGCTTAATCCGTGAGGGTGAAGGCGTAGCTGCAAGAGTTTTGGAAAACCTTGGTGTTGATTTAAACAAAATCAGAAGCAATGTTGTTAAAATGCTTGGTGATTCTAAACCAACAGCCGGTGCCGGAGCCGGTTCAGGAAGTTCTTCATCAGGAGGTTCTTCAAGCACAAGCAAAGTTAAAACACCTTCTCTTGATGAGTTTGGTACTGATTTAACATTAGCTGCTTCTGAACTTAGACTTGACCCTGTTGTAGGTAGAGAAAAAGAAATTGAACGTGTTATTCAAATATTAGCAAGAAGAACTAAAAACAACCCTGTTTTACTTGGTGAACCGGGTGTTGGTAAAACTGCTGTTGCAGAAGGGCTTGCTATTAGAATTGTTAATTCAGAAGTACCTGATATTTTGGAAAACAAAAAGATTATTCAGCTTGATATGGGGCTTTTGATTGCAGGTACAAAATACAGAGGTGAGTTTGAAGAACGTCTTAAAAAAATTATGGACGAAATCAGACAAGCCGGTAATGTAATTCTTGTAATTGATGAAATGCACACTCTTATCGGTGCTGGAGCAGCAGAAGGCGCAATTGATGCGGCTAATATCTTGAAACCGGCTCTTTCACGTGGTGAAATTCAGGTAATAGGTGCTACAACATCAGACGAGTACCGCAAGTATATAGAAAAAGACTCTGCACTTGAAAGAAGATTTCAACCTGTAATCATCGAAGAGCCTTCAATTGACGAAACAATCGAGATTATTCGCGGTCTAAAACCAAAATACGAAGACCACCACAATCTGATTATTTCAGATGAGGCAATCGTTGCAGCTACAAAATTATCAAGCAAATATGTAAATGACCGATTTTTACCTGATAAAGCAATTGACGTAATCGATGAAGCAAGCTCAAAAGTTAGATTGAAAGTTTGTACGCTTTCTCCAGAAGGCAAAGAACTTGAAAAAGAACTTAAAGAAATCATAAAAGAAAAAGAAGAAGCAATCCGTAATCAGGAATTTGAACGTGCTTCTGCTCTTCGTGATGACGAAGCAAATATGAAAGACCGTATCCGCGAGGTTTCAGAAGAATGGAGACGTCAAAATGATGCTAACAAACCGACTGTAACTGAAGAAGATGTTGCAGAAGTTATAGCTATTATGACCGGTGTTCCTGTAACTAAGATTACAGAAGGTGAAGGTGAAAGACTTCTTAAACTTGAAGATACTCTTCATAATAGAGTTATCGGTCAATCAGATGCAGTTGTTGCAATATCCAAGGCAATCAGACGTGCTCGTGTCGGCTTGAAATCACCAAACAGACCAATAGGAAGCTTTATTTTCTCCGGTCCTACCGGTGTTGGTAAAACAGAATTGGCAAAAGCTTTAGCAGAAGCGATTTTCGGTAGTGAAGACAATATGATAAGAGTTGATATGTCTGAATTTATGGAAAAACATTCAACAGCAAAACTTATTGGTTCACCTCCAGGATATGTTGGCTATGATGATGGCGGACACTTGAGTGAACTTGTTAGAAAGAAACCTTATTCAGTTATTCTTTTTGACGAAATCGAAAAAGCTCACCCTGATGTATTTAATATCATGTTGCAAATTCTTGATGACGGACGTTTAACTGATGCTAAGGGAAGACATGTAAACTTCAAGAATACTGTAATCATTATGACTTCAAACGTCGGTGCAAGTATGATTTCAACTCAAGGAAAACTTGGTTTCTCAACAGCAGAAAATGCTAAACAGGATAAATATGAAAAACTTAAAGATACAGTTAATGAAGAACTTAAAAAAGCATTCAGACCTGAATTCTTGAACCGTATCGATGATATTATCGTATTCTCACACTTGAGTAAAGAAGAAATCCGAGAAATCGTTGACTTGATGATGAAAGACCTGTTCAAGAGACTTTCTGAACGTGAACTTTCAATCGAAGTTACAGATGAAGTTAAGGATTACCTTGCAAAAGACGGTTATAATGAAGCTTATGGTGCAAGACCTCTTCGCCGCTTAATTCAAAAGAAAATTGAAGACCAGTTGGCAGAAGAAATCTTGACGAATGCTTACCAGCCGGGTGATGTAATTCTTCTCAAGCTTGAAGACGGTGATAAACTTGTTTTCGAAAGAAAAGTAAAAGAAGAAACACTTCAACTTGATATATAAAAAAAGGGCTTTTAAAAGCCCTTTTTTATTCTTGATAATTTGGTACAAGTCCTTGATATGTATAATTATATTGGATTTCAACGATTGCTGGTGAAAAATCTGTTTTCTCACCGTTCAAAAGATAAAAACCGCTTTTTTCTTTGTTAAGAGAACCGTCTTCATTGTATATTTTTTTTATTAAATAGAGAGGTTCATCTTTTTTTGATTTAACAGTTGTGGTTTCTGTTTTGCCATCTTCTGAATATTCACAATAACTATTATAGTATTCATCTTTGGAGCTTATTTTTCGGCCTTGTGAATCGTATTCCATTTCTAATGTACTTATATTTTCAGTAGTTCCTGGTTTCCCGCTTTCTTTTTTTATTAATTGTCCGTTTGAATTATAAGTATAGAATGTTATGGAAGCGAGTTCTCCGTCATTATAGTTTTCAGTTCCTCCAATGCTATATCGTTCTGTTTTAATAATACGTCCGTCTTTGTCATAATAATTATGCTCTTGAAAAGTACCGTCTGTATCGATTTCACTTGTTTCATTGGAAATATTATTGTTAGTTATGGATTTTATATTTTTGGAAAAATTCTCTAATGCTTCTTTTATTTGAACAGACCATCTTTTGCCGATAAAATCATTTTTTCGGGCATATTCAACTACCTCCTGGTTTTCAAAATCTTGTTCATCAACATAGCCGTTATTGTTGTTGTCGTAAAAAATTGAACACTTAGCTTTAGGCTGGTTTTCAACATTATTTGTCGAAATATTTTCTGTTGCAACTTTAGGATTAATTTTCATTTTTACTCTAATCTTTAGTTTTTAATTATCTTCTAATTTAATTTACGGCATTTATTTAATAAACTTTAATCGATAATTATAAATCTTAACAAAAATTAAAATTATCTGTTAATTTTTTGTCTGTAAATTGAATTAGAGCCTTGGCAGGTTATAAACAGCATATTTCCTTCGACATGTAAACCGTATGGTTTATCGAGTTTATCAACAAGAACAGTTGCAATACCTTGAGGGGTAACTTTTAAGACATTATTTGCGCTGTAGTTGGAAACATAAATATTACCAAGTTCATCACTTGCAAGACTTATCGGACCGGAAATTTGTTTGCTTTTTAAGAAAACTATTCTTTTGTTATCCGGAGTGATTTTTATTATTGAATTATCTGAAAAAGTTGCGACATAAACATTGCCGTTTTTATCGGTTGTGATACCGGTCGGACTTAAAATGTTTTCATAAATACCTGTTTGTGTTGCTATTTTAGAAGGTGTGTTTGACTGTTTTACAGGCATTGTTGTATTAACTTTAATTGTTTCTGCAAGTTCTTGTCCTGATTTATAATAACTGCTGGAAGGAGGAATTAAAGAAATATATTCAGCAGCCTTTGTGTAGTCTTCTAATTTAGCAGAAAGATTTGCAAGCTTGTAAACTACTTCATAGTCGTTAGGATTTCTCAAGTAAATCTGTTTAAAGACTGTAGTTGCTTCAGAATAATTCTTTAAGTATTCTAAAACCGTACCTAAGTTATAGTAAGCATCGATATAATCAGGGAATGTTCTGATTGCACTTCTGAATGATTCCATAGCACGTTCGTACATACCAAGCTTGTAGAAATCAATACCTTGATTGTAATCAAGTTTTGCATCCATTGGAACTTCAACAGCCATTGCAGAGATGGCTAGAGAGCAAGATAAAAAAACTACTGCCAAACTTTTCTTAAACATGAACATATTATAACATACTTTTTGCTTTTAAGGTATCATAGAATTATGAAACCAAAAGTCATAGCAATAGTTGGACCTACAGCAAGCGGTAAAACAAAGATGGCAATTGATTTGGCTAAACAAATTGATGGCGAAATTATTTCTGCAGACTCTCGCCTTGTTTATAAAGGCTTTGACATAGCTTCTGCAAAACCGACACTTGAAGAGCGTCAGGGAGTTCCTCACCATCTTATTGATATTGTGGAACCTGAATTTGACTACTCGGTTGGGAATTATGTTGATAATGCACGTGAGGCAATTTATTCAGTTTTAAGCCGAGGGAAAACACCGGTAGTTGCGGGTGGTACAGGTTTATATTTTAGGGTTTTACTTGAAAATTATGATTTGCCACGAGTTGAGGCAAACCCAAAATTGCGGGAAGAGCTTAATCAAATAGACAGAGATGAGCTATTGGAAGAGATAAAACAGCTTGATCCGATTTCTTACGAAAAACTCTATGGTTCTAATAAACGTCGTATTGTACGTGCTTTAGAGGTTATGAAAATTCTCAATAAGCCGTTTTCGGAAGTTTCGGGCGAAAAAGAACCGGAATTTGAGGTAGAGTGGAAAATGCCTTATATTGAATCCCGTGAGGTTTTGTATGACAGGATTAATAAGCGAGTTGATTTGATGGTTGAACAGGGTTTGGTTGAAGAAACCCGATATCTTCTCAAAAAACATGGACGAATTAAAAATTTTGTCTGTACAATCGGTTATAAGGAAGTTTTAACTTACATAGACGGTGAAGCAACTCTTGATGAGGCTTTGGAGAAACTCAAGCAGCATACAAGAAACTATGCAAAACGCCAGTTGACTTGGTTTAGAGCAAATCCTGAATTGGATTTTGATTTATAGCCACACCGTATTATTGCCAAATAAACTTGCTTGCGATATTGTAGTTATACGAGGAGAGGGTATATGACAGTAATTGAAAAAATTAATGAAATTAATGATGTAATAAAAGAAGTTTTTGAGTTTACTCAATCAAATGAAACTGTTAAGTCTGATTTTGACGAATATTTAAAAACTATTGGTGTAGGAAATATTTCACTTAATCAGATGGAAAAAATTTTTCTACCATATATTTTTGAGCGTAGAATTAATGATAAATCTATTATGGAAATGTTTTTAGATGAAGCAAAGAATAAAGAAATTGCTGAATCGCTTGTTAATGCAGAATCTTCAATATATGAAATAAAAAGAATACTTAAAAACGGATTTGAATTATATAATTTGATTAATGAAAAGACATATACAGTTCTTTCTTTAACTAAAATGACTAATTTTAGAGGTGTTTACGCCGGTCAGTATATAGTTGCAAGAATTTTTGAATTCAGAGGTGAATATTATGTAATCGAGATTTCAAGTATTCTTTCTCATTCTCAAAAAGAAGAGGCTATGAGATATGCTGTTATGAAGCTGGTTCAGGACCCTAAATTACTTTATCTTCATAACCCTGAAAAAGAAGAAGAAATCAAAAATGTTATTGCTGAAATGTATGAAAAATTCATTTCTACATTTGATAAAGATATAATTTTAACTACAAATAAACACGCTGATGACATTATTGGCGCTTTTAATGACGGTGAAGAGGTTAATCTTGAAGACAAACTTTCACATTTAGAAACACCAAAGTTTTTCCATGTAAAAGAATTAGATAATAATTATTCAAACTTTTTAGAAAATTCTCTTGGCGGTTTTGCTTCACATACTGAAATTTATGATGTTGCGGTAATATTTGATAAGGAGAAGGGATTGTATGCAATTCCTTTCTATGAAACATTTACAAAGATTTTTGAGGATAAAGACTCTGTAGAGAATGCTAAACAGTGTGTTCAGTATTTCTTATCAAATGAGTCTGTTCCTGATAGTATTTTAGCAAGAGTTTCGGCTCAATATTCTAATTTTATGGATGTGGTGAATGAACTTTTGGGCACAGAATGGACATTTGATGAAATGTTAAAAGAGTGCAAATCAACATATTTAAAGAACAGAGTTTATTCATCAGCTACTGTTTTGTATTGTTCCAATGCCTTTTCAGATGTATTTGATGTTATTTCAACACCAAAGCCGGAACAAATTACTGAAAAAGCCGGTCGTAATGAACCATGTCCTTGTGGAAGCGGTAAAAAATATAAAAACTGCTGCGGCAAGGCTTAAGTACATTTAGTAAGCGCTTCATAAACTTCAGGAACAATCAAGCCGTTATCAACGTCTTCTTTGATAATTTCCAATGCTTGTTCGCGGCTAAGAGACTCTTTGTAGCACCTGCTTTCTCTTAGAGCGCTGTATTTATCGGCAGTGCTCAGTATTTGAGTGCTTAACTCATTACCGGTATTGTGATGATTTTTTATCATATTTAAAGCTTCTTTGCTTAGTTGATGATTTTTTAACAGTTCATAACCCAGTTCAGAATGAAGCTGCATAATTTCATGTTCTTTTTCTGTTAATGTTCCTTCTTTGTTTAAAATTGAGGATGGAATTAAAACTTTTCCATAGTCGTGAAACATTGCTGCTTCCTGTAAATCAGAAATATTTATTTCTGATTTCATTTCCTTAGGCAAAGCTGAATAAATTTGAGCGGCAACAACCCTTGTTTCTTTCATGTGACCGCGTTTTAGCTGATTAAGTTCATTCATATTTAATTTCAGCGGGATTTTATATTTTTCCAGTATTTCCTTGATTTTCGGATTGGACCGGGTTTCAGCTAAAATTTGTTCTTCAGAGCCAAAACTTTCATAAAGGGGGTTGGAGCTAAACCCATCTCCAATAGGTGTACCTTCAAGTTTTGGATTGTAAACCGTTTGGGTACTCCTGAATGAGAGTTGTGGAATATTAAAATTTAATGGAAAGTTTCTGATAAATGTCATTTAGTCACAAATTTCTAACAATATAACTACACTTATAGTTTATTAAAGTATTTGTTTAATAAAAAATTGCCAAAAAGAAACATATGAAGAGTTACAATTCTTAACATATGCGCAATTATTCAATCTTGAAAAACTTTATATAATTGTGTAGTTATCTAAAGGTGAATTTATGGTAAATATGTATTCAGGTTCAATGATACCAATGGGTATGAATATGCAGAACAATGTAAATGTCCATCAAAATTTAAAAAATAAATTTGGTGTAGGCTATGAAGATTTTGGTTCCAGACCGTATGCCCAGCCTTATCCAATGGCAATAGTACCGCGCCGTCCGCTTCCAGCTGCTGAAAATAATTGGATTGGACGATTTATAAGAAAGTGCTTTATGAGTTAGTATATTTTGCTCCTATTTGTGTTATTATGAGGTTGTAAATAAAATAGGAGTTATGATAATGGCTAAAGATTGCAGTTTTGATGTTGTTTCTGAATTTGACAAGCAAGAGCTTGTTAACGCAATTGATCAGGTTAAGAGAGATTTGACTTCACGTTTTGATTTAAAAAATTCTAATTCCACTATTGATTTAGAAGCTGATAAATGCATTACAATTACTACCAGTGATGATATGAAACTAAGAAATATCTATGATATTTTGCAATCAAAACTTGTGAAACGCGGTTTAAGTATTAAAATTCTTGATGCTCAAGCTGTTGAGAATGCTCTTGGAGGTAATGTTAGACAAGTTTATAATTTAAGAAAAGGTTTAACACAGGAACTTGCTAAGAAAATTGTTGCAGATATAAAAGATTCCAAATTAAAAGTTCAGGCTTCTATTCAAGGAGAACAGGTTCGTGTAAGTGGAAAAAGCAAGGATGATTTGCAAGATGTAATCAAACTTCTTCGCGGTAATGAAGACAAATATGATTATCCGCTGCAGTTTACAAACTATAGATAATCCAACCAGCTTGAACCGGTTGATAATCTGTTCCAAAGAAGCGCTTGGCATCAATAATACAAACTGGTAATATCGTTAGATGTGCTTCGTCATAAGGTTGAAAAATATGTCAAATATTGAAAACACAATAGACAGAATACAAGAATTAATAGAAACAAATGCTGATGAACAGCTGCGTGATGAGTTAAACGCTTTTCACGAAGCCGACATTGCTGATATTTTTCAACAATTGTCCGCAGAAGAGCGTCTTGCGTGTTTTTTAAAACTTGATGAAGAAAAAGCAGCTGATGTTATTGAATACCTTCCAGCTCAATTACAGGTTGAAATTCTTGGCGATATTGATGAAACACTAGCTTCCCGTTTGATTTCAAAACTTCCTCACGATGAAGCAGCGGACGTTTTGGGTGAGATGGAAGAGGATGAAAGTCAAACTTATCTTGATAAACTTCCTGAAAAATTTTCTTCTGAAATTAGAGAACTTTTAACGTATAACGAAGATACAGCCGGTGGTATTATGACTCCCGTTGTTCTTACTGTTAGTTATACAATGAGTGTAAAAGATGCTCTTGATACAATTAGAATTAAAGCAGAAAAAGAGAATATGGAACTTTATTATGTGTATGCTGTTGATAAACATAATCATCTTCTGGGTGTTGTTTCGTTAAGAACTCTTTTAACCTCACCTGTTAATTTATCAATTTCTGAAATCATGTCACGTGATATCGTTAAGGTTCAGGTTGATGACTATCAGGGACATATCGCTGATATTTTCATGAAATATCAGTTTAATGCTTTGCCTGTTGTTGACTTGTATAATCATCTTAAAGGGATTGTTACCTGGGATGATGTTCAGGATATTGTTGAAGAAGAAACTACTGATGAAATCTTTACATCTTCAGGTATCGTAACAGACTTAGGCGATGATGACGATGATTTGCTTACCGGTAGTCTTGCACATGCTATTAAAGCTCGTGTTCCATGGTTATTTATAACTTTAATAGGAGAGTTTTTTGCAGTTTCTATTACCAACAGATATGACCATACGTTTACTGCATTACCGGTAATTGCTGCATTTATGCCGTTACTTGCGGGTTTGGGCGGAAATATCGGTACACAAAGTATTACACTTATGGTTCGCGGTATGTCAACAGGTCAGGTTTCGCTTCAAGACGGATGGCATCATATAATGCGTGAAACAGTTACAGGGGTGAGTATCGGTTTTATTTTTGGGTTACTGGTAACTCTTGTAACTTGGGGATGGCAGCATAATTTGCAACTTGGTGTAATTGTAGGTATCGCAATGTCACTTAATATGACAATTGCAACGATAATTGGTACTTGTACGCCATTAATACTCAAAAAATTAAAAATTGACCCGGCTGTTGCCTCAGGTCCTGTAATTGCGACTACAATTGACGTTGTCGGTCTTGCTGTTTATTTAACACTTGTCACTTGGTACTTGATTAAGCTATGAAGAAGTTTTTATTAAAATCAATGGGATGTAAATCAAATCAGTTTGAAGGGCAAATAGTTGCTGAAAAACTGATTGAAGCCGGCTATCAAGAAGTTAAAAAGCCGGAAGAGGCTGAAATTTATATTCTTAACTCTTGCTCTGTAACTCATAAAAGCGATAACGAGGCAATGTATCTTTTACGTCATGCACATGGTTTGGGACTAAAAACTGTTTTGACAGGATGTATTGCTCAGATTGAGAAAGAAAAACTTCTTAAAGAACCTTTTATTGACTATGTTTACGGCAATGAAGATAAGTTTGAGATTGCCCAACATCTTCAAGATGAAGAAAGCTTTGTTGTTCGAGATTTAATGACAGCAAATGAATTTTGTAAAGTAACATTAAATGATACTTCAAAAACGCGTATAAGCCTTAAAATTCAGGATGGATGTGATAACAGGTGTTCTTATTGTATTATTCCTTATGGACGTGGTAAATCGAGAAGCGCAGATAGTGATTTTATAATAAACGAAATCAATCGTTATGCCTCCTATGGATATAAAGAAGTTATTTTGACAGGGATACATATTGGTTTATGGGGTAATAAAAATATTTTACCTCTTCTTCAGGAAATAGAATCAAAAACATCAATTCCAAGATATCGTTTAGGTTCTTTAAACCCGCATGAAATAACGTCAGAGCTTTTAGATTTTCTTCAAAATAGTGAAAAATTTTGTCCGCATTTTCATCTTTCTCTGCAATCGGCTTGTAATAGAACATTGAAACGGATGAACAGACATTATACTGTGGAATATTATCTTGAACAGATTGAGGATATTGTTTCCCGCTTTGAAAAACCTTTTCTCGGAAGTGACATAATTGCAGGATTTTGCGGCGAAACAGAAGAAGATTTTCAAACTACGGTAGAAAATCTTAAAAAATCTAAATTAAGTCAAATCCATACGTTTCCTTATTCCATCAGAAAAGGAACAATTGCAGAAAAACTCGACGGACACTTACCTGATGGGGTAAAAGAAGAACGTGCAGCTATAATTAAACAAATTTCTGCTGAAAAGTTTAATAAGTTTGTTCAAGAAAATATTGGACGTGAAGAAGAGGTGCTTATTGAAAAACGTCCGGGTAAAAATGGGCAATATAAAGGTATTACGAGAAATTACCTTAAAGTTAGTCTTGACGAAGGTGATTTCAACACTTTGAAGAAAGTAGTTTTACAAAAAAATAATTTATGCTAAAATCATGAAATATTGGAGTAAAGAATTATGATTACAATAAAAGATGTTGAACACGTAGCAAAGCTTGCACGTTTAGAATTGACAGAAGAAGAAAAAGAGAAATTCACAAGACAATTGGGTGATGTTCTTAAGCATGTTGATGCGATGAATGAAGTTGAT
Source organism: uncultured Vampirovibrio sp. (assembly GCA_910579975.1). Classification (GTDB taxonomy): domain Bacteria; phylum Cyanobacteriota; class Vampirovibrionia; order Gastranaerophilales; family Gastranaerophilaceae; genus CAG-196. Next base: position 39,287 of record CAJTWU010000014.1, read on the forward strand.
ACATCTAATGTGGAACCAATGGCACACGCAATTGATTTTGTTAATGTTATGAGAGAAGATGAAGTTTATTACGAACAAACAAAAGAAGAACTAATGAAGAATGCACCGTACGAAGAAGACGGGTTCTTCAGAGTTCCAAAAATCAATTAGTAATGAGGGGCTAAAAGCCCCTTTTTTAATAAGGAGTTTCAACTATGACAAAGTATATATTTATTACGGGCGGTGTTGTAAGTTCATTAGGTAAAGGCATAATCGGTGCTTCTTTGGGTCGTCTTCTAAGAGCACGCGGTTTTTCTGTTGCTATCCAGAAATTTGACCCGTATATTAATGTTGACCCGGGGACGATGAGTCCGTTTCAGCATGGCGAGGTTTTTGTTACTGATGACGGAGCTGAAACTGATTTGGATTTAGGTCATTACGAAAGATTTATTGATACTAATTTTTCACAGTTGAGTAATGTTACTTCAGGCAGTGTTTATCAGACTGTTATTAATAAAGAACGCAAAGGGGATTATCTTGGAGCTACAGTTCAGGTTATCCCGCATATTACTAATGAAATAAAATCCAGACTTGTGAAGGCTCAAAAACATTTTAAGCCTGATTTTCAGATTATAGAAATTGGCGGTACAATAGGAGACATTGAGTCATTACCTTTTATTGAATCTGTTAGACAGTTTAAGTCGGAGGCTGGTATTGGAAATGCGATTAATATTCATTGTACCTTACTTCCATATCTTCCAACATCCGGAGAATTAAAAACAAAACCGTCACAGCACAGTGTGAATTTGTTGAGAAGTTATGGTTTACAGCCTGAAATTCTGGTTTGTCGTACTTCAAAACCTATTCCAAAAACAGAGAAAGATAAATTAGCTCTTTTCTGCTCTGTTGCAAAAGAAGCTGTAATTGAATGCCGTGATATGAAAAGTATTTACGAGGTACCGCTTGCTTTGGAAGACCAGAAATTTGCTGATGTCGTGCTTAAACTTCTTCAAACTCCTGAAAGAAAAGCTGATTTAGATGGCTGGAGAAATCTTGTTGAAAGAATTAATCATCCTGATAAAACAATTAAAATTGCGATTGCGGGAAAATATACAAAACTATCTGATGCATATATTTCTGTTGTTGAGTCAATTAAGCATGCAGCTTACGAACACAATGCGAAAACTGAAATTAAATGGATTAATTCAGAGGATTGTGTTGACGGGGGTAAATGTAAGGAATTATTAGAAGATGTTGATGGTGTAATTATCCCGGGAGGCTTTGGTGTAAGGGGTGTTGAGGGTAAACTGAATGTAATCAGGTATGCTCGTGAAAACAATCTTCCTTTCCTTGGAATTTGTCTTGGTATGCAATGTGCTGTAACCGAGTATGCAAGGAATGTTGCAGGACTTGAGGGAGCAAATTCAACCGAGTTTGATGAAAACAGCGCTCATCCTGTAGTTGATTTAATGCTTGAACAGAAAAATGTTAAAGGTTATGGCGGTACAATGAGGCTTGGTGCTTATGACTGTAATGTTAAAAAAGGCACAAAAGCTTATGAAGTTTATGGAGCAGCAAAGATTTCCGAACGCCATAGGCATAGATATGAAGTTAATACTGAATACATTGAACAACTTAAAAAAGCGGGTTTGGTATTTTCCGGCATGTCTCCAGATGGTATGCTTTCTGAAATAGTTGAACTTCCTCATCTTGATTGGTTTGTAGCATGTCAATTCCATCCTGAGTTTAAGTCACGGCCAAATAGACCTCATCCGTTATTCAAAGGTTTAATTGTGGCGGCTGTTAGCAAAAAATATTTTTAGAAGTTTTCATGTAAACAATCAGGAAAGGTTGTGTATATGAATATTCAAAAAACTAATAATGTAAACTTTGAAGCAAAAAGAATACTGAATGTGCGTAGAGCACTTCAGAATGGAGCAGATGAAGTTATTGATGTTTTTGCTTTAGGAAGAGAAGATAAAAAATTTATGGCAAGATGCAATGATTTACTTCAAAAAACTGATAGAGTTGCAATATCATCTCATGCAAGCAATATTAATTATTTAGGTGGAAGTGCTGACAAGGGCTATAAAGATTTTTTCAGAGATTTTTTATTGCGTCATTCAGGAAAACATTCTGCTTATATGCAAGAGTTTGATGATGTACATTGTTACGTTGCAATTAAAGATGGTGAAATGATATCTGCTATTGGAGAAGTGAGTAATGCTGATTTTCCTACGGCATGTTTGGACAGAATGATATTCCAAAAAAAAGATAAGATGCTTGCAGATAGTTTTTTCTATGGAATGTTAACTGATTTAAAAAACATATTCAAACGGGAAGGTCAAACAGGTTTGCGTGGTGTGAACCGAAATATGACTAAAAAAGTTGATGATAATGGTGTTTTGGATTTGAATTTTTTTGGACAAACACAACGTACTATTGCAAGAAAAAATAATGATATAGAAATTAATAGAGTTAATGATACTTATCAATATGATTTGGAAGATTTTCTTGGAGTTAAGGATATAGAAACAGAGATTATGGATTAAAAAAGGGCGGTTTTCAAACCGCCCTTTTTTATTAGTTAATTACTTCATTATAATCATCAGGATTATTTAGCAAATCGTAATTTATTTCATTTTCATTATCTGCTATTGCAGCTGCTACAACGGCATCTGATGTTACGTTAACGAGGGTTCGCATCATATCTGTAATTCTTTCGATTGTAAATAAGAATGCAAAACCGGCAACAAGTTGTTCAGGACTCAATCCCATACCGTTAAGCACGAGAGCAATAGTGATTAATCCGGCTCCAGGGATACCGGCACTTGTAGAAGAAGCTACAATCGCAAGGAATGCAATCTGAACAATAATAAATGGAGTTAGTGCAACACCGTAAGCTTGTGCAAGGAAAATAACTGCAACTACTTGCAATAATGCTGTTCCATCCATATTTAAAGTGGCACCAAGAGGGATTACAAAACTTGTAACTTTATGAGAGATACCTCGTTTTTCACAACATGCTATTGTTAAAGGTAATGTTGCAGATGAACTTGCAGTACCAAAAGCTACCATCATTGCTTCTGCAATAGCCGCATAAAGCATCCAAACAGGGACTTTTGAGAAAATTTTCAAGAATACCGGATATACAATGAATAATTGTATGCCAAAACCAAGTGCAAGTACTCCAAGATATTTTGATATACTCATAAATATATCAATACCAAATGCTGAAACAGCAACAGCGGTAAGAGCAAATACACCGGGTGCTGCAAAGCACATAATCCAATCTGTGATTTTCATTGTTGCTGCAAAAACTGATTCAAAGAAACTTACAAACGGTCTGTTGATTTCACCAACTCTAGCAAGTGCTACAGAAAAAATTACTGCAAATACAATAATTGGAACCATATCACCGGCTGCTATAGAAGAAAGAGGATTTTTAGGAATAAATCCCAATACAATATTTAAAAGGTTGCCTTTTTGAGCTTCAATTGTTGTAGCTACTTGAGCCTGAATACCGGTTGCTACTTCTGAATTAATATAAGCAGCAGCACCTAAACCCGGTTGGAATACTAAGGCAAGAATAGCGCCAATAATAACTGCAACTATTGTAATTATTGCATAATAGAAAATCATTTTTGTGCCGAGTTTACCAAGTTGTTTACTATCTCCAACACTTGTAATCCCGATTACTATAGCTGAAATTACCAGTGGAATAACAACCATTTGAATAAGTCGAATAAATAATTGACCAATAAAAGTAAAAGCAGTCATAACAACAGGATTAGGATACTGGTGAAGGAAAATTCCCGCAATCACACCAAGTACAAGACCTAAGAAGATATGCCAATTTCTCTTGAGTCCTAAGCCAAGAGCAATAAGCACTTGCATGTATAGTTTCATAAAAACCTCTCAATATATACTTATAACTAGACTATTTTACTATTTTTTTCAGAAAATATCAATAAGGATTTTACTATAAAACATGTTCATGATAAAATTTCTCCATAAAGGAATTAATATTCTAGTATAGTATTTGTAAGAAAAGGAGAAACCAATGACTCAAAATAAGAGAGTATGGCTGTTCCGTGAAGGAAACGCTGATATGCGCAACCTTTTAGGTGGAAAAGGTGCAAACCTTGCTGAAATGACTAATTTAGGTTTGCCGGTGCCGCCAGGATTGACTATCACAACTGAAACTTGTATGGATTATATCAATAACGGTAATAAAATGCCTGAAGGCTTAATGGATGAAGTAAAAGCGGCATTAAAAGATGTTGAAGAACAAAAAGGACAAAAATTCGGCGATGCTGAAAATCCGCTTTTAGTTTCTGTTCGTTCAGGTGCAAGAGTTTCAATGCCTGGTATGATGGAAACAATTCTTAACTTAGGTTTGAATGACCAGACAGTTGAAGCGATGATTAAATTAACTAATAATCCACGTTTCTGCTATGACTCATACAGAAGATTTTTAACAATGTTCGGCTCTGTTGCCTGGGAAATGGATAGACAAAAATATTTTGAGTCTGAATTAGAAAAAGTTAAAGAACGTGAAGGTGTTAAACAAGATACAGAAATTTCAGCAGAAGGTTTGAAATCTCTTATTCCTGTTTACAAAAACTTAATTAAAGAAGTTACAGGAAAAGAATTTCCTCAAGACCCTTACGTTCAACTTCAAGAAGCTATTGAAGCTGTATTCCGTTCTTGGAATATCCCTCGTGCAGTAGCTTACAGAAACATGAACAAAATTGATCACAACTTCGGTACAGCTGTTAATGTTCAGTCAATGGTATTTGGTAACATGGGTGATGATTGTGCTACAGGTGTTTCATTCACACGTAACCCGGCTACCGGTGAAAATAAATTCTATGGTGAATACTTAACAAATGCTCAAGGTGAAGACGTTGTTGCAGGTATCAGAACTCCAAAACCTATTGCTGAATTGGAAACTGAAATGCCTGATTTATACAAACAATATGTAGATATTGCTAAAAAACTTGAACTTGGTTATAAAGATGTTCAAGATATGGAATTTACTATTGAACGCGGTAAATTATATATTCTTCAAACACGTAATGGTAAAAGAACTGCAGCTGCTGCTGTAAGAATTGCTGTTGAAATGTGTGAAGAAGGTATTATTACTAAAGAAAGAGCAATTCAATTAGTTGACCCTTATAGTGTTAACCAAATCTTGCTTCCATGTTTTGATTCAAAAGCACTTTCTGAAGCTCACAAAATTGCACAAGGTGTAAATGCTTCTCCTGGTGCAGCTGTTGGTAAGATTGTATTTGATACTGAAGAAGCTGCTAGACGTGGTGAAGCCGGAGAAAAAGTTATCCTTGTTCGTGTAGAAACTTGTCCGGATGATATTCACGGTATGGCTGTTTCTCAAGGTGTTCTTACTCTACGCGGCGGTGCAACTTCTCACGCTGCAGTTGTTGCTAAAGGTATGGGTAAACCTTGTGTTTCAGGTTGTGAAGATATGAAAATCGATTTGGCAAATGAAACATTAACAGGTTTTGACGGTAAAGTTTACCATAAAGATGACATTATCTCTCTTGATGGCGGTAAAGGTATCGTTATGGAAGGTGCTGTTAAACTTGTTGAAGCTCAAATTGATGATAACTGGAATAAGTTCTTCTCTTGGGTAGACGAAATTAAACAACTAAAAGTTGAAGCTAACGCTGATACTCCTAAAGATATTGAAAATGCTTTAAAATTTGGTGCAGAAGGTGTTGGTCTATGTAGAACAGAACATATGTTTATGGATCCTGATAGACTTCCTTGGGTACAAAAAATGATTATTGCAGGAACTGTTGAAGCTAGAAGAGAAGCATTAGATAAGCTTCTTCCTATGCAGTATTCAGATTTCTATGCAATGTTTAAAGCTATTGGTGAAAAACCAATGACGGTTAGACTTCTTGATCCGCCACTTCATGAATTCTTACCTTCTAAGGAAGAATTAATTAAAGAAGTTGCAACTCTAAAAGCGCTTAATAAAGATGCTAAAGAAAAAGAAGAAATGCTTCACATTGTTGAAGGTCTTTCTGAATCTAACCCTATGATGGGCTTAAGAGGCTGCCGTTTAGGTTTAACTTATCCTGAAATTAATGAAATGCAAGTTAGAGCAATCTTTGAAGCTGCTTGTGATGTTAAAAAAGAAGGTATTGATGTTAAACCTTGGGTAATGATACCGCTTATCGGTCACGTTAATGAGCTTAAAGTTGCAAAAGAAATTTTAGAAAAGGTTGCAGAACTTGTTATGGCTGAAAAAGGTATCAAAGTTGAGTACAAATTTGGTACTATGATAGAAATTCCTCGTGCAGCACTTACAGCAGACGAAGTTGCTGAATACGCTGAATTCTTCTCATTTGGTACAAATGACTTGACTCAAATGACATTCGGTTATTCACGTGATGATGCAGAAGGTAAATTCTTAAACAGATATGTAGAACAAAAAATTCTTCCATCTAATCCGTTTGAAACATTAGACCAAAAAGGTGTTGGTAAGCTTGTTGAAATGTCTATGACATTAGGTAAAAAAGTAAATCCTTCATTAGTTGGCGGTGTTTGCGGCGAACATGGCGGAGACCCTGATTCAGTTAAATTCTGTCATAGAATTGGATTGAACTATACTTCTTGTTCACCATTCAGAATTCCTCAAGCTAAACTTGCAGCAGCGCAAGCAGTTGTTGAAGGAAAATAATTATTAATAATTAGTAAAAGTGACGGGCAAACATTATGTTGCCCGCCACTTTTTTGTTAAGATATGTAAAGATTTCTCTTGCTATTAAAATTGGGTATAATTTTTTGGCTTTATATAATTAATAAGATAATTATGGAGAGCAATAAGTATGGGTTTAGACAACCTTTCATTTTTTGAAAATACTTGTTTAACTAATTCTAATCAAAATATTAGTACATATATTGGTGCTGATGGTGCTTCTTTTGAGGTTGAGCAATTTTTACAGGATGATTCTCTTTGGAATGTGGAAGCTACCTTGGACCAAAACGGTGTTACAGCAAACTATGCCTATACAAAAGCCAATAATAGTGTTAGTATATGGGCAAATTATGATGGTAATAAATGTGGTTTAGGAGCAGAATATAATTATAAAGCTGCGGATAATACTAATTATTCGGCTCGAGTAACAGCAAATCAAAAAGAGTTAAAAGCTATTGCCAGTGTCACCCATGCTAACTGGCGGGTTGGCGGATATGCTTCTCAAGGAAATGGTAAAAAACCTGAATTTGGTTTGTCTGCTTCTGTAAAATTTTAGTTATATTCTTGATAGTTGTTAATAAAATGGAACCGGAGTTTCAGTATTTAAAGCAGAAACAAATGCATTTGTAAAATACAAATATGATAATGCTGCTGTTTCGTGACTTTTTAGTTTACCAATCCGCCAAAAGCAAGAACATCTTCATATTCAGCACCAGCTTCAAGCATTTCTTCTGCAGAAAAATTGAAAAGAGTAACAGTATCAATAACCTCGTTTTTGTTATCAATATTTTTTATGACAAAATCAAGAGCGGAGTCTCTTGTCATGTATTGAAAGCGATTATTAATACCTTGTTTTAAACTTCTGCGTTTCGCTTTTCCCATATTATAACCCTCTCTCTATTGCCAAGAGTGCAACACCAATCATTCCAGCATAATTTCCTGCAGTTGCAAGTCTTATTGAGGTTGGAGGAGTAACAATATCAGAGTTAACTTCTTCTTCAACTTTTTTTATATCAACAAATTGAGCCATAGAACCGGATAATACAACGCAATCAGGGTCAAATATATCTGCTAAACCTTTTATGCCTGTTGCAATGTCATTTTGCCATCGATTAAGAATTTCAATCATTTTACTTTCGCCATTTTTAACGCCTTCTACAACATCATAAGTAGTTACATTTTTATCATTTAACATTTCTTCGGCATCAATTTTTAGAGCTTTACCGGAGGCGTAGATTTCGAAACAGTCCCAGCCTCCGCAAGTGCATTTTCGGCGTTTATCGGGATACATTTTAAAATGCATTTCGCCTGCTGCTCCTGATTTACCTTTAAGAAGATTATTGTTAATAATAATTCCTCCGCCAACTCCTGTTCCAAGAGTTAAAAGTACTGAAACGGATGTTCCTCGGGAAGCACCAATTTTATATTCAGCCCATGCCGCAGAATTAGCATCATTTTCTACAAAAACACGTTTTTTACTTAACGATTGAAAATCTATTTTATTATACCCTTGAGGCATATTGCCTGTGGAGCTAACAATTCCTGTGTTTTCATTGTTTACAGCACCGGCTGTTGCAATTGCAATAATATCTGTTTCATTTTCATGTTTCTTTATTTGATTAGAAAGAATGTCTAGAATTTCATCTAAAGATTTTGGGGTAGCGAATTTATCTATTTCAGCTAAAATTTCACCATTTTCATTAATTATGGTGGAATATATTTTTGTTCCTCCGATATCAAATGCTAATGCTTTTTTCATTTTATGCCCCCAAAAATCTTTTTACAATTAGTTGTGGTCTGGTTATTGCAGAACCTATTACAACACAGTGTGCTCCAAGTTCAAATCCTTTTTTTACATCATCCGGGGTCCAAATTCTACCTTCTAAAATTATTGGTTTTTTTACAGTTTTAACAAGTTTTTCTAATAATTCAAAATCAGGAGTATCACTTGCTTCTCCCGACTCGTCAGTATAACCGGCTAAGGTTGTTGAAATAATATCCGCTCCCAATTTTTCAGCATTTATACCTTCTTCAAAAGTCGAAATATCAGCCATTGCAAGCTTCTTGAAGTTATGAATTTCATTTATAATATCTTTAAGAGTACAATTTGGGCGCGGTCTTTGAGTCCCGTCAAATGCAATAATATCAGCATTTGCTTCAATAAGCTCGTGAACTTCTTTAAGAGTTGGTGTAATATAAACTACACTTTTCCAATTTTCAGGAAGTTTATCAGGCTTAGTTAAACCTATTACAGGCAAGCCGAATTTTTTAGCATTGCGTGTATCTCTTGCTCCGGCAACACGTAAGCCGCCGGCACCGCCATTTACAACAGATTGTATCATAGCCATCATACATTTTTCATCATAAAATGGCTCATCAGGCATAGCCTGAGATGAAACAATTATTTTTCCCTTCAAATCTTCAATGATAGTCATGAGATAATTCTATCACAAAAAAAAGATTGATTTAAAATTAAAAAACTCTATAATAATGGTATATGAGGTTGTAAGAATGTTTAACAAAAAAACTGCAATTGGGATTATGAGCGTGATTGTTTTATTATCAGCTCTTGGGTATATGTTTTTTAACCAAAAAGAAGAAGAACAAGTTCAAGTTGTTGAAGAAAAACAAACTTCGGAGCCTGTGCAAGTTAAAAAAGTTATTCCAAAGCCTGTTGAAATTCCTGTAAAAAAGACCAGCTTATATAATTCAACTGATAAAAATTTACCTTTTTCTGTAATTGCAGATTTAGCATTTTTGCCGGTTTCGGTACGCCATACTGTAGAAGAACTTTTAGAAAAATCTGATAATGGTATTTATTTTTTAAATTCTTCTTTGGAAAAAGTTGTTGTACTTTTAGATGAAGAAGAAGAGATAAAAAGACATAATTTTAATTTTGTAGAAATATCTTTGGATGATGGGAATATTTTACAATCTTTAGAAGAGGAAAGTGACTCCAAGTATGATAAATGGAAATATGAAAATGACTTGCCATTAAGTCATACACATTATGATGAAAATAAAGAAATTGTTTATACAGAAGTTTGGAATTATTCTGAAGATGAACCAATTAAATATAAAAAAACAGACAAAGACGGTAATGTAATTTCTATAAGAAAAGAAGTTGTAGAAAATGGCATTAATCTTAGAGAAGAAAATTTATTTTATGATAACGAAGGAAATATGATTAAGAATGTTTCGTTTAATTACGACGCTACAGATTTAACAAGATTTACTTACTATAATTCTGAGACTCCTGATGAGTCTGCTATGCTTGTAAGCGAGTTTGAAGATGGGATAAAAAAGAAAGAAACTCTTTATTCTGCTGATTATAAAGTTAAAAAAATTTATATGCCTGAATATAATGACGGTCAAAAATCAGAGATTAAAATTCTTGATAAGGATAATAAGCTTATACAAACTCTTGTTGAGTAATACTTATTAGCTGCCTGTCAAACCATCTTTTGTTTTTGGCATGTTTTTTAATTCATTTTTGCGCTGTTGGATTTTGAGTAAGGTTTCCATATCCATTTGCTGAATTTTGCGTTTGTATTCCAAATCTTTTATTTGGTTATCAAATTTTTTTGTTTCTTTTTCTTGCTTAGCTTCTGCTTTTTCACGTTCTTTTGCTTGACGCGCTTCAAATTCTACTTCAGAAGCCTCTTTAACAGAATCTTCAGCAAGCCTGAACCCGATTACTGAAACAGGAATGCTAGCCCCTTCTAAGTCTTCCAGCTTTGAATTTATACCCTCAACATCTATACTCCATGTACCTAAAAACTTTGGTACATCTCCTGTATATGCATATGCGCATAGGATAATTCTATTATCATTGTTGGCATCAAAACCCATTGGATAAATATCCCAGCGGTTTTCTTCAAAGTCTACTCCGCCTGCGTTTGCCCAATAATCAATAATTGCTTCTCGTATTTGCGGGAGTTTTTTTGCCTCACGTTTTTCAAAATCATAAACCCATAAGTCTGTTTTCCAGATACCGTCATGACGGTGTCCAATTTTTTCTTTGACAACAAGTTTTTTATTATCACTGGAGAAATCAATTGGAGTAAGAGTTCTAAAAATAAATTTTGTTTCAATATCTTTTGATGTTGAAATTAACGGTTCTTCTTCTCTTTGAACAATATTAGCTTTCATGGCTTTATCAGTATCATTTAGTTTTGGGTCGAGTTTTATTAAAAACAAATCACAAGATGTGCAATCAGTTTGAGCATAATAATAAACCGCCGGATAAACCAACATAGATTTGTCACCCGAAATTATTCCTTGAGCATTGATTTGTCGGTCAAAATTTAATTTGCGAGGTAAAGTTAATTCAGGACTTCCAATCGGATCATTATATTTAACCAATTTAAAAGTTTTTTGAGGAACATAAACCATATTAGAGTCTTTAGGAATTTCTGCATGTTTAACTTCTTCTGCAATTTCTTTTTTTGATTTTGCTCTTGATTTAGCTTCGTATTCAGCAACTGTCATATAGCCTGAGTCAGGCATTTTACTCTTTTCATATTTTTCAGTTACTTCAACTTTATTAATATTGTTCTGGTAAATTGTTTCAGCCACAACTCTATCATGTCTTTTTGTAAAAGGTAGTTTTAACTGGGCAAAATGAACTTTCATTGCCATAATACTACCAGCCAAAGCTTCAAACATTTATACCAAACCTTCCTTCATTGCCATAACTGTAGCCTGAGTTCTTGTTGCAGCACAAAGTTTCTGTAGAATGCTGTGTACATGAGCTTTTGTAGTTGCTTTTGTGATAACAAGTTTTTCTGCAATCTGCGGATTGGATAATCCTTCTACCATGAGTTCAAGAACATCCAGTTCTCTATCAGTAAGTCCATAGGTGTTTCTATCTTTTTGGGAAATCTTTGTGACTACAGTTTCAGATGGTCTTTGCATAC
>CAJTWU010000015.1 GCA_910579975.1 uncultured Vampirovibrio sp.
CGGTTCCAGAGTATCTGCAGCAAATGGTATGGCACTCGGTGTTAATGCAAGAGTAAATGCGGCAGCAACCAATTCAGTTGCTATTGGTAGAGGTGCTATTGCTAGTCAATCTAATACTATCGTGTTAGGAGATGAAAATACTACAGTTGTTATTCCTGGTGCTGTTGAATTTGCTAGTTTACATGTTTCTAAAGATCTTGTTGTTGATTATAATTGTGTAGTTAACAGATTGGGCGGGGAATTTATTTTTAGAGCACAACCAGGTCCTCCAAAAGAAAATTCAATATATGGTAATTCTGAGTTAAGCCGAATATTTATGGGTGATGACAAGGGGGGTGATGATAATACCAGAACTCTTCGTAAATACGGTTGGCGTTATTCAATATTAGATTATACAATAACCTCTGACCGACGCTTAAAGAATGTTGGTAAAGAGTTTACATCAGGACTTGAAAAACTCAAAAAACTTCAAGTGTTTAATTACACCTTTAAAGACAATAAAGATAAAACACCACATGTAGGTGTAATGGCACAAGACTTACAAAAAATCTTCCCTGATGCAGTTGTTAAAGGTGAAGACGGCTTCTTGAGAATAAGAATGGAAGATATGTTCTATGCTGTTATTAATGCCGTTAAAGAACTTGATAACAGAACTTCTGCTCAAGAAAAGAAAATCAAAGAACTCGAAAAACGTATTGAGGAACTTGAGAAGAAATTATAATTTGCGAGGATTATTGCTACAACATTGATAAGACAAACTCAAATCTTATCACTCGCAAATAAAAAAGGTCGGCTTATAAAGCCGACCTTTTCCTTTATCATTTCAACTAATCAAACAAGTCTTCAAGGTCATCAAGAATTCCTTCGTGATTATTACCTTTTCCTACTTCTTCTGCTATTTTCTTCAAGATTTCAATAATAATTTTCAAATCTTTATCACAATTACATTTATCAGGAATTTTAGCAAGTATTTCATCAAGCTTATCAAGAATAGCCTTATTGTCACCGCCATTTATTTCAATTTGAGTTTTAATACCTTCTAAAGTAATTGCGACAAGATTCAATTTACTTTCAATGCTTGTTAGAACATCACCGTTAACCTTAGACTGATCTAAGATATCTGCTAACATTCTTTCTATAGTTGATAAATCAACATTTACATCAAGGCTGATATTGCCAATTGCATCTAAAATTGCATCTGCTTTATCACCTAATTTATCAACTTTGCTTACCAATTCTGCTAACAATGCAAGAGCTTGGTTATAGAATTTCTGATCATCTTCATGGGCTCTATCAAGTTTTGTTAATACTTGATCAATTTTATTAAGCATATCAGCACTAATAGAGTTATTAATAGCAAGTTGTTCCAAAATTAATGCAAGTCCTTTTTGTCCATTAGCATCAATATTATCGAGTTTTGTAAGAATTTGTTCTAAGAATACTTTATTTTGTTCAGTCATTTGGTCTAATTTTGAAAGCAATGCTTCAACAGCTGCTGCTAAATCACCTTTAAGCCCTTGAACATTATCAAGAATACTTTGTAATAATTGATGAGTTTTTGAATCCATTTCTTTATTTTGTTCAATTGATGCTTCAATTTTTGCAAGAATTGCATATAAAACTTTAGTAGTTTCTTCATCACCATTATCTATATTTTCAATCTTAACAATAAGTTTAATTAAAAGATTAACATTAGCTTCACTTGCCTCATCAATATGTTTAATGATATCAAGCATACCATTTTTCATATTGTCATCTAATTTACTAATTTTATCCATAATCATGTACATAAGTTCATGAGTTTTTTCTGTTAAATCATGATTTTGGTCAATACTTTCTTGAACTTTATTTAAGATAGCTAATAAAATTTCATTTGTTTTTCCATCATTATCTTTACCTTCTTCAATTGAATTAAAGATTTTAGTCAATAGTTCAATATTCTTTTCACTGATTGAGTCTAATTTATTAAGAAGAGCAAGAATACTTTGTTTCATATTATTATCCATAGAATCAAGCTTAGCAAGAATTGCCTGGAAGAATTTTTGCTGCTGCATAGCAATTTCTTTATCATTTTGAATACTTTCATTAATTTTATTCAAAATATTGTTCAACAAAGAAATTAGTGTCTGATCATTTTTATCAGCTTGTCCCATTTGAGCAAGTATCATTGTTAATGTTTTGTTATTTTCAGCGCTTAATTTATTTCCATCTTTAATAGCATTAAGAATTTCAGTTAACATTGCCTTAAATTCTGAATTGCCTTTAGAAATTTCATTAAGAATTTCATCTTGTTTTTCTGTATTTTCTTTTAACATATTAAAGATATCTTGAGCAGTCATATTCATATCTTCTAATAACTTAAGAATTCTATCCATGCTAATGCCTTGTTCAAGAAGTGCTTCAAGAATAGCTCTATTGATTTCTGTTTGTTCTTTTTGCTCTTCACGCAAAGCTTTGATTTCTTCTAAAACTGCTTTTACTAATTCTTCATCAGTCATATAAATATTAACCGTAATATTTGTAATAACTTGTGTATTATCTGTAATATAAGTATTTCCACCAGGCTCATCAGTACAAGATGTCATAGCTGCAGCACCACTCAATAAAGTTAATGCAGCCATTGCATTAAGTCCCATTTTTTTAAGACTTGCCATGTTTACACCTTGAAATGCAATATTATTCATTGATTGTGCATTTAAAGCGCTAATACTTTCTTCTTGACCTTCAGAAACATCTGCTAAAGCAGTTGTTGTTGGTGCAGAACCAGCTTCTTCTCCTTTAAATTTGAGATTTTTGTTGATTAACAACATTTCATTTGCACTAATTTTCATACGTATTATACTCCTTTTTATAAATATATTTGTATCTATGTAATGGTTCTAAAACTTGTCAAAACATTTTTTGCTACCAAGTTCACAAATGTTTACAAAAAGTTTTATGAACTTGGTTTTCTTTTTATCGTTATTTTATATATAATGTAAAGGAGCGGTTAAGGACGAATAAATGAAAAATATAATTGTTCAAAAATTTGGCGGTACATCCGTTGCCGATACAGACAAAATCAAGAATGTAGCAAAAGCTGTTATTAGAGAAAAAAATCTAGGAAATGACGTTGTTGTAGTAGTTTCAGCAATGGGACACACAACAGATATTCTCACGAAACTAGCAAAAGAGATTTCTCCAAACCCATCTTCCAGAGAAATGGACATGCTTCTATCAACAGGAGAGGGAGTTTCTATTGCACTTTTGGCTATGGCACTTCAGGCTCAAGGATGTAAAGCTGTTAGTATGAATGCAATGCAAGTAGGTATTATTACAGAAAACGTCCATTCAAAAGCTCGCATACTTGAGATTAAAACAGAAAAAATCAAGCAGCATCTTGAAGCAGGAGAAGTGGTAGTTATTGCCGGTTTTCAGGGAATAACCGATGATTTTGAGATTACTACTCTTGGAAGAGGCGGCTCTGATACTTCTGCTGTAGCTATAGCAGGCGCATTAGGAGCTAATCGCTGTGATATTTATACAGATGTTGAAGGTGTTTATACAACTGATCCAAGAATTGTACCTTGTGCTTCAAAACTACAGCAAATCTCTTATGAAGAAATGCTTGAACTTGCAAGAGTCGGAGCTAATGTGCTTCACCCAAGAGCAGTTGAAACAGCAGCAAGATATAACACACCGGTAAGAGTTAGAAGCACTTTTAAGCTCGATAACTTAGGAACTTTAATATTAGGAGTTGATAAAATGGAATTACATAGACCTGTTACAGGTGTTGCCTCAGATTTATCACAATTAAGAGTCGTTGTATGTGATGTACCAGATAGCCCTGGTACAGCTGCAATTCTTTTTGATGGATTAGCTGAAGAAAATGTTTCTGTAGATATGATTATTCAATCTTATGCAAGAAAAGCATTAAATACTAATGATATAGCTTTTACAATTGATAAATCAGATTTAGATAAGACAAGAGAAATTCTTGAAAAAGTAAAATCCAGACTAAGCTATAGCAATATTTTTATTGATGACAAGATTGCTAAAATCTCTATTGTTGGAGCCGGCATGATTGACCATCCAGGAATTGCTGCAAAAATGTTTAAGACTCTTGCAAGTTTGGATATAAATATCAAAATGATTTCTACAAGTGAAATAAAAATAAGCTGTCTTGTTGAACAATCTCGTGCAAATGATGCTGTAGAAGCTCTTCATAAAATTTTTGGACTCGACAGTAAAGAAATCGCCGAAGTAAAAGGCGATTTACCTAACGTATAGGAGAAATTTATCAATGAAAAAAATATTTTTATCAGTAATGACTGCAGCATTAGTTTCTTTAACAGCTTTTGCTGATGATAAGCAAGAAGCTATAAACTTTTTTAATAATTATGTAAAAGCAGCAAACAACTATGATGTTTCTGTTGCAGCAATGTATTCACCAAGTGCAAAAATTATCAGACAAGTTGTAAAACCGGATGGTACTTTAGTTGATGTTGATACAGATACAGCAACTTATATCCGTCAAATGAAAATAGGTCAAGCGGGTGCTAAATTAAAAAATTACAAAAACAATTATTCAAATATTTCTGCAACAGCAATGCCAAATGGCGCATACAAAATTTCGTCTCTTAGACAACCTTCTAACGAGACATATAAACTTAAAACTTATATGATTGTAAAAAAACAACCTGATGGTAAATGGTTGATTACAGAAGAGATGATGCAAACAAAAGTTCAAACATTTTTAAAATATAAAAAATAGCAGAATAAAATAAGGGGTGTGATTAAATCACACCCTTTTAAATAGTATAGTTTTATAAAAAGATTGTTGTTTTAGTTAATATTGTTTTTATTTAAACTTGCTCTTAAACCTCTTGCCAAATCATGACGTCCGCTTTTTTCATATATAGCAGTCATTGATTCCAAGAATTTCAAGTTATCTACATTAGGATTTGACTGATTAACAGGTGCATTATTAACCGGTGTAGTTAATTTCTTAACTTGAGTTTGAACTGCAGCTGATTGAGGCTGCACAGGTCTTGTTGCAACTGTATTTTGAGTTTGTGGCGTAACATAGCTTCTTAATCTTGGATTATGAATAGTCATTGGTTCAGAGTCATAAGGATTACGATTTTCTTTCTGATAAGCATTTAAGCCATAATTAACAGTTGTAAATGGTTTTTCAGCATTAACATATGTTTGTTGAACAGGCTGAACTCCTCTGTACATATTGATTTCTCTTTCATTAAGAGATTGGCTTAAACCAATTTTCATTTCAGGTTCTTTACGTTTGAATAATCTCATAACCCCGAACCCTAGAAGAGCTAATAATCCGAAAGAAAAAGCTTTTTGTCCGAAATCTGAAGCTGTATCTTCATCAATAGAATCTTTAATATCAGCTACTGTAGAAGAAGATTTTAATTTATCAAACAATTTAGAAGTTTTTACATTTTCGTAATCCTCTGTATAAATTGGAGCATAGCTTTCAATTGGATTACTTAATTTAAGATTTTTTGTACTACCGTTGGAAACCGGCACTGTAGTTGCTAGAGCATCAAATGTTACAGTTGCATTAGCCGCATTTTCTGCTTGGAAAAAGATACTAATACCGTTACCTTGAGGTTCAACCATTACTGTATCAACATTAGCTACGTTATTATAAACTGTATTCAATGTTTTAGAAGCTCTGATGTCTTTCATATTCAAAGTGATTTTATTAGGTGCTTGAACAACTTTTTTAACATCAACAGCTTTATCGGACACCAAAACTATATTATAAGTATCTTTAACAGGCTCAATCTCAATAGATTGAAGCACATTATCATCAGCCATAACCGACAACATAGATACTACCATTGTTAATAACAACAATACTCTTTTCATAAAACTCTCTCTCCCTTGATAATAGTGTACATGCTCGGCATGCCTGAGACATCAATCAGGGGATTGAAATTCATATAGACCATTTGGTCTATTCACTTATATTCTATCTGATATAAAATCAATTAAATCGTAAACCTTGTATGCACCAAATGCGTATAACCGAAGCGCAGCTTCGCATCCAAGGCAAGAAGTTAAAACATATTTTGCTCCGGAGGATTTAATATTTTCTCTCTTTTGAACAAAAACTTTTGAAGTAATTTTATATTTTTTAAATTTTGTTATTGCATTTAACCCGCAACACTTATCAAAATCTTTCATTTCAATATATTCAAGATTTTTAGTATTATTTAAGATTTTTTCGATTTCGGGATAATTACTGATATTACAAGGTTTATGAAAAGTCACTTTTACAGGTTTTTTGAGTTCAAACGACTGTTCAGCAAGATATTCATAAATATTTTTAACTTTTATCTCTTTTAAAAACTCCGAGTCATTCCATTTTATATAATCTTTAAGAGTTTTTTCACAGCTAGCACAAGTAGTTACAACTTCTTTTATGTCGTATTTTTTTAGAACATTGATATAATTATTAATACTATTATTAAAACTCTCTAAATCACCGCGCATAAACAAAGAAATACCGCAGCAAGAAAACTCCGGATTTATTACTTCCACTCCAATATTATTTAAAAGTTTTACAATAGCCTTATCGCCTTTAATCTTGGAACCACATCCGCCAAAATAAAGAACTTTTTTATCAAAAGTTTTAGATTTAGATTTCGGACGCAAGAAAGATATAAAATTAGGAATAAACTTAAAAATAATCTTTTTTTGGAACAAGGAAATAAGTTTTTCTATTTTATGCGATTTAAAATACTCGTATTTTGCAGCTGCAATAATATCTATAATGTCAATCCCGCTCGGACAAAATTTTGAACAGGCACCGCATTTAAGACATAAGTCAAGGTAATTATTAATAGTCTTAGACATTTTTAAATCACCTTTAAGCAATCCGTCAAGCATGATAAAATGCCCGCGAGAAACAGTACAGTCATTACCCGTAATTTTATAAATCGGGCATTCACCCTGACAAAGCCCGCATTTTGAGCACCTATGTATATTTTCCTTGAAATCTTCCAGTTGTTTCATTACGCAACGCCATTATTAAGCAAATCGTGGATGTGAATAACTCCGATAGGTTGAGTGCCATCTAAAACAAACATATTTGTAATTTTCTTATCATGCATAATCTTTAATGCTTCAGCAGAAATCATATCTTTAGTAACCGTTCTAGGGTTTTTGGTCATAAGATTTAATGCCTTTTCATTTAATATAGACGCAGAAAGACATCTTCTCAAGTCACCGTCTGTAAGCATTCCTGTAAATTCGCCATTTTGGTTAATAAACCCGACACATCCGAGACATTTTGAAGTCATTTCCAATAAAACAGCTTGCATATTAGAATTCTCATCCAAAATCGGCATATCTTGTCCGGTATGCATTAAATCGCCAACACGCTTAAGAATTGAGCCTAATTTACCTCCTGGATGACGAACATTAAATTCTTCTTTAGAAAAACCTTTTCTCTCAATCAAACCTGTAGTAAGAATGTCACCTAAAACAAGAGTTGCTGTAGTTGAACTTGTAGGAGCAAGACCCAAAGGACAAGCCTCTTCTGCTTTTGGAAGTTCCAAAACAACATCAGCTGCTGACCCAAGAGAACTTTGTGCATTTTTTGTAATAGCAATCATTTTAATCCCGAAACGCTTGCAATAATTAACAATATCAACGAGTTCTCTGGACTCACCACTATTAGAAATAGCAATAATAACGTCATTTTCTGTAATCATACCCAAATCACCATGACTTGCTTCTGCCGGATGTACAAAAAATGATGGAGTACCTGTAGAAGCTAATGATGCAGCTATTTTTTTACCAATATGACCTGATTTTCCCATCCCCGTAATAATAATTCTTCCTGTTGCCTTTTGCATTAAATCAAGCGCATTTGTAAGGTTTTCTAATGCAACAGAGTCTTTTAAAGCAGAAATTGCATTAATCTCAATATCAATTGTTCTTAGAGCAGAAGCCCGGTCATTGTTAGTAAAAATTGCCATTCCTACACCCTTCCATACATATCTTCATATCTAATTATATCTTCTTCAATCAACAAATCGCCCATTTGCGCCTCAATAATCTTAAGATTTGTCTCATAAGGATTTTGCAATGAATGAATTGCCTTAACTGGGATATCCACACTGTGTCCAGGGCTCAAAATAAGCTCTTTACCTTCCAAGATAACTTTTGCAGTACCTTCCAGTACAACCCAATGCTCACTTCTATGATTATGTGATTGAACAGATAATTTTTGTCCCGGATTAACCTGAATAATCTTGCTCAAAAATCCATTACCCTGTGCTAATACTGTATAATAACCCCAAGGTCTGTATACTGTTTTGTGTACAAGATGAGTGTTGTCATTTTGTTTCTTTAATGTTTCATAAACATTTTTAACTTCCTGAGTCTTATCAGCCTTGCAAGCCAAAATCGCATCTTCTGTTTCGACAAGAACTACATCTTCCAAACCAATCGTCGCAACAAGTTTTGAAGAAGAATATACAAATGAGTTTTTAGAACCCTCGTCAAGCACATGCCCGATTTTTACATTGCCGTTCTCATCTTTTTTACTTACATCATAGATTGATTTCCAACTGCCTAAATCATTCCAATCGCTTTTTAACTGCACAAAAGCAAGCTTGTCCGACTTTTCCATAATTGCATAATCTATTGATATTGAAGGCATTTTATCAAATTCTGTAAAAGGAATGTCGTTTGATTTTGTAAAATCAAAGTTTTTAAGCAAACTGTAAATTTCAGGAGCATATTTTGAAGCTTCTTCCAGCAAGACAGAGGCTTTAAACATAAATATACCGCTATTCCAGTAATAATTACCATCAGCAATATATTCTTTCGCTAATTCAGTATCAGGTTTTTCAACAAATTTATTTACACGATTACCTACAGCATTAATGTAGCCATAACCTGTTTCCGGATAAGACGGCTTAATACCAAATGTTACAAGATAGCCTTGTTCAGCCAATTTCTCACCCTCTTTAACCGTTTGAGCAAATGCCTCTATATTCTTAATAGTATGGTCTGAAGGAACAACAAGAATTACAGGGTCATCGTTTGTTGTTTCTGCAATAAACTTTGAGCCTAAAACTATAGCCGGAGCTGTATTTTTAGAAATAGGCTCCGATAAGACCGCTGCTTTATCTGCAAGAGAAGAGAGTTGATATTTCACATTGGAAAAATTCTTCACACAAGTCATACTTACAATATTTTCAGCCGGCATGCATTCTTTAAGTCTTTGAAAAGTTGCTTGAAGCAAGCTTTCAGAATTCTGAATATTCAAAAGCTGTTTTGGATACAATTCTCTTGATAAAGGCCACAAACGGCTTCCAGAACCTCCAGCTAAAATAATACCGTACATATTTTCTCCTTTTCACTTATCCCTATGCAAACTGCATTTCATATAAATATTTATATCTGCCTTCCGGCTTATTAATAAGCTCTTCATGTGTTCCAAGCTCAACAAGCTCACCTTCGTTTAAAACAGCAATTCTATTAGCATTATGAATTGTTGAAAGCCTGTGAGCAATAACAAAAACTGTTCTGTTTTGCATTAAGTTGTCTAAGGCTTTTTGAACGATTGCTTCTGATTCATTGTCCAATGCAGATGTAGCTTCATCCAGAATTACAATCGGTGAGTTTTTAATCAAAGCTCGTGCAATAGCAACACGTTGTCTTTGACCGCCTGAAAGTGAAGCACCGCGTTCACCAACAATTGTATCAATACCTTCTGGAAGAGTACCTAAAAATTCATCCAAATGAGCAAGCTTAACTGCATTTGCAATTTCTTCCTGAGTTGCATTAGGTTTGCCCATAAGAATATTGTCTTTGATTGTTCCGGAGAATAAATAATTGTCCTGAAAAACAAATGAAATAGCATTTCTCAAGCTAACAATATCATACTCTCTGATATCAATACCATTAATCATAATTGAACCAAATTTGATATCATAAAATCTTGGTATTAAATTAACAACAGTAGATTTCCCGCCGCCTGAATTACCAACAAGCGCAATAGTTTCATTAGGTTTAACTGCTAAATTAAAATCTTTTAATACAGGTAGACCTTTTTGATATTCAAATGTAACATGTTGAAAATCGATAGCACCAACATTTTTTAATTCCAAAGCATGAGATTTATTTTCAATTTCAGGCATTAAATCAAATAACTCAAATACACGCGCCATTGAAACAAATGTTCCTTGCAAGTTGGTAAGAGTTAAGCCAAGAGTTTTAGTCGGCTTATAAAGCAATAATAATGAAGTTACAAATGAAGCAAAGCTTCCTGCAGTCATTTCTCCTGAAAGAATAAGACTGTTACCATAATTCATAACAATTGCAATCCCGATTGAACATATGAAATACATAATTGGAGACATCCAGCCTACCCGCTTTGTCAAAGACATTGCCAAATTGAATTGCTTCTTAACCTGACCTTCAAATTTATGATTTTGATTTTCTTGTAAGTTATATGCAGTAACAATTTTATTTCCGGCACATGTTTCATTAAAGTTTGTAGTCATATCACCGGCTACAACCATTGTGTCATTAGAAACTTTTTTAATTTTCTTTCTTATAAGAGTAACCGGAGTAATTGCAATTGCCATAACTCCAACCCCTATAATAGCAAGCTTCCAGGAGTTAAATAACAAAACTCCTACAAGAGCAACTAATTCAAAAATCGATAAAATAAAGGTTTTTATAGTCTCAATAAGCTTTTTAGAAGCTTGATCCGGGTCTGATAAAAATCTGCTTAAAATTAAACCTGAAGAGTTGATATCATAAAACTTAGTATCCATAGCTGTAAGCTTTTTAAACAAATCAATCTTCAAGTTATTTGACATAGTGTTACCGGTCCACTCTGTAAGATAATTACAAAGATATTTCAAAACACCTTGTATAAGCGCAAAAATAACTATTGCAAATGGAATAAATTTAATAAAAAATGACTGCAAATAAATTGTATGACCTTGAAATTCAAAGACCTGAGTCTCATTCCCGTTAACTACATAGTCCATATAAGGTCTTAACGAAAAAGCAACAACGCCATCCAATAAACCCAGAGGAATTGCCAATAAAATAAGAATTATTGAACGCCCCAATACTGTTTTTATATAAGGATACATCTTATTAAGCAAATAACCGTATCTAAATGCATCTTTTGTATTAGTATTCTTTAACTTTAATAACGACTCTTCCATTAAACTCCACTCCATTTGACTTTCAAGAATATTTTATCATGAACAAAATAAAATTTCTCACCTTTACTTTTTACTTGGTTTGCAAGATAATTTTCCTATAATAGAAAGGGATTAAACTATGACAGAAGTTAGAGTTAGAATAGCTCCTTCACCAAGTGGAAACCTCCATGTTGGAACAGCAAGGACAGCTTTATTTAATTATTTATTTGCAAAGAAAAATAATGGTAAATTTATTCTAAGAATAGAAGATACTGATGCTGATAGAACTTCTCAAGAATATGTTGATAATATTTTTGACTCTCTAAAAGCACTCGGACTTAACTGGGATGAAGGACCGGATGTAGGCGGTGAATATGGACCTTACACACAATCAGAAAGATTTGATATTTATCCAAAATACATTCAGGAACTTCTTGACAAAGGTTTTGCATATGAATGCTTCTGTACTCCTGAAGAACTTGAAGCAGAAAAAGAAGAAGCTACAGCTAATAAAAAAGCTTATGTTTATTCCAGAAAATGTGAAAATCTAACCGAAGAAGAAAAAGCTCAACTTAGAGCAGAAGGCAGAAAACCAGCTATCAGATTTAATGTTGCAAAAGCTCAAAAAGCTTTCCACGACTCTTCAATACTTGAATTTGAAGACCTTGTTAAAGGGAAATTGCACGTCGATACAAACCTGATAGGTGACTTTGTAATAATGAAATCAAACGGAGCTCCGACTTATAACTATGCTGTTGTTATCGATGATGCACTTATGAAAATTTCTCACGTAATCAGAGGAGAAGACCACATTTCAAATACATACAAACAAATCTTAATCTTTGAAGCATTGGGCTTTGATGTTCCTAGATTTGGTCATTTAGGTATGATTCTTGCTCCAGATAGAAGTAAATTATCTAAACGTCATGGCGCAACAGCTGTATCTGATTTTGTTGAACAAGGTTACTTAACAGAAGCATTACTAAACTTTGTTGCACTTTTGGGATGGGCTCCTTCTGACGGAGTTGAAATCAAACCGGTTGACAAGATTGCAGAAGACTTTAGAATTGGAGAAATTTCATCTTCAAACTCAATCTTTGAATATGACAAATTAAAATGGATGAATAGCCATTATATCAAAGCTTTGCCAAAAGAAGAGCTTAGAGAAAAACTTAAAAAATATTTAACAAAATACGATTTAAGTGAACTTACAGAAGAACAGTTCAACAGAATGATTGACATCACATATGAACCATTAACTCTTCTTTCTGATATCACAGAGGCCGTTACTTACTTCTTTGGCGGAGACAATGTTGAATTGGATGAAAAAGCAAAAGAAAACATTGAAACCGAGCTTTCTCAAGATGTTCTAAAAGCATTTGTAGAACAAGGTGAAAACTGGGAATGGACCGAAGAAAATCTTCATGAAAAATTAGAACAGTTTAGAGCTGATTTCAAAGAAAAAGGTTACAAACCTAAGTTCACTATGTGGGCAATAAGAGCTGCTGTTACAGGTCGACTTTGCGGAGCGGATATGACTGCAACACTAGCAATCTTAGGAAAAGAAAATTCTCTAAACAGAGCCAAGAAAGCTATCAAATAAATAAAAAAGGCGGGATTAAAATCCCGCCTTTTTTATTTAATGCCTGCGTTTATTTGCAGCACTGCCATGTTTTCTTACTTTACGCGGACTTACATTATTGGAGTCTCCATTATAATAACGATGATTTACATTTATTCTATTTCTTTTGCTGTAGTAATTTGCATTAACCATATCCTGATAAGCCTGAGGCGAACCGTTCAACGTAGGTGCAGGATTAACAAGCGGTGTACCGCGAAATTGATTTGATGGACATCTGCTATCATAATTAAAAGCATAGACTCCAGAGGAAAAAAACACCAGTGCTGTGAAGGTAAATACAAACTTTTTCATAATTAAACTCCTTATATTCACATAACGCTTTGAATTTAAATTTTGTTCATTATTTTATTTTGCCTTCTTTAATCAATTGCTCCCTAATAATTTTTTTAGTCTGGAATTCTTCATCTCCATCTGAAGTAAATCTCTTAAGCAGCATAAGTCCGGGAGTTACAACCCCGAGAGCAAACATACAAGTACCAAGCCCTGTTAAAATAGATCTTCTTTTAAGCTTTGTAACACCCGCAAAGAACTTTTCAGAAGTTTCGCCTTTCTCAACTGCATTTTTATATTGAGAATACAATTCTTCTACCTTCTTATTTACTCCTTCTATCTCCTCAAGGTCAATATATTTTCTTGTGTCAATTTTATCTGTTTTCTTGTAAAGTTTAATAATACCAGACTCTTTAGCTGTTTTAACAATCATATTATCCGGGTTTTTATGTAAAAACTCATACAAATCCGCTTTAGAAGTATTTGCAGCCTTAAATTCATCTATAGCTTTTTGAATAGAACCGTCATCAAAAGCTTTTTTCAAATTACCTTCTTCTAATACTCTTGCATCAAGTCCAATTGTTTTATTGTGTTTACTCTTTGCATAATTCTCTAATGCCTGTTGTATTTTATCACCGGCATAATACATAAAGCAAAGAGTAAAACCTTCTTTAATACCATAACCGATTAATTCTTGCGGACTTCTTGAATCTTTAAGTCTTTCTCCCGTAATTGCACCGTCTAAAATCCACATATTTTTAACAGGGCTGAATGCAAATGTTTCTACCACATTCCCTAAACCTTTAAATGCAACATTTGAACCTGTTTTATTTTCTTCTTGTTTCTTAGAAGCTTCGTATTCTGCAATCAGATTTTTTCTAATCTTTTGCTCGGTATAATTTTGTTTGAATTTTGTTAACCCAATATAACTTCCTATTGTCATAACTGTAGAAACAATAAATTTAGCTGTTGCTGTATTTTTAAACAACTTTTGGTTGGCAGCAATCTTTTCTATACCCTTTTTAACCTTATCATCAGGCGCATACTTTTGAATTTTTTCAAAAACATCCTTATCTTTAAGATTTCTTGCATCAAACTTTGAATCAAAATTCATCCATTTAAAAACAGTTTTATCAAATAACCATTTAAAACCTGGAATACCAAAAAGCCATATAGCTTCAGTACCGGTTTCATCTATAAATCTATCTTGACCTTCTTCCTTACCTGTAACAAAAGAGCCGGCGGTCATACCGCCTGTAGCAGAAAAATCCTTAATTGCCAAGGGTACTAAGGAATTTGAATTACCTAATGTAGAAAATATTCTTGCTGCATTAACCATTTATACATCGACCTTCCTCTTTCAATTAAGTCTAAAAAAAAATAAAATTGCTTAATTGTTAAAAAAAATTTACATTAAAAAAGGCTTCTCATTATGGGAAGCCTTTTTAATAGTATATAACTTATATTCTACCCAACTAATTCAGTATTATCTGACTCGGAAGCTTTTACCATAATGGCATGTTCAACAGGATTTTCTTTTTTATAAGAGTTTTCTGCAACAACTTCTTCAAAACCAAATTCATCACGGGCTTTCTTCATTTGAGTTTCATCAACCAATTTTTTTGCAAGTTCAGCAATCTCATACACTAATTTGTATCTGTTATCTGTATTTTCGTTTAAATCCCAAGCTACTTTAATTATTTGATCCATTTTTATCCTCTTGATTAAGATATTAACAATTATAATCATTGTATAACGCTAAATTTTATTTGTCTATAGGAGCCTTGTTTACAAATCTTTACAAAAAGGCAATTATTTAAACGCTCAATACTTTATATATACATCACAAATTTAAAAGGAGAGCTTTATGTCTACAACGGTTACACTAAATATACAATCGGGAAATAATACATCAAAAGGCAGCATTAATGTTGCTGATAAGAAATTATTGAATTGCATATTTCCTAATATGCAAAATAATACAGTAACAGAAGCAGAATTTAAACATGCACAAGACGTTGCACGTAGAGCCGGAGACAAAGGTATTATTGAAAAAGAAGACTTGCAAACAGCTACTGAAAAACTTGAACTTGCAAAGTTGAACAAATATGGCGATATGTATGACTTAAGCTTAAGTGATGATAAAAAATATTTCATAATAAAAGTTAAAGACAGCACTGTATATCCAAGATTAGGCGGGATTAAAGATGATTTTGGCATAAGAGACGGATATTTTGTTCCAGAAAGAGACCGCTATTCACCAACATATAACAAAGATAATGCAGAGTTATTATCAAAAAGACACGAAATAGGCAGTGACGGTATAGTTCATGCGGACTATGATGAAATCCGTTTAGAGCCAGGAGATGTTCTTAAAATCCCGGTTGAAGAAATCCAAATCCAAGACGGTGTTAGCGGAAACTGGGGCAGATTTTGGAAAGGCGTAGTACACCCATTTACTCGATAAGAGTTGTCATAAGTATTGGATCACCGTCTGTAGCAAGAACTGTATGTTCAAAATGTGCGGACGGTTTTCTATCTTTTGTTACAACACCCCATTTATCATCTTCAACAAAAACATCATCCCCGCCGAGATTTAACATTGGTTCAATCGCAATAACCATTCCTGATTTAATAAGAGTATTGTCACCCACTCTGTAATTAAATAAAAACGGATCTTCATGCATGGAATGACCAACTCCGTGTCCGCCATATTGACGAACAATTCCCAATTTATATGAATTAGCAACATCTTCAATTGCTCCGGAAATATCATCCAAAACATTTCCTGCTCTCATTTTTTCAATACCCGCAAAAAGTGCTTCTTCTGTAGCTTTCATCAAAAGCTGTTTTTCTTCTGAAATTTTACCAACAGCATATGACCACGCACTATCACCAACCATGCCGCCGTAAGTTGCACCTACATCAATTGCAATAATATCACCTTCTTTAAGAATTTCGTCTTCTGAAGGTATACCATGAACAACTTTTTCATTGATTGAAGTACATATACATGCCGGGAAACCACTGTAACCCAAAAATGTAGGAATAGCCTTATTTTCCTTAATAACTTGCATTGCAATATTGTCCAGTTCTTTTGTTGAAATACCCGGTTCAACAACATCTTTCATTTTTTTATGAACAAGAGCAACAATATGTCCGGCATGCCTCATTCTTTTAATTTCGTCACGTGATTTTCTGTTAATCATAAATAACCTCAATTCTTAATTTTATTTTATAACAAAAAAAATTTTTATTTACCCACTTGACACCAAATTTTGATTTGATATTATAATACTTGTGACTAGCCCCCATCGTCTAGAGGCCTAGGACAACACCCTTTCACGGTGTAGACAGCGATTCGAATTCGCTTGGGGGTACCATTTAAAATCAAGAGGCAATAAGCCTCTTTTTTAGTATAAACACTTATGAGTAAGCGAATTTTAATAATCAGATTATCAGCACTTGGTGATGTTATTTTTAATCTACCTTTAGCAAGTATTTTAAAAGCTAATGATTATCATGTTACCTGGATTACAAGCGAAAAAGGTTTTGACATTATTAATAATAATCCGCTTGTAGACGAAGCAATTCTTGCCCCTGTTGAAAAATGGAAAAAACAAAACTTTTTTATAAACTTAAAAGAATATATAAATATTATTAAATATCTTCGTTCCAAAAAGTTTGATATTGCTATTGATACACAATTACTTTTAAAAAGTTTTATATGGACTGTTTTTTGTGGAGCTAAAAGAAGAATTGTATCTAAATCAGCAAGAGAATTTGCTATTTTAGGCGGGAATGAAGTTATAGATAAATTAGCAAAAGATTACACAACCCACGCGGCTATAAGTTACCTAGAATTTGCAAAACATTTGGATCTTGATACCTCAAATATCAAAACAGCATTACCGCCGGCAACAAAAGAAATCTCAGATAAAATTGATGAGTTAATAAAAGATTTAGATAAATCTAAACCTATACTAGCTTTAGCACCGGCAACAACATGGGTAACTAAGCATTGGAATAAAGATAATTGGAAAACTCTTGTTGAAAAACTTGAAAACAATTATAACATTGTATTTACAGGCACCCAAAAAGATATCGGACTCATTGAATATATTAATGAAGGAAAACATCTTAACCTGGCTGGAAAAACCAATCTTCTTGAATTAATTGAACTGTTTAGACGTACAGATATCCTAATTTCACTTGATAGTGGTAGTACACACCTTGCCTGGGCCTCCGGACATCCTAAAATTATTTCTATTTTTTGTTCAACACCTCCAACACGTTATGCACCTATTGGAGAAAAACATATATCTCTTACAGGTAATCTTGATTGCCAACATTGCCATAAAAGAAAGTGTCCGTTAAAAACCAACCAATGTACCATGCTTCCAAAAGTAGAAGAAGTACTTAATGCCCTTAACAAAATTTAACATAACAGCAATTTTTTCTTAAAAATAAACTTTATATTAATAGTTAGGTTAGGAAAAGGTTCATTATTGTGAATTCTATTAATTCAAGTTTTAATATTAAATACCCTGTGTTCAAAGCTGAAACTCAAAAGCAAGAAGAAGTTCAGCTTCCTGACTTATACTATGTTCCAGACGATAGATTTGAAGCTAAGAGCTTTAAAGAAACCGTAAAAGAAGCAGATGCAATGGGTATGATTTACCCGTGGATTGCTCATCCATTATTAATGATAGGAACTTGTGCGGGCTTAGCTTACGGTGTTGATAAATTTTCTAAAGCTTGCGGCGGAGATTATGAAAAAAGTTTACTGGGTAAAGCTGCAAAACTTGGTGATAATATCCAGAATTCAAGCTTTGCACAAAGTGATACAGTAAAAAAATTCTTCAATGTCGGGACTACAGGAAGAAAAAAATTCAACGAACTTACCAAAAATTCTGATGTTATAAATGCAGTAAGAAATACTCCTTCCATGCCTGAATGGGGATTTGTTAAAGACGAATTATTAACTCAAGAGCAGAGGGTTGTACATGAATTTACTAGAATTACAGATGGATTACAGCTTAGTGGAGAAAACAGCTCAGGCGGTTTCTTAGGCTTATTTGGAGGCGGCTCTGGTAATGTAAGCCTTAATCGTTTAGCTTTGACTAAAGAAGAAAAAGAACTTGTTAAAAATATAACTTCGCAAGAAAAAGCTGTAAATACTATTTTACTTAAACGTCTTGGAAGAAGTGAGTCCGAAATTCAAAGAATACTCGGACTTGGCGAAGGTGCAACTCAAGCTGTTAAAAACGAAATTTTGAATGAAATGGGATTAACAGCAGAAAAACTTGAACTTATTAAGAAAGATACTACAGGACAATACATAAAAGAAGTAAAAGCTGCTGCAGAAAAAGTAAAAGGCAAAGTCTGGATTGGTGCCGGTAATTATTCATGGATGGGACCGGTTCAACCATTTGAAAGAAGAATAGGCTGCGATGAAATTTATAACAGATTACACAGTATGTCTGAAGGAGCAACAACAAGAACAGGAAGATTTATCTCTAAATTCCTCCAAAGATGCCATAGAGGTTTTACATTTGGCGGTGGTAAACTCGGTGTATTAATGTTTGTGGCTCCTCATCTTGTTGAAACAATGATTGATGCTAAAAAAGCTGATCCGGATGCAAAAGTTGGAACAGTTGCAAACGGTGTAATCAGCGCTATGAGCTGGGTATTTACATTCCCGCTTGGCTTAAAAATCATGCACTCACTAACAGGTGCACAATATGCAGGAATGACAAAAGAACAGGTTCAAGAATACAGAAATCTTTTAAAAGACTTTAATAAAAATGTTAAAAGTGATTATTTCAAATCAAAATCAGAGTATGATATTGCAAGAAAAGAACTTGAAAGCAAGTTAAAAACTCTTAAAACACCGGCAAAACCTCAAAATCTTTTAACAAAAATGTGCCGTAAACTTGGAAGTTTCTTAACAATGGATTTAGAACAAATCAAGAGTTACAGAAACGGTTCTGTTGGCGGAAATACAGTAAGAAAGGTTCCTAGTTTCTTCAAAAACTTAGGCGGTGTCCCTATGAGACTAATTCTTTGGGGCGGTATTACAATGGGTCTTCTTGATACAGCAATTACTAAAGGTACAAAAGCTATCTTTGGAAACTTCTACGATAGAATGAAAGAAGAAGAACACGAAGCCAACAAGAAAAAACAAAAACAATTCTTGAAATCAGACTTACAAGAAAGAATGATTGAAACTCAACGCAAAAAAATGGAACATAAACCAGAAGAGGCAATGCCTGTTCCAACTCCCGTTGAAAAATCCCCAATTGTTGAAGAACCTGTTTCTCCACAGATAGAAGAAGAAAAAGTTCCTCCTAAAAAACAATATATCCCGAAGCAAAACCCTGCTCCCGAGATTTTAAAACCTCAACCAAAAGAAATAAAACGTGATAATTATACGTATATACCATCTCCCGATAGTGTTTTGCAAAAACCTATAACTGCACAACAAAATAAATACATTCCATCACAACAAGCTGCAAATATTGTCAAAAACTTTGACAATTCTGGACTTGAAGGAGCTTTGAGACGTGCTGATAGAGCAGAAAGCAACGCTCTACAAGTGTTATCCGGAAAATTTAATTAAAATAGTGATTGAAAAATTACACTCGGCTCTTGAATAACCTCTTTTCCAAAAGCCTTAGTTTTAGTAGAAGCTGTAATGTAAAGTTTTTTTTGGGCTCTTGTAACTGCAACATAAAACAATCGCATAGACTCTTCTGCTGAAAATTCTTTTAATTCCAGCTCTGATTTTACTTTGTAATTTGAATTAAAGCCTCTTACCTGTTCCATAAAAACTGTTGAAGCTTTTATTGCAGTTTTAGCCGTATCCATTGAAAGTGCTTTTTCTGTTAATTCAGGAATAAATACATACTCAAACTCATCACCTTTCGATTTATGCAAGGTCATAATCTGAACCTTACCTTTGACAGCTGAAGAATCTTCTTCTTCTGAAAAGAACTTAAATCCGCTTAACGAAGGTCGTTTAGCTACAGCCTCAAGCCGTTCTATAACAAGATTAAAATTATTTGAAGTATTTAATTTTCTTACCAATGTTGCAATCAGATAAACATTAGATTTCTCGATATCAGAAGTATAATAAAAAAGTCCTATTTTGATTACCAGCTCTTCAAGCGGCATAGTTGAGCAATTGAGCCAATATTGCATATCCCACAGAAATTGACAAAGTGCGGTTGACTCAATATCATCTCCATCGCGTGTAATAAATGGTTTTTCAGACCCGCGTATTTCTAATTGTAAGCGTTGTTTATAAAAACCTAAATCGGATAATGTTTCATAAACCGCTGCAACTTCTTCATTATCAAAAGGATTTTGCAAGAATTTCAAAATCGCAAAAATAGTATTGAAAACAGCTTTTTGACCTAATGACTCACTTCTTGTAATACTCTTAAATCCGGCATCATTAATAAATGCAGTCCAATTGGCTACCTGAAAATTATTTCTTAAAAGAATACCAATTGTAGCCTCTTTATTGAATGTGAGAATATTTTTAATTTCTTTGAGAATAAAATTTTTCTCATCAAAAGTTTTATCAAAAACCTTTGCCATAACAGCATTTTCTGATATCGGGTTTTTGCCGTTAACACCTTGCATCATACTTTTAAAGAATGCTTTCGGCAAAAGATTTTCGCCCCACAAAACAGTATTATTAGCTAAATTCATAACATCTTGAGTACATCTTTGAGAATGGTTCATCTCAACTAAAGTATCAGCGGTTTGTATAAATTTTCTAAATCCTTCCACATCCGCGTTAGAAAAAGTTGTAGTAATAGCCTGATTTATATCACCGCACCGGATTAAGTTTTTGTGTTTTGCACACAATAATGTAATTAATCTCTGCTGAATACCTGAAGAATCCTGGGCTTCATCTTCAATAATGTAATGACATATATCTTGATAATGTTCTAATATATCCTTGTTTTCTTCTAAAAGTTTAACCGAGAAAAGTAGGATATCATCATAATCAATTAAATTTGCTTCATCTAATTTCTGTTGATATTCTCTATAAAACGCTTTAAATTTTTCGATTTTTTTATCAGTTGAAGGAGTGTTAATATCACCTTCCTGAAGCTTCATAACAGAGATTGCCCTATCAAATTCATCAAGCTCGGTCTTAGTAAATTTGCCGTTAATATTTTTTATAATTCTCATTCTTTGAGTATCATCACAAATCTCAAAATCAGAATCCAGACCAAGCCTTTCATAATTTGAATTATCTTTAATTATCCTTAAAGCAAGTCCGTGAATAGTGCTTATATTAGGCAATTGTGTGCTATTTGGAGACATATTTTTAATGCGCTCTCTAAAATTACGAGCCGCAGATTCCATATAAGTAAGTACAAAAATATTTGATTGATTTACCCCGCTATTAATCAATTTCATAATAAGTGCAAGTAAAATCGTAGTTTTTCCTGCTCCAGGAACCGCAGAAATAGCCATTGAACCCTTTTCATAATCCAAAACAGGTTTTTGGTCATCACGAGGAATAATTTTAAATACCTGTTTTTCTTCTAAAACTTCTTCCTCTGAAGAAATAAGATATTCCTCAATTCCACCAAGATTTTCAGCACCTGATGGATCAAATAAACTTGACAAAGCGTAGGTATGTTTTTTAGCAAGCAAAAGTAGTTTTCTTAAAATTCTTGCAGTTTTTTGAGCTCCTAAAAAAATATCATCCTCAATTGTGTATTCATCCTTTATCCAATCAGCCTGAAATACCCATGCATTATACAAAGGACCTGTATCAGACTTTACCCAGTCCGAATTTGATACATCAAGCCAAAATTGATAATCAGACGAAATTTTATTATCAATAATCTTTTGTGGAGTTGCAACAACAAGATTATCTTCTTTAACCTCCAATGTTGAAGATGGATTTTCTGCAATAATAGAATTTTCTATCTGGGTAATTATTTCTTCAGCCCTTTGTTGAACAGTTTCAACACCCAAAACATTTTCAAAATCACGGAGCTGTTTTATAAAAAAATTAAATTTATTAATCTTAGTTTCATCAACAAAATCAACTACTCTATAAAACATCTCAAAAACTTTAAGTGAAAGTTTTAAATCCTTATCCTTAATTTCCTCAAATGCATTATAAAATTTTTGATATTTATCATTATAACATTCAATTTCCAATAGCGGTAAAAGTTTGCACTGCTTATAAGTTTCTAAAATTTTATGACAATATTTAAGAGGAATTCCAACATAATCAGAAAGAATAACCCTTAAATCAATGTCTGAAATCTCTATCCCATACATAAGTTTCAAAATATTTATCCCCGCTTTTACAAGCGGATTGTCAATAAGTTTTTCACTTCCTGAAAGAAATAATAAATTACAATTTTTAAGTTTTTCTTTCAAAGTAAAACGAAGCATATCATCTTGCAGAGGTGTAATAATTGTAATTTGGTTTGCATTAACTCCTTTTTTGAATAACTCATTAATCTTTGAAATAGCAAAATCCAGAGTTTCAGCGCGTTTGGAAAGTGAAGTTAGTGTAAAATTTTGCAATCTTTTTTTAGTTTTTTTTATGACATTTGAAAAAATTACATCTCCATTCTCAAATTGACTTCCATCATTTTTAATTACTTCTCCAAATAATTGAGAAAGCTTATATTCTATACTTGTATCAGCACTTAAATAACCACATCGACTTGAACCTAGCGAGTCAAAACATATACACCAATCTTTTAATTGTGGCTTTAGATATTTTATAAACTCAAAACAAACCGGTGTCATTTCATCCGCATCATCTACAAGAAGATATTTAATATTTTTGAAATAATCCGTATTTTTATATATATGATTAAAGATAAGAGTTTGTCTTAAATAATCTAAACTTCTGGTTTTTAAAGTTTTTGAAAGAAGTCTTTTTATAACAAATTCAGCATCTTCGCCAAAAGATTCTTTTAAAATCTTTGAACGCTCACGAACATCATCATTATTCAAATTATTCTGGACAATCAAAGAATATCTTCTAAAAATTTGATGAAGCAGAGATTTTTTGGAATTATAACCTTTTACAGAATATTCTTTTAAAATATCCCTTAGCAAAAACTGTGAAACCTCCAATCCAACAAGATTCGGGAGGATAAAAGATTTATCTGTAGGAATTGAATTTTCTACAAAACACCAGTTTTCTGAAATAGTATTATAAACAATAGAAAAAAATGAATGTATATTTAATTTTTCTATTGAATTAGTTTTTATATTTTCTAAAATCTTATCCGAGAAAAATTTTTTTAAGGTTGAATTCTGCACAAGAACAAGGATTTCAGAAGGCAATATCCCTTGATTAATGAACTCAAGGTACTTTTCAACCAATAAATCTTCTCTAAATTCAGCTTTAATAAAATTTCGTAACATACACCTTATGTAGTATTTTATCATAAACAGGGTTTCAAATGCTTGCAAAAAAAAGAATTTTTTTATAGAATTAAGTGGTAATCAATTACACAATACATACATTAAGAAGGAGATTTTTACATGGCTAAGACTAAAGAATTCAAAGGCATTCAAGAACAAATTATTGAATCTGCTGGACAAATTTACAACTACCTTAACACAAAAGGTGAAGTTTCAATCAACAAAATGAAAAAAGACCTTAGCTTATCTGAAAACTTTGCTGAAATGGGCTTAGGATGGTTATCAAGAGAAGACAAACTTGAATACACTCAAAAAGCTAAATCAGTAACTGTAAAATTAAGATAGTTTTTAAAGATTATTAAGTTAAAAAAAAGAGCTGTAAGATTTACAGCTCTTTTTGATTTTCAAAATATTATTTTAACTAGTTAGCTTTTCTTTCTATCCTAATCGCACTATCAGGACAAGTCATTGCACAAGCCCCGCAAGCAATACAGATTTCAGGATTAGGTGCAACTGCCGGTGTCTGATATAATCCCACTTCTTTTGACCAATTCAAACAATCTTTACCAGCCTTGTTCATAGGACATTTTGCTATACAAAGTCCACAGCCTTTGCACAAGTCTGTATAAACATAGTAATCGGCCTTTCCTTTGCCAACACCTTCTATTTTATACCCGCGATACTGTTTGTCCATTTGCTGCTCCTTTCACCAAATCCATGCCCATTTCAAGCGCTTTATAATTAAGTTCTCTCAATTCAGGTTTTACGTCAAACTTTTTACCTAAAGCCATTTCCATTGCATTTTTAATATCACTCAATTCAAGAACCTTAGTTGCTTCCAACAAAGCACCAAGAATAATAATATTAAATACTCTTGAACTTAATTGTTCATTAGCAATTCTATTTGCATCAATTCCAATAACCTTAGCACACTTGCATTTTGGTTCATGCGTACAAACAGAAGTGTCATAAACGATTGTTGAACTTTCATCAACATAAGTTTCACATCTATCTAATGCTCTATCAGAAAGCATTATTACAATGTCGCCTTTTGAATATCTTGGCTCACCAATTTTTGTATCTGCAATCTGACAAAAAGCAATAGAAACTCCGCCTCTTTGTTCAACACCAAAGTTAGGAATATAAAGAACTTCTTTTCCTGCTTCATAACCGGCTTCAACAAGAATTTTTGCAATAGACTGAACACCTTGTCCGCCCTCACCGGCTAATACTATTTTAGTTCTTGCCATTTTCTTCCTCCTTCGGTATTAAAAATTCTTTAACTTCAAAATAGTTTTCCATTTGTTCTAAGCGTTTAAATGTATCAAAATTGTTAGTTCTCCAGTTAAGAGGACAAATTGAAAGTACCTCAACAAACGAAAATCCGCCATTTTCAACATTCTGCAAAGCCTTCTTAAATGTTTGTTTAAGTTTCATTACATTAGAAACACTTGCACGTGCGACATAAGATTTACAAGGATTAGCTATCGCTGCAACCATTTCTGCACCTTTCGCCGGCTCACCTGTTACAGAACAATCTCTGCCATAAGGAGTTGTTTCTGTTTTTTGACCAGGCATAGTAGTAGGTGACATTTGTCCGCCTGTCATACCATAATTAGTATTATTAACAACAATTATAAGCATTTTTTCACCGCGGACTGAAGCATTTACAAGATGTTGCGCACCAATCGCAAGACCGCCACCATCACCCATATATGCAATACCTATTGCTTCAGGATTAGCTCTGGTAAACCCGTAAATTACAGGAGTTGTTCTTCCATGATGAGTTTGAACAGTATCCAAATCCATATAATTCCAACTCAATAAAGAACATCCGATATCACAACCAAAAACAGTTTTTTGTTTTATTCCAAGTTCATCTACTGCATTTGCTAAAGCTTTCAATGTTATACCATGACCGCATCCCGGGCAAAACTTGCTTGCTCCGGCTTCGGCATTTTGTGATTTTGGTAGATTTGGAGGAAGATTTAAAAATTCTGCCATTACATTACCTCCTTAACTTTTTTAACTATATCATCGCCTGTAACCCCAACACCCATTTTAAATAAAGTTGAATATGGAGTTGTTAGCCCGTAAATCTTTTCTAATACCATTTGAGCAAGCTGACCATTAGCAGACTCTGTAAATAATAATTGCTTAGCTCTCGCAACAGCTTCTCTTAAAGGTTTAACAGCAAGCGGTCTGATTGTTATTGGTCTAAATAAACCAGCCTTAATACCCTGTTCACGAAGTTCATCAATAGCTGTACGAGCAGAACGAGCAACTATACCGTGTGCAATAATAAGAATTTCAGCATCATCAGCTCTGTATTCTTCATATTCTGCAACTTCTTCAGCCATTTTGTCATAATCAGACTGATAACTTTCAAGAACATCCATAAGTTCTTCTTCCATATTGTAAGTATTTCTCATGTGAACGGATTTTCTATCAACCCCGATTTCACCATTTGCAAGAAGAGATTTTTCTGTTGGAACCATTGTTATACCTCGACTAGCCGGATCATAAAGCATAACAGGTTCCCTCATTTTACCTTGATAACCATCGGCTAGAACATAAGTTGGGAAGCGATATTTCCAAGCCGTATTGAATGCTTTAATCATGTAATCATACAAGTCCTGATGACCGGCTGTTGAATAAACAATTCTAAATCCTTCGCCATTACCGCCAAAACAAGTTAAACGAGTTTCTTGCTGAGCATAAATTACAGTAGCAGTCGAAGGTCCGCCTCTTTGCATAACAGCACAAACAAAAGGTATTCTCATCATTTCCGCCATTGATTGCGCATCTTGCATAATAACATTACCAGGTCCGGCTGTTGCCGTAAACGCTCTTTTGCCCGCTAAAATTCCACCAATAGTTGAAAATCCGGCTGATATTTCATCTTCTGTTTGCAAAAAACCGGCACCTGTTTTTGGAAGAAGTTTGCACCACGTATGCATAATTTCGTTTTGAGGCGTAATAGGATAACCGTACATGAATTCAGCCTCTGCAGAATTAGCAGCGTAAGCAAGAACTTCATTTCCGGTTAAAAACATTTTTGTATCTTCTGTAATAAGTTTGTTTACCATATCATCTTCCCTTCAAAAAATTCTAAGAATATTATACTCCTAAAAGTAAGATTGGTAACCCCCCGATTTTCAGATTACATGAAAATGTTTGTTTAAAAGCTCAATTCCGTTTTTTGAGGTAAAATTTTCAAACCCGTAAGACTGCATAGCTTTATTCATACTAATAGCCTCCAGAGGAGTAAATCCTTTATCAATAGAATTATTAACAATTTCTTTTGATGGTTTTGTATCATAAGACAACCCAAAACCTTTTGAAGCAAAGTATTTTTGGTTAAAAGAATTACGCGTAATTACTTTATTTTCAGTTTTATCAAGTTGCAAACGTGAATAACTCTTCTCCATATTTTGGAGAAACGGTGATGTTATTAATCCTTCCCGTATATCAAGAAGTGTAGTATTTAATGCAAACATATCCATAATTTTGTTTGTTGATTTCTGTGTTTTTTCAGATTATAAATCAACTCACCAATTATTGCAAATAGACTTTACTAGTATCAATTATGTTATATTTAATTTATGCAAATTAAAGAAATACCTACAAATAAAGCTGATTATATGGATATTTTATTAATCGGCGATGAAGATGAAAAGATGATTAATAAATATATAGAACAATCAACTCTTTTCGTTTTATTTGATAATAACATACTAACTTCTGTATGTGCCGTTATAACAATTGATAAGGAAACTATAGAAATAAAAAATCTCGCGACATATCCTGAGTATCAAAATATGGGTTATGCTTCAGCATTGATTGACTTTATATGTAATAAGTATAAAACAGGATTTAAATACTTAATTCTTGTAACTGGAGAAAATAATAAAACGCTAACATTTTATAAAAAACGTGGTTTTCAAGAAATTCACAGGCTAAAAAACTTTTTTATTGAAAATTACTCGCATCCAATTTTTGAAGAAGGAAAACAACTGAAGGATATGATTTATTTAAAGAAAAGTTTATAACCTTTCTGTAAAATGAAACCAGTAATAGCTTGATTTTTTCATGGAATTTTGCCCCACTTTTTATCCTAATAAAGTCCGTTTTAGTCCAGTTTGATTATTGTATAATCAAGCAACTTCCGACCACCAAAAGCTGGATTGCTTCGGGCTATTCGCCCTCACAATGACAACATAACTTCCGACCATATTACTCAAAAAAGTACAACTATTTTGGCTCATTTTTTGAGTTTAGGAACAGAGCGGAAACGCAATAAAAAAGAGCCCTTTCAGGACTCTTCTTTATGGAGCGGGAGACGAGGCTCGAACTCGCGACATCCTCCTTGGCAAGGAGGCATTCTACCACTGAATTACCCCCGCTCGGTATATTTCTATAGTACATGCTCAAATTTTTAAGTCAAGGGGTAAATTACATTTGATTTTTTATTGCTTTACATATCCAGTTCTAACAAAAGGATTTTCCGGACCTTCTGTTGGACAAAATTTTATATCTATTAAACGATACTCTTTTATTTTTCCCGTTTTTGTTCTTATTACTTCATACTTTGTATGCAAAGAATAGTGAGTTCTATTAGTCTTAAATCCTGAAGCTAATTTTTTGACGAAAGTTAAACCTCGTTTAAAATAATCACTTAACGCAATATTAACCTCTGCACCTTGAGGAGCCTCACTTTTTGCCTTTCCAATCGGCTTGCCAAGAGTTTCAGTCATGTGCTCAGCGTGCCGGCCCGTCACAAGATAACCTATAGGCTCAAAACTTTGATTATTCCATCCGCCTTGAGAATTGTAAAACGAACGTGCAATAGGATTTTGACTATAATCTTTATCCTTAGCGCAAATAACTTTTTTTACATATTCCATCAAAGCTAGTTTATCGGGTTTTACCTTTTTCATTTGACTATTTAGTAGTCTAACCAAGGGCTTTTGCAACTTTACATTCAATTCATGAGTAAGTGCCGGAGCATAACTTCCATTTGTTTCACGAACCCAATGCACAACAGGATAGCCGGCTTTAAACTGGTTAGAATAATTTTGAGTTGGTTGTATGTTCATAACAACTTAAACCTTGTAAAAATTATTTTTGCTAGGAAAAAGTAAATCCATCTTCTTTCATTCTTCTAAACAATTCTTTTATCTGTTCAGAAGTACAAACAATAGATACACGGAAGAAACCTTCACCATATTCACCAAAAGCATTACCGGGAACCGCAACTATCCCTGATTTATGCATTAAATCCTCAGTAAATTCAACAGAAGTTTTGTATCTTGGAGGAATTGGCAGCCACAGATAGAATGTTGCCTCAGGAATATTAAATTCTCCCCAGCCAAGCTCCTTTAAACCCTCTACAAAAAGTTCTTGATTTTTCTTAAAATCTTTATTGGCAATTTTTATATACTCATCACCCTCTTTAGAGTTCAAAACTGCTGCTCCGGCTTTTTGAATTGCTTTGAATATGCCGGAATCAAGAGTTGATTTTAATTTACCAAACATTTTAACAGCCTCTTTATTGCCGCAAATCCAGCCTAAACGCCAACCGGTCATTGCATATGGTTTTGAAAAGCTGTGAAATTCCACCGCAATATCTTTTGCTCCTTCAATTTCCAAAATACTTACAGGTTTCAAATCTTCTTTAAAATACATATCAGCATAGGCTGCATCTGAAATTAGCAAAATATTATGTTTTTTACAAAAAGCTACTACTTTTTCTAAATATTCTCTTGTGGCTGTTGCACCAAGAGGATTGTTAGGATAATTAATCAATAACGCTTTAACTTTTTTAGGATTATCAATACCTTCAAAAACTTTTTCTAAATCAGGCATATAATTATCTTCACGGCGCAATGGAATAGAAAAAGCTTTGCCGCCTGATACCTTAATCATTTCCTTATATGAAGCATAGCCTGGATCAGGAACCATTATAATTTCTTTATCTTCATCCGCTGTTGCCGGATTAATTAAAACACGAATAAAGTTTGCTAAACCTTCTTTTGAAC
Source organism: uncultured Vampirovibrio sp. (assembly GCA_910579975.1). GTDB lineage: Bacteria > Cyanobacteriota > Vampirovibrionia > Gastranaerophilales > Gastranaerophilaceae > CAG-196. The sequence goes on from CAJTWU010000015.1 coordinate 29,565, forward strand.
CCAAAAGAGAAAAAATTTCTGTAGCCGGATCAAGCTCCACACCAAAACGGGTTTTCATTCTTAAAGCAGCGGCTTCTCGAAAACAAACTTCACCCTTAGGTGATGAATACGTATGAATACCATTCTCATCCAGTGCTGATTTCATAGCCTCAATAACAAATTTTGGAGGATTTTTTACAGGCGCCCCCATTGCTAAAGAAATAGGTGCTCTTCCTTTTGCCGTTAATTCAGGTGTAATCTTTGCAACAGTCTCTTTTATACGAAACATAATATAAGTTTCAAGTGACTGAACATAATCATTAAAAAATTCCTGCATTAAGCTATCCTCATAATTCTATTGCCAAAACATTATATATAATGCTTTAGAAAATGTCAAAGGGAGAGGTTATAAAAAGATTAAAGATATTTTGCAATTTCAGCCATTGTTTCAGGAAACATTTCTTGAAGAACAAGAATACGCTCTGCAATTCCCCTTTCAGTATTTGGCAAGCTTAATAATGCATTCGTATCACTAAAAATTTCTTCAATGGCACCGTGTTTTCTATTTAGATAATGATCAGAATTTTCAATAATATGATCTATCATATGCAACTCATGTGAAGTTGTTTTAGCCTTATATGCATTTAATTCTTTATGATAAACTGCAAGAATTCTGTTCCAATCTTCATCTTCTATTGCGGAGGCTTTGTGATGTCCAAGTTCATGTAAAAATATAAATTGGTTATCTTTATGCTTTTCACCTAACTTTATAATACCGTCTATTTGCCCTGAAACTTCAGGATTACCCATATATGGGCTTACTTCTTTCAACCCGCTTGTATTAATTTTTATAATCTCATCACCTGGAAGATGTTTTATCATATCAATGATTTTTTCATCACCTGAAGGTACAAGAGCTTTTAAATCAATTGTTTCAGTAATCCCATTTGTGGTTACATTTAATAAATTTTCAAAAACATTGATATGATATACTTGTCCGTTTATCGTTGAAACAAAATTATTTTCATCAAGAATTTTATACGTACGTCTTAAATCTAATAATGATTGGATAGAGTAATTATAAACATTATCACCATTTGGCTGCTGTAAGAAATGACTCTTTATTTTAATTCCAGCCGGAGACTCTAAATTTTGCTTAACAACAAATTCACCTGTACAAGGATCCGTAACCGCCCTTGATAATATTTCATAATTGTCTTTATCGACTTTTAATGCATCTAATTGACCTTCTACAGAAGCTTGTGCGAAATAAGTTTTTTGACCTAAATTATCTGTGACTTCTTTATCCAGCAAATCTCCATATCCATCAGATATATTGTATCGGGCATGAGTTGAAGTATCCAGTATACAATTTTGAATTTGCATTTCACTAAAGGAACCAGAACAGCTTGATATAAGCTTTTCTGATGATTTATCAAATATAAATACCTCTTTATCAATTGCAACAAGATATTGAGATGAATTAAAGCGGTCTTCTTTCATCATAACAGCCCGGTCTTTTGAGTCACCAAGTGCTTTTAAAACAACCTTTCTAATATTTGAACCTGAATTATTTAGAATTTTAGTAAGCGCATGATTATCTATATCTAATATTCTAAATTTAGAATTAGCCAATAAGGATAGCATTGACATAGCAGCACCCATATCATCATTTAAAGCTTTAACAATCCCATTTGTTGGAACTATTCCAGATGAGTTTAATTTTTTAGCCCAATTTTCTGCTTCTTGTATATTGCTAAAGAAGCCTTTATTAAATAGTATTCTCGGGATTTTACTAAAATTCTCAATAATTGAATCTGCTTCATCAGAAGTTTTAGCTTGAAGCACAAGAGATTTTATTTTTCTTATCTGTGAAATCATTTCATCTTCTGTTGTACAGTCATCAATTTGTTTACGAATAACTTGTGCTAAGCCGCTCCAGTGATCATAGTTTCTTAATGGTGTGGAAAGTTCTAAATCTTTAAAAAATCTTAAAACAACTCTTTTTGTTTTAGATGTCATTGAAGTATCCAAAAACGGTGTGATAAACTTAAGCAAGCAAGTGCAGTCTATTGCATCATTATTTAATATTCTAGTTAAGTATTTCTCTAAACTATCGTCCACATTACCATCTTGTGACACAAATTGTTGAAATTTACCTTTTAAAGATTTAATTTCTACAGTATCCATTTTAAGTGGTCGACGAATATACGAAATATTTTCCAGAGGTTTTAAACCAACCGAAAAATTTTTGTATAATGACATTCCTAAATCTAACCTGTTCATATAAATATAAAGTATTTTAAAGATGAAAAATTGCCTTTCATGTACGTTTTTTTGTTTTTGTGATAAGATGTTGGTAAAGAATAGATTTTTGGATTTGAGGGGGATAAATGAGTCAAGGGTATGATGCTAGTAATATTAGAGTTTTAGAGGGCTTGGAAGCAGTTAGAATGCGTCCGGGTATGTATATTGGTTCTACTTCACAAAGAGGTTTGCACCACTGTATTTATGAAATCGTTGATAACTCAATTGATGAATCTCTTGCAGGCTATTGTACCGAAATCCACGTAACAGTACACAAAGACAATAGTGTTACTGTTGAGGATAACGGCCGCGGTATTCCTGTTGACATAAAACCTGAAACCGGTAAATCTGCTCTAGAAATTGTTCATACAGTACTTCACGCCGGCGGGAAGTTTGGTGACGGAGGCTACAAAGTATCAGGCGGACTTCACGGTGTTGGTGCTTCTGTTGTTAACGCTTTATCAGAAAAAATGGTTGTAGAAGTTTCACGTAACGGTTATGTTTGGAAACAAACTTATCTAAGAGGAGAACCTACTGCGCAAGTTGAAAAAACAGTTTCGACTACTAAAACCGGTACAAAGTCAACTTTCTGGCTTGACCCTGAAATCTTTACCGAAACAACAGAAATTGATGTTGATATTGTTGCAAATCGTTTTAGAGAAATGGCTTTTCTTAACAAAGGGCTGAAAATTATTCTTCACGATGAAAAATCAGATAAAGAAGAAACATTCCACTACGAAGGCGGTATTGCAAGCTATGTAGAATTTTTGAACCATAACCGTACCGTTATGTTTGATGAACCAATCTATATGGACAAAATCGTTGATACAATCAAAGTCGAAGTTGCTATGCAATATACTGATGCATATAGCGAGTCAATACTTTCATTTGCTAACAACATTAACACTCATCAGGGCGGTACTCACTTAACTGGTTTCAGAAATGCGATTACCCGTGTTCTTAATGATTATGCAAGAACAAATAAAATTTTGAAAGACTCTGAACAGAACCTTTCAGGAGATGATGTTAGAGAAGGCTTAACAGCAATTGTATCTGTTAAAATCGAAAACCCTGAATTCGAAGGTCAAACAAAAGAAAAACTTGGTAACTCTGAGGTTATGGGTGCTGTTCAGGATGTTGTTAAAGAAAAATTACAGGAATGGTTAGAATTTAACCCTAAACTTGCTAAACTTATTATTGAAAAAACTCTTCAGGCTCAACGCGCAAGAGAAGCAGCCCGTAAAGCAAGAGAATTAACAAGACGTAAATCTGTTCTTGAAAACTCAACTCTACCTGGTAAACTTGCTGACTGCTCAAACAGAGAACCTGAAAAATGTGAAATCTACATCGTTGAGGGTGATTCAGCCGGCGGTTCTGCTAAACAAGGTAGAAACAGAATGTTTCAGGCAATTTTACCATTAAGAGGTAAAATCTTAAACGTAGAAAAAGCAAGATTAGATAAAATTTATGCTAATAACGAAATTCAGTCAATGGTTCAGGCTTTTGGTATTACTATCAGCCGTAATTCAGAAGAATTTAACCTTGAAAAACTTCGTTACCATAAAATCATTATCATGACCGATGCGGACGTTGACGGTGCTCATATTAGAACATTGCTGTTAACATTCTTCTTCCGTTATGCTCGTCCGCTAATTGAAAACGGTTATGTATATATTGCACAGCCGCCATTGTTCAAAGTAACACAAGGTAAAACTTCAGAGTATCTTTATGATGAACATGCACTTGATAAAATGCTGAAAGAACGCGGTATCAAATCATTGAGTCTTTCTGATAAAACTAAGTCAAAAGTTAAAACCGGAGATGAATTATTAACACTGCTTTCAAATATGGGAACATTCTACAGAGCATACAATAACCCTATTTTGAATATTATTCCATCCGTTGTACTTAGAGGTCTTGTACGTTCAGATATAAAACCTGAAGATTTTGAAGATCAAGCTAAAATGAATGAAATTCTTGCTTATCTTGAACATTATCTGAAAGACCACGCAGAAAACTATAATGTAACAGAAGCAAAAAATTATGCAGTTTCATTAAAATATAATCCTGACAATGCAAAATACGCAATCCAATTGGATTTATTTGAAAATGAACATGAAATGATTACAGCAAATATTATTAAATCAAATGAGTTCAAGAGATTGAAAAATTCTTATCCTCTAATCCGTGATTTCTTAATTGAAGAAGAAGAAAAGTTAATATTAGAATCTGAAAACGGAGAAGTTGAAATCACATCATTTGAACAACTTCAAAAAATTGTCGATGATAGAGGTCAAAAAGGTATGACAATCCAGCGTTTCAAAGGTTTAGGTGAAATGATGCCTCAACAATTATGGGAAACTACAATGGATCCTGAAACCAGAACATTATTGAAGGTTAATATTGAAGATGCTATGATGTGTGACCAGCTTTTTGATATTTTGATGGGCGATAAGGTTGAACCTAGACGAGACTTCATTGAGTCAAATGCTGTTTATGCAACAAATATTGATACATAATTAAAAGACTCGCTTAATGCGAGTCTTTTAATAAGAATTTATTTCTATCATATACAATCAACCCTTCTTTTTGAAGTTTTGACAACTCAAAACTCATAGCAGAGCGGTCAATATTCAAATAGTCGGCTAAATCTTGACGATTGAAAGGTATTTCAAAAGAATTGTTTTTATTTTTGCGTGCTTCATTAGAAAGATAAGTTAACAATTTATCTCGGATTGACCTTTGTGAAACATTTTCAATCTTTTGAAGAAGCTCTAAGTTTTCTTTTGCAAGAATTTCAAACATATTATTAATCAAAACTTTGTGTCTTGTGCAAGCATTCTGACACATTGAAGTACATTTTTCATAATTTAAGACTAAAAGTTTAGTATCACTCGCAGCAACCGCATCAATTGTGGACTCAACAGCTTTACAAGCAACAAAAGACATTGCAATATTATCATTAACCCCGAGTTTAGTAATAATAATTCTTCTTCCCCAGTAAGTATCTTTTTCAATATTTACCCCGCCTTCAAGTACAAGATAAAGATTTGTTATAATATCTGATTGACGGATAATCATCTCTCCGGCGTCATAAGATTTCAAACGGGCATTAAAACACTCTAAAATGCCTTTAAGCTCTTCTTCATTCATACCAAAGAAAAGAGGCGAATTTTTTATTTGATTAAAATATTTTTCCATTTTTACCCTTTCGTTGTAAAAACAACAGAATTGTTGTTAATAATAGTATATAATAAAAATACAAAAGGAGATACAGATATGACAACACAACAAGAAGAAAATTTAATCAATTTATTAGACGGATATGTTGAAAAAGGCGGACATCACTTGAATGTAAACGTATTCAACAGAGATACACTGCTTGATGCTCAAGCACATCCTGAAAAATATCCGCAGCTTACAGTGAGGGTTTCAGGCTACGCCGTAAACTTTATTAAATTAACAAAAGAGCAGCAAGATGATGTAATTTCAAGAACATTCCATGCCGGTTTAGGTGCTTAGCCAAATTATAAGGAGTATCGTCAAATCAAAGGGGACTTAATAGTCCCCTTTTTATATAGCAAAAATTTTTTTTACAAGTTTATATATAAATACTATGAAAATTTATTCTATAAACAAACAGCCGAATTTTCAAGGAATAATTCCTTGTGCAAAAAGACTTCAAAAATCAGATTATTTAATATCAAGTTATATCAGTGAAATCAGCAAAGCGCGTAATTTCCACGGAGACAAATCCGTCGTGGATTTATCAATGGGCAACCCTGATTTAACACCGCCTGAAATGGCAAAAAAGGTTTTAAAAGCTAAAGTAAATGATTTATGGTCACACAGATATAACAGCCCGAAAGGAGAAGGCACACTTTTCCATACAGTTGCAGGATGGATGGAAAAACGTTTTGGTGTCACTATTAATCCAAGAAAAGAGGTTATGGTAACATCAGGATCTTCAGATGCTGTTGACCATATTTTTACTGCATTTGCAAACTCTGGAGATAAAGTTCTTGTTCCAAATCCGGGATATTCTTTATATGATGATTTAATTACAAGACATGACCTGGTCAAAGAAACCTTTGACTTGAAACCAGAAAACGGATATTTGCCGGATTTCAGCAAAATGAACACCGAAGCTAAAATTCTTATACTAAATTACCCTCATAATCCGACAGGTTCATTTGCTCCGTTAGAAGTTTTTGAAGAAGCCGTAAAATGGGCAAAAGAAAATAACATTTTGATTATCCATGATATGGATAACAGCGAAGTTACGCATACCGGTTTAAAACCGCACGGTATTCTGGAAGTTGATGGCGCAAAAGAACTTGCATTTCAGGTACATACAATGAGTAAAGCCCAGAGCATGCCTGGATTTAGAGTAGCTTTTGCAGTAAGTGATGAAGATAATATTAATTATCTTTTAAACGCAAAATACCTTTCTGGTGGAAGTGTTTATGTCCCCGTTCAACATGCAGCAGCTGCTGCTTTAAAAGACGAAGAAGGTTTTATTGACAAAATTAACAAAATTTATCGTGACCGTAAAAACACTGCAATAAATTGGTTAAGAAAACTGGGAAGTCAGGCAAATCCAACCGACGGAACATATTACTTATGGGTAAAAGTACCGCCGGAGTTTACATCAGATGAATTTTTTAAATATGTACTTCATAAAGCAAACGTAGCATTTACTCCAGGAACTGTTTTTGGCACAAACGGTGAAGGTTATGTTCGTATTGTAATGTCCGCAGATATTGATACGGTAAACAAATGTTTTGAAAGAATAGAGAAAGCAGGCATACGTTTCGATAAACCTAAATCAGAATTACCGCAAGAAATCCAAAACGAAATAACAAAAATGTCGGATGGTAGTTATTCTGTTGAACCAAAATCCGATAGAGATTTTAAAGAATACATTCAAGCCCTTTTAAATAGGCGTAGTGCTTTGCTTGGGAAACTTCCACAAAAATTTATTCCCAAAGCAGAGCTGGAGCTCCCTTGGAATATCTTAAAAGATGGTCAAAGTGTTTATCTCCAAAATGTTAGAGAAGGAAAAGCATTGTTTGGTGAAATTCAGGATATCAGACCATTTAGTAATAAAACTGTTTACAGAAAACTCGCCTCTGATATCAAAAATCAATGGTTAAGAAAACCTTATCCTGAAGCTGATATACTACCTCCATACAAATCAACAACATTCTATCCTGATGCACAATATTTTGTACTACGAACAGAGGATGGACGAATACAAGCTTTAGCCAATGTAGAAGTTCAAAATGATGGTGTAATGTGGGGAAGAAGCCTAAACACTGCTCCATGGAACCAAGGTTCTAATCCGGAAATCCGGGGGAGCGGGAAAGCTGTTATTGCAAGAATGGTAAGTTTTTGTCTTGAAACAGGAAATGACATTCTCAAATTTGCAACAAATAAACCCGAAAATATCATGTTATATAAAAGTTTAGGAATGATTGAAGACGGCACCAGAAATTTTAACGGAGAAATCCATACAGTGTTAAAATTTGATAAAACAGCAATGCAGTTATTCTTGAATAAATATCAGGTTAATTTAAGTTTTTAAAAGCATGGAATAAAACTATATAACACTATCATTTCAAATCAAAAAAAAATTAAGAAAACATTTGCTGAATATCCTAAAGATTTTCTTTTAAGTTATATAAATCAACTCCACCCGCAGCTTTATAAAGCCCTATTGTAGAAACTATAATATTAATCTTGCTGGAAATAATTTCTTTTTCACACATCAGATATGCTTCTTTTGCCTGAAGTTCATCCAACTCTGATGCTGCTCCAATTTTGCTTTTATATTTTGCTAAATTATAAATTTTATCTTCTAAAATAAGTCGTTTTTGAGCTTCATCATAGTTTTTTAGTGCTGTTTTATATTGTATAAGACCGGAATTAACATCTTTAATCCCTACAAGAAATGTTTTTTGATAATCATTTAAAGCTTGTTCATATTGGTATTTCTTTATCTTTAAAAATGCAGATTTTCTACCCCCTGAAAACAAATCCCAATTTGGCAAAACGCCGGCATTAAAAAATTGAGAAGGAGAATTAAATAACGAACTCCAGTGATAAGCATTTAAGCCTATTTGACCAAATATAGTAAATGTCGGTAAAAACTCTTTTTTAGCAACTCTAACATCAAAACCAATATGTTTCAGATTTGCTTCTTCCTGTAAATAATCAGGACGATTTGCAATAATATCTGTATTATATTCTTCAGGAATATTATTCAAAAGCTTTAAATTATCATAACTGCTTCTTTGAATTTCATTATCGGTAGTTGATAAATACACTTTCATCGTATTCATAAGCACATCACGAGCTTGAATATGAATATTATGTTCTTCTTTTAATAAAGTCAAAAACTTCTCTTGTGCTAAAAGCTCATTAATCGAACAAAGTCCGGCTTTATATTTTTCACTAACTTTTATAAGAATATCCTCTTGTACTTTTATTAATTCATCTTGAATTTCTATAAGTTTATCAGCTTTAATCAAGTTAAAATAATCAGCCGCAAAATCAGAAGACAAAGAAATACATGTTGCACGTTCAGCTTGTTTTATAATTTCTAACTGTTCTTTTTTACTTTTAGTTTTCAATTTATTTTTACCCCAGATATCTATTTCATATCCGGCTGTAATTGGGATATTATAATTATACTGTGAGTAATTGGGAATATGCATTGTTCCAAACTGTTGTCTTGGAGCACGAAAATCTCTGGAAAGATTTCCTGACAGCATAACAGCTGGAAGCTCATTTGCAAATTGCATTTTTACAATCTGCTCATTTTCTTTTATTTTTAACTCCGCATTTTTTAAATCATAGTTTTTTTCATATAACTCTTGAAGATTAGAAATTAAGTTTTCATCACCAAAATTTTCCCACCATTTAAAATTCATATACTCTTGAGAACTTGCAAAAGCAGTAGAAGCTAACATTATTAATAAAATTAATAAAAATTTTTTCATATTCGGCTACCTCAAAAAAATTCTTGTGCTATAATTATAGCACAAGAAAATTAGGATACACATGCTGAAAGATATTATTACAGATAGAATAGGTTCAATTATTTATGTAGTTGGAAGTTTAATAAGAGGAGTATCTTCACAAACTTTTAGTGAACATAAATTTGAAATCACTCCAGAGCAATATCTTATTCTGCTTTTAATAATAGAAAATGAAGGTGTATATCAAAGACAAATTTGTGAAATAACACTTAAAGACCGTGCAAATGTAGCTAGAATAATCGATATACTGCTTCAGAAAGAATTAATTACAAAAGTTTCGGACTCAAATGGAAGAAGAATTTTTAAAATTATTGCAACACAAAAAGGAAAAGATTTAATAAAAAAAATCGAACCATGTGATATGGAAATTAGAAAATTTGTTTCCAGAGGGATTACAGAAGAAGAACTTCAAATTACTAAAAGAACGCTGGAAAAAATTAAACAAAATGTAATAGATAGGGTTAAATTACAAATATAAAGGGAATAAAAATGGCAGACGAACAAAGTATAAATGCGGCAATGACAGAAACAAGACATTTTTATGAAAAGAAAAGGGTCATTGTACCAACAATAACAGCTGTAGTGCTTTTAATATTTGGTCTGATTATCTCAATAAATTCAGTATTTTATAAATCAACTGATGATGCATTTGTTGAGGGTCATATAATTTCAGTTGCACCCAGAGTTTCAGGACCAGTTATAAAATTACATATCGATGATAATCAGGAAGTCAAAAAAGGTGATTTGTTAATAGAAATCGACCCAACAGATTATGAAGTCATACTAAAACAGAAACAATCCAGACTGGAAGAAGCAAGAGCAGCTTTAAAAAAAGCAAAAAGCCAAACAGCTAAAGATACAGCGGACTTTCAAAGATATACGGCAATGTTAGAAAAAGGGATTTCTTCAAAACAAGAGTTTGATAATAGTCAAAACAATTTCAACTCATCTCAATCTTCTCTGGAAGAAATCAGTGCATTAATAAAAAGACTTGAGGCAGAGGTTGAAAAAGCTAAACTGGATTTATCATATACAAAAATATATGCTGCAGAAAACGGCAAAATCACACACCGTACGGTTGAACAAGGAAATTATATTCAAACTGCACAGCCTATGTTCTCAATAGTTCCTGATAAAGTTTGGGTAGTAGCTAATTTTAAAGAAACGCAGGTTGCAAATATGAAAAAGGGGCAGCCTGTAAAAATTAAAATTGATGCTTATGGTCACAAAAAATTTAATGGAAAGGTTGACAGCTTACAAATGGCCTCTGGAGCAAAAGCAAGTCTTTTTCCTCCCGAAAACGCCGTTGGAAGTTACGTAAAAATTGTACAGAGAATTCCTGTAAAAATAATATTTACAGAAGATGTTTCACAATATAATGTTATACCTGGTATGAGTGTAGTTCCTACCGTGAAGGTTAAATAATGGAAAGAAAAAAAGTTCCAATATGGTTAATAGCAATTTCTATTTTAATGCCGACATCATTTTCGGCATTGGCAACTACAGCTACAAATGTTGCAATACCTCATATTTCAGGATATTTTGCTGCTACAGCTGATGAAGCAAAATGGATTGTAACTTCTTATATGGTTGCAAATGCTTGTTTAATATTACTTTCGGGATGGTTAGAACAGTTATTTGGCAGAAAAACTTTTATCAAAATTTGTATCTCGATTTTTACATTAGGAGCTTTAATTTGTACATTTGCTCCATCTTTAAATATTATGGTTTTAGGAAGATTTATTCAGGGTGTCGGAGGAGGTCCAATGACACCAATATCTCAAACTGTTCTGCTTTCGGCTTTCCCGCCTGATAAAAAAGGGGTTGCAATGTCATTATTTGGTTTTGCTGTAATGGTTTGTGCAATACTGGGACCATCTTTTGGCGGATTTCTTGTCGATAATCTAAATTGGCATTATATTTACTCGGTTAATATTCCTATTGGCATTTTATCATTTATATTAGTTACAAAATTCATTGAGGACTATAAACCCTCTTCAAAAAATATCAAGATAGATTTTGTAGGAATGACCGCTCTTATCCTATGGCTTATATCAATGCAGATAGTTCTGGATAAAGGTCAACAATACAATTGGTTTGATTGCGGCTGGATTTGCTGGTTAAGCGGATTTTCTCTGGTTACTTTATCTTTTTTAATCATATGGGAAATTGAAAATAAAAATTCTTTTATGAAAGTTCGTCTCTTTAAAGATAGAAACTTTTTTATAGGAACAGTTATTTCAACAGCAGTTAGCATGGTAGTCTTTACAACAATGTATCTAGCACCGCAATTTATCCAGAATGTATTGGGTTACACTGCTTTTTTAAGCGGATTATCAATGGCACCGAGAGTCATATCTTGTGTCATAATGTTAATTGCAATTCCTCACTTAATGAGAATTTATGATAGCAGATTATTAATAGCAATCGGATTTTTCTTCCTTGGACTATCGACATTTTTATATACAAACGTAAACCTAGCCGTATCATTTTGGCATGTATCTTTGCCTAATATTCTTTTAGGCATAGGCGTAATATTAACATTTATACCAATATCGGCATTAGCTTTAGGTACACTGCCAAAAGACCAGCTTGCAAACGGTGCAAGCTTACATAATTTTTGTAAAACAATCGGAGTTGCAATTGTAGTTTCAATGTCTTCAACCATAGTCGCAAGACATTCTCAAATGCACCAAAGTTATCTGGTTGATAATTTATCAAACTATAATCTGACTTTCCAACACAAAATGACCGGATGGATACATACATTTATGAGTGTTTCAAAAGCCAATGCTTACGCTTATAAACAAATGATAGTTCAATCCACATTAATGGCGTATGTAGACACTTTTGCAATTGTAGCATTATTAGCATTTGTATTAATCCCATTACCATTTTTTATGAGTAAATCGAAATAATTGATAATTTTATACATTTAATATAAGATTTAACAATGATAAATCCAATTAAGTACAATCAAGAACAACAATCTTTTAGAGCAATGTCATGCCGGGATAAAAGAGCCGTAGATTTAGTGACATCACTAAAAAAACAACATTTAGATTATTTAGAAAAAACTATTGATGAACAGAAAGAAAATCCGATAGATATAATCTTTCACTCAAAACACGCAATACTTTTAACAGCAACTCTTTCTTGTATTTATAGAATAAAGGATTTTAAAGCACAATTTTCACAAAAACCAATTATAGAATCACGTATCGCTTTTATTAAACGCGTTGTTCAGCAAGCAAATGAATACAAAGCACAAATAGCAGCTGAAGCGAAATTAAATCCGGAGGCATTTCTTCAGGACAGAAACTTGAAGCAAAAAGAACTCATAAAACGTCTGATAGAGACTTCGGATTAGAAATAAATTGACTCTGGAAACTGTACTCACTGTAAAGAAAAATTTTTAAGTTCGTAAGCTTTTTCCTTGCTTATTGTATCTGTAGCTCCATAATTAAACGTTATATCAATATTATCAAAATAACTTTTATAAGAAGCTATTTGTTGTTTTAACAATTCAATTTCATCAATAACAATCTTTTCTTTAGGAATATGCTTTAATTTAATAGCTGGATGTATAGTATAGCTTGTATTTGCAGTCTTAATTGTTAATGTAAGATCTTCAACATAAGTTATAACCTGAGGTGTACGTGTTACTTTTATACATGAAACAGACTTAATTTCACCATCTAAAGTCACATTGATAATATCTTGTTTTTTAATTGTAAAATCATTGTTTGGACATGTATTTTTGAAAAATATTTCATTATTGTTTAACTGTATATATTCAATATTAGGTATAGAATAAAATTTCCGTTTTTCCCTTTTATACCTAATTAGTTCCATTATAAATCTTATAAAAAAATAAATAGGACAAATAATTAAAATAAAAGACCAGGCAAAAGTTATTAATATACCAGATGATGTAAGAAGTTCTACAAAATCCTTAATCCAAGTATCATCAATTGATATGCATAATTTTGCATAAATAATTAAAGCCGGAAAAAGACAAAAACCTATAAAATGAGCTGCACACCCTAATCCACTAACTTCTTCAGGAATATTATAAATTTTTGTATAATATGCTTCCTTCATATTCAAACTGTAACCTAAAATTTTCTAAATATCAATGCCGGCTTTTTGGGAAAATTTTCCAACTAAAATTTCAAAAGTCCTACACCGAATTTCGCATTTTAATTGTAATTTAACATATAAAACAAGATAAAATTAACTATGAGATTAAGATTATAAAATTAAGTATTATTTTTCTGATAATCTTGAGGATAATACCAAGGTCTATGAGGAATGTTACGAAAATCTTTTAACTCTTTGTTGCGTTCTTTTGCAATTTTCTTAATAATCATTCTATAAACACCTGCCATTGTAGCTGTATTCATATATGGATGACCATAATGATGTCCTACTTTTTTGATTATTTCAGGCAAGTAATATTTTATTAGTTCATTTGCCTCTGTCGGGTCTTTTATACCCAAATCAATTAATTCAGAATAAAAACTTTTATTATAAATTAATTCATACTCTTTAATACCCATCAAATCCCAAAATGTATCATAGAAAGGAACACCATAAGCACGAATCCAATCCCACATAATTTCAGGATCGGTAATATTAGGGTTATCCAAATGACATCGATGACATAACAATACTAAATTTGAAGGCTCATCTTTACCACCTAAAGCTTCGGGAACAATATGACACCTTTCTAAATTATGCTCATATCCGCAGCGCCAACATCTTTCATGCGCTTCTGCAGCATCAACACTTAATCCACATTCATCAACAAGTTGTTCAAAGAACCAATAATTTACTATTTCTTCTTTTGTGGTTTTTATACTTTGTTTTTTCATTTGCATTCCCTATATGTTTTATAATTAGTTAATTTCAAGTTCTGTAATTTTATAATTATTACCACAGTTAATTTCCAATAAAAATATTTTATCAAAATTAGTTTTAAATTTGTGTTTATAAAACTTATCATCAAAATTAAATATAGACCCTTTTACTACAAAAGGATCTACTACTAAAAGAAGATAATTTTGATTATAATTCACTTTATAGTCAAGTAATTTCTTTTCTTTTTTATTTATTGTTTTTTCTACAATATCGTAGTTATTTGTATATTCAATAGCGATTGTTGCAACTCCACCATTACTTTGTTTTGATTTTATTTTTGAAATAAATAATCCAAAATTATCCCCTGTTTCATTTTGGAAGCCAATTAAATACCTGTTACTTTTTAATTTTCTTATTTCATCAATATAATCAATCTTTTTCTCGTGTTTTACTATTTTATTAAAATTTTTAATGATATGAAAAATCTGTTCTGCTAATTTATCTTCATTCATCTCAAGTTTTTTCAGTCCTAAACCTTCGCCTAATTTTAAAGAATATCTGTCGGGTAATTCTGAATCTATTTTTTTAATAGATTTCTTCACTACATTGTCCATACTAAATTGTCTTTTTGATATACCTGTGTAAACATTTAAAGTGGTAATTTCTAAACTGATTGATTTATCTTTAGTTTTTATAATAAAGTCTGGAGGATCATTATCATAGTGAATAATCTCATTAAACTCAATCAGATCATAATTTATTTCATCATGTCTATATGTTAAAAAACGTAATAAGTATTTTTGTTCATTTTGTTTTGTTATATTCATTCCTTTATTTAACTCTATTATTAAATGTCATTTAAATTAAAGCCGCAAGTAATTTTATTCATAATAAATTTTTCGATTTGTTGATTTAATTCTTCATAAGTATTTATAGTATTGTTATTTGCCAAAATACTAAAAGATGTACATAAAATTTTTCTAATTAAAGGTTCTATATGGTCTTTTACAAAATAAAATACAAGCTCAGTATTATCTTTTCGTTCAAGTTTTACTATTTTTGCAATTTTATCATAGATGTCTTTTTTATTTTTCTTTTTTAAACTTTTTTCTTGTATTACTCCATTATGAATAATATCGCTCCTTACCGAATAAAAAGTTTCCAATAATTCTTTAACATTTCTACCCAATAATGCAGAAGTTCTTAGAAATAAGCGATAATTTAGTTCTTCATTTCGTCCGGCAAGCATTGTACTTTCTAAAATAATTGCAAGGTTTATAATTCTGTCTTGGGGTGTTTGTGAATTATAACATTTGTGTAGATATGCAACAGGTATAGAAATCGTTTTTTTATTAAGTTTTTCCAAAAGTTCATATTGTTGCACAAATGTTTCTATTGTACTTTTATCTAAATAATATAAATTTTCTCCTAAAAGTGAATTTTGTCGAGATCTATGAGAAAGACAAATATTTTCAATTTGTGAACTTGACTGTAATTGAGAGAATGCAGAATGTCCATTTGCTAATAAATAAAAATTATTTATTTGACAATATCCATTGGAAATTAAACGAAAGGTAAGCATAATCTTATCAATTTCATGCTTATAGAATTCTTTCGCATTGTAAAACTCTTGATTATTATTGGGTATAGTTACCTTTTTTAATAATACATACTTTGCATATGGATGAGATAACCACTTATTAGGTCCATTTTCGGTTATATCTCTAATAAACGATTTAGTTATGGAATTTCTAGAAAATACGAATTCCGTGTAATTATTTAAAATATCTTCACTTTTATATATTACATATCCTTTTATAATTTCTATATTCAAAATAGAAGAATCTATTACAAAATTAAATAAGGGTATTAATAAATTATATTCCAATGTTTCATCCTCATGTTTTAGTATCTTTTGGGTATTTGAGATTTATAAATAGGAATCGAGCCATATTCATGAAAGATGTTAAAAATTTCAAGTCCTTTTTTCAGTATAGAAGCATTATTAGTTGGAGAAATTGTAATGGAAGATACAATATTTTTTTCAAAAGGAATTTCAAAATAAGGTACAAATAATCCATCAATTATTCTAGTTTGACAATTTAATCCTGCATAGTTATTAATATTATAAATTGCACAACGATATTCTTGCTCATCTTTATATGCTTCATGTTTGAAAAAGATGTTATAAACTTCTAGAGTATCTATAAAACTTTTTACAAATAATTGTTTTGCCTGACTTCCATCTAAAAATAAATTACGATTAGTTTCAAATATATCATTATAAGTTAATATAATGGATTTTATAAGTTTCAGTTGTTTTTTACGATCATAGATTACTTCACCGTAAATAAATGATAGTGTCAAGGGATCTACTACATTAAAAGGCATTGTCATAAAACCTAAATTATACCCTACTGAATTTTGTGTTTTTGTATAGTAATTCCACAAACCAAGGTTATCAGAATCTTTTGAAAAAGAGGCTACATATATATGATCAGCCCACCAACGATTATTATCAATATCACAATAATCATTTTGTAAATAAGAGTTTGCTATTTCGGTAATCAATTCAAAAAATTTTTTATGAAGTAATTTTTCTTTATATGCATCGGGAAATTTTGGAAATAATGCGAAAATGTAATTATTTTCCGAACTATCATTCAAAAATCTTGCATTAGAAAACCAAAGTTTTCCTGACTCTAAAATCTCTTTTAAACCGTTAGCAGAAGTATAATGATAAACTTTACCATTATATTTAGTTTTTTCATCTGCTAACTTTTGTCTAAGAGTTATACTAATTTTTTCTAATTCTTTTTCTAACATTAAATATTTTCCTCAGATTACACCTTCGTATACCACACTCCACGAGTTTTGCCATGCTTAACCAAATAATTATTTTCAACTAAACTTGCGAGATGCTTTTTGATTGTATTTATATTAGTTCCTGTTAACTCTGATAACTCAGAAATTGTTGCACGATCTTTGGTTTCAAAAACATCCATTATCTTTGCCGATATTTCAGGTAAATCAAGATTAGAAAGTTTTTTTGTCTCAGTATGTTCTAATTTATACTCCAATCGGATTTTCTGTTTTTGTAAAGTCTTCAAGAAAAACATCAACCACGGTTCATAATTTGGTTCATCTTTTAGAGTTGTTTGAGTTTGTCTTAAAGCTCTATAATAAGCTTCTTTGTTATCTTCGACTATTGACTCTGTTGAACTGTATGGAATATACAAATAACCTGATTTTAACAGCAAAAGATTAGTTAAAGCTCTGGATAGTCTGCCGTTTCCGTCTTGAAACGGGTGAATTGCAAGAAAATTAACTACAAAAATTCCAATAATAATCAATGGATGATAAAATCTATCAGCCAAATTTTTATTAGTCCATTCAATAAGTTCTTGCATCTTTAAAGGTGTTTCAAAAGGTGTGGCTGTTTCAAAAACAACTCCCAATTCTTTACCCTCGCTATCATAAGCAGCGACAGCGTTAGAAATCTTTTTATATTCGCCTTTATGCTTTTCATCTTTTGAAGAATATTCTAATAGAATTTTATGAAGTTGTTTTATATAATTCTCTGATAACGGAATAACTTCCCAATCCTCAAAAATTGTATCAGCAAGTTTTGCATATCCTGCAACTTCTTCTTCATCTCGATTAGAAAAGGATTGTTTATTTATTCTTGAAAGTAATTCTTCAACTTGTTTATCAGAAAGTTTGTTTCCTTCAATTCTATTTGAAGAACCAACGCTTTCAATTGTTGCCACTTTTTTTAATGCTTGTAATTTTTCAGGAGCCATTTGCCCTAAAAGTTTCCAACTACCCTTAAACTCATCTATGTCTGAAATAATGGAAAGCATTTGATTTGTTATTTTAATATCAAAATTTTCTAGCATAATAATACCTAATTAGACCTAATATGACCTGATAATATATTATTTTTACCTAATTGTCAATATTAACACCTAAAATGTGTTGTTTTGTTTCGTTTTTCGGAATTCTTATGCTTTATTTTTTCTTTCATTGTAATGTGTTGCTTGCGAAAGGAGTACAAAATTATGGAAGAAATTAAAGATTATAGTTTTACTAAAAAAGAGTTTAGGCAGATGGAAAAATTAGCAGATTATATCTACAATATCGCAGTTGTATTAGACTATTTTTGCTCAACTCAAAGAGAAATTGAGGAGTTATATAATCTAACACCAATTATTAAAGATTTAAGAAGACAATCCGATACAATGAATTGCATTTTTATTAATTATGATTCTGATGAAGATGAAATTTAATCATATAATCCTAACACCTCTCTTTCAATCTGTTCAAGAATTTCGGGGGTGAGTTGATTAGTGAGCTTTGATTGCTTTGATTTTTGATTAAAGTTTTCATATTGTTTAATTTGCGGCAAGTTCTTTAAAATATTCATCAGCGAATAAATTTCAGATTGTGGAGTTTGTCTATTATTATCAATATCAGAAGAAATCTTTTGCATTAGTTTTCTTGCAAATTCTAAAAGTTCTTCGCTAAAAATTTCTAGATTACGTTCAGATTCAAATCTTATTCTATCCCATTCGTATTTCTTTTTCCAATAAAACAAAGTCCTGCGAGAGATATTTAGTTTGATTCCAATTTCTTCAAGTGAAACTTTGTCATAAATATACATTTTTTCAGCTTGTTTGTAATTTTTTATTTTAGTCATATTAACTCCTTATCTGCACATTGAATTTTTAACACCATAATACGGATTATGTTTGATTAATCCTTGTTCGAACGCATATTTCAAAATACTTCCAAGCAAAGTTACACCATTACTTGCGGTCTTTGGTTTGTATTTCTCTTTTATTTTCTGCACAAAATCAACAACCATTTCATAAGTGATTTTATTAACTTGAATTTCACCAAAATATGGCAGAATATTGTATTTTAATTGTGATTTGTAACCCTTCAAAGTATCTTTTGTCAGTTTTCTATTCGTAAGATAATCTTGTGCTAAATCGCTAAATAAAATATCGTTCTTTTTTTTTAAAGCCGGTTTTGGGTACAATTCAAAAGTTTTCGCCTTAGAAACTTCTACATATTTATACAAACCCTGTTCAAAGACTATTTTACCCTCGTTCAAAAGGTGTTCAAGTTCTGTTTTACAATCGCACTCAGCAATCATTTCAATTTCATCCAAAGTAAATTCTTTCAAATGCCGTGCTAATTTTTCGATATTCATAGTATTTGCTCCGCTATTTCTTTCGTAATTTCCGCTAAATTATTATCTTTTGCAAAATTTTCCATCTGATTTATCAGCTGAACAATTTGCCTAAATCTATTGTATTTTATATGGATATATTCAATCGCATCAGGGGTAAAAGGAATTTCTGAAAGTTGACCAAAAATCTGCGACAAATCATTTACTCTAAAGGTTTCAAATTTCAAAATTTCTGAAAATCTATCGTATAGATGCTTGTATCTTTCAAGTTTTCTGTGCGCCAAACCCATACCAATAAATATTATCGGACAATCGGTTTCGTCGTGAATATCTCGTAGGGTTTCAATAGTTTTGTAGTTATTCATCAAATAATCAATCTCATCAATAAAAATTATTTTCGACTCTTGTTTTAACTTTTTAACTACCAAACTGAAGTTATCAGAAGTCAAAAATCTTGGAATTTCATCTAATTCTTTGACTACCTCTTCCAAGAGCCACCGACCTGTCATTAAATTCGTTGCTCTTAAATATATTGCATCATATTTACAGGCAAGCCATAAAGCAGTTTGCGATTTACCAAGTCCCGGCTCGCCATAAACCAGTCCCATTTTTGGAATATTTTTCGGTTTGTTTTGTAGATTTTCAACTAAACCAATAAAGTTTTTGACGTTAGTAGTTTTTACAAAAATCTTATTCATATAAAAGTCTGTACTCCTTTGTATTTTTAAATTCTGAAATCCAAATGTTGTTTGGATCGTGCTTGATTAAGTATTCATATTTTTCTGAATTATTTTTGAACAATGTTTGAACGGCATTTGAACGCGGCTTGAATTCAATTTCCATTGGTTCATCCATCTTCTGCTCAATAAATTTAACTTCTTCATTACTTAAATATTGTTTTACCGAGTTAATAGTTTTCTTTCGCAATTGTCGTTGCTTAACAATTTTCTGTTTATAATCCTCGAAATCCTTCACATCTCCCAAAATTTTCGCCATTGGATGAGTTTCTGTAACTCTTTCTGCTGTGCATAAATATTCACCTTTTGGAGTAAATACCTTAACACTTCTTAAGTCAAAGAGATTGTATTTTATCAATACTTTACCCTTGAAGCCATACAATCTTTCATCAAAATAATCACAATTCAAAAATCTAATGCCGTTTCTCTGAATTGTTTTAATTTCTGTTGCCAACATTAAATCGTCAAGAGTATCAGTATTTATATTTTGACGTTTTCTTCCTTCTAAAACTTCTGCGATTGTTTTATCCAGAGCATTTGGACAAGGCTGTGAATTTTTGAAATTAAGCCATATGCCAATCATTTTTATTGTTTCTTCTATTGTTGGGATATATTCGTTGTGCAAACTCTTGTGTAGCTTTTCATTTCTCATCATATAAGCCGGTTTGTTTGCAATATTACTTCCGATATAGCTTGGAAGTAATTTTTCAAATCCTTCTTGAAACTCTTTAAAAAATCTTTCAATAACTTTTGCTTTGGCATTATATGGTCTTGCAAAAATAGTTTCTATTCCAAGTTTTGAATATAATCCTTGAAATCCTAATTCTGTGAAACCTTTATCGTCTGAGAATGAGTTAGGCTCTCCAACGAAAACTCCCCGTTTCCGTTTCGAGCCGTCACTCCCGCTGCCGCACGTAAAATATTTTGCTCTGAATGCTCTGCCATTAT
>CAJTWU010000016.1 GCA_910579975.1 uncultured Vampirovibrio sp.
TATCGAAGCATTTGACGATACCATTCAGTTAGCTGCAAAAATGAAAACTTTGTTTAAAATGATATCCAAAATTGAAGGTGGTCTTGATCCAAATGGTAGTATTAATAGTTGGTCAGGTAATCAATCAAAAACTATGGTTGCTGGAACTACAGGCGCTTACCAAGTAACTGCTAATCTAGATGCTACAATGGATCCAAGTAAAGTAAGTTATAATGCTATAAGCGCACAAGGCGGCAATATAACTATGACCAATACTGCAAAAGGAAAATTCAACTACACAGCACCTAACGCTGCAGGATTTGATACAATTAGAGTTAATGCTTTTTATGATGGTAAATTAATCGGTTCTCAAACTATTACAATCGAAATTGCAGAAGTTGGAGGCTGGGGTAAAGATCCAAGTGAAGGTCATTTAGAAGTATATGGATGCAACGGAACACCTACTGACGGCTCTCAAACTTCAGCTGCCAATTTTGCAGATTTATACTCAAATAATGCCGTTATTCAACTTTATGCGGCAAATAGAAATGGTAGAGATGATAGTACAGCGAAACTACGTCTTGGCTATTTAGTCGATATGATTGTAAACGCTTTAAGTGATGGCTTGGACAAAGAAAAATTACAAAAAGCTGCAGAAACGGTTAAAAAGAGGTATCAAGACAATATTATTACATATCCAGGTTGTTCAAGTACTAATTTAAATGACTTTAGAAATGTTCTTATTCCCGGGGCACAGAATGATGGACAATCAGGCATTTTATGTAATAGTGGACACAAAAGGAATCATAGAACACGTGGATGTTCTATGGTTTCATTTAGGCAGCTTGTTGACGATATTCTTGCTGAATATAATAAATTATAACAAAAAATGCGGTGATTTTATCACCGCATTTTTTATAAATCCACTAAAAGATTGATGAAAAAATTTAGTAAAAACGATATTCTTATCATGTGAATACTAAGAACCAATTAAAAAAGCGCATTGCGCAAACTGAATTACAAATTAAAAAATTAAACATTCATGCATCTACCTCTGAAATTTGCGAGGATTTGTATAATTCTCTTATTCTTCAAAAAGCTATATTAAAAAAAGAGCTGGAAGAATTAGATAAAAATCCTTTGCTTGAAAAAATAAAAAAAATAGTTCCGCGTAAAAAAAAGTTAATTTGTGATTATTTTTCGTAGTTTATGATATAATATTCTATTAGAGGGGGTATTAATGCTCACAATAGATTATGATACGAAAAAATCAATCAGAGAAGCATTCGGTAAAGAATTAGTGGAATTAGGCGCAAAACATCCAAATATGGTCGTTTTGGATTCTGATGTATCTTGTTCTACTCAAACAAAACAGTTTGCAAAGGCTTATCCAGATAGATTTTTTAATACAGGTATTGCAGAACAAAATATGATAGCAACTGCTGCTGGTCTTGCTCTTACAGGGAAAATACCTTTTGCAGCGACTTTTGCAGTTTTTGCAACAGGCAGAACTTATGATCAAATAAGAACTTCTGTGTGTTATCAAAAAGCTAATGTTAAAATTATTGGTACCCATGGCGGTATTACAGTAGGTGAAGACGGAGCAACTCACCAAGCTTTAGAAGATGTTTCGTTAATGCGCGGTTTGCCTTGCATGACAGTTATTGTACCGGCTGATTGCAATGAATGCGCTCAAGTATTAGATTTTGCAGCAGAGCATGAAGGTCCTGTATATGTCAGAATTGCAAGAAACAGTCTACCTGATATTTATCCAGAAAATTATAAATTTAATCCTTATAAAGCTGTTTTACTAAAAGAAGGCAAAGATTTAACAATTATATCTAACGGAGATGTGTTATCAGAAGCGTATAAAGCAGCTGAAATCCTTAGTCAAAAAGGTATTGAAGCTGAAGTAATAAGCGTTCCTGTTATCAAACCTTTTGATAAAGAAACAATTATTAATAGCATTAAAAAAACAGGATTTGCTATAACTGTTGAAAATCATTCAGTAAACGGCGGGCTTGGCTCTGCAGTGTGTGAAGCTCTTGCAGAAAATTATCCGGCAAGAGTACTAAGAATAGGTATGAATGATGAATTTGGTCAAAGCGGTACTCCAAGTGAGTTATTAAAACATTACGGATTGGACTCTGAAAGTATTGCTAATAAAATTATAGGGGTATTATGATTCAATTAAGATCAGTAACGAAGAAATACAAAAATAATTACGCTCTAAAGAACATCAATCTTGATATTCTTAAAGGAGAGTTCGTTTTCATTACAGGCGCTTCCGGTGCCGGTAAATCAACTTTAATGAAAATGCTTTACAATGAAGAAACTCCAACAACAGGAACCGTCTTAATCGGGGGAATTAATATTGCAAACCTCCCTTCTGATAAGGTTCCTAATCTAAGAAGATGCATGGGTATTGTATTTCAGGATTATAAATTACTTCAAAACCAAACTGTATATGATAATATTTCATACGTAATCAGAACTCTTGGTATAAGTTCTTCTGAAATTAAAAACAGAGTTATGGGCGCATTGAAAGTTGTTGGGCTTACCGATAAAGCAAATGCAAAACCTTCTGAATTATCAGGAGGAGAACAGCAAAGGGTTAGTATTGCAAGAGCCTTAGTTAATGGGCCTCCTCTACTAATAGCTGATGAGCCGACAGGCAACCTTGACCCTAAAAACTCATTAGAAGTTATGCAAATTTTAGAACAGATTAACCAGAGAGGAATTACGGTTATTGTATCGACTCACGACTATACATTGGTAGATAGATTTAGAAAAAGAGTTTTAACCCTTGAAAAAGGTGAAATTATAAGAGATATTCAGGCAGGTACTTATGGACAATAATAGCAGACAGCAGTTAAAAAAGCAGGTTAAAAAGCATATACCTAAGGACTGGCTTTGTGATTTAAGAATAGCTTACAGAATAGTTATGGAAGCAGTTAATGATTTTAAAAGAACCGGTATTATTAACCTTGTAATTATAACAACAATGGCTGCGATTTTAACTATGTTTGGTGTGTTATTCAGATTTACTCTATCTTTATCAAGTTTTGCACACGAGTTAGGAAGTGTACTTGAGATTTCTGTTTATTTGAGAAGTAATGCTCAAGTTTCCGTTGTAAAAGATAGAGTTAAAGAAGTTAAGCACGTTACTAATGTTAAACTTATTCCTAAAGACGAGTCTTGGAAAGGACTTAAGGATGAATTAGGGTTACAAAATATCGCAAATCCTTTGCCTGATACATTAAGAGTACGTGTTGATAAACCTGAAAATATTACAGCCGTATTCAACGAAATTAAGCCTATTTCAGGAGTTGAAGATATGGGGTATGCAAAAGAACTTGCAAAGAAAATCCAATTCTTAACTCATGTTGTTAATACAACAATGATTTTTGTTATTCTGATTTCGGCGGCATTAACTATAACTATTATTAATAACACAATACAGCTCGTAATTCAGTCCAGAAAAGAAGAAATCGAAATTATGAGATTAATGGGTGTTTCTAATTGGTATATTAAAACTCCACTTATAATGCAAGGCGCTTTTTATGGATTTATATCTTCTATTATTGCAGTTCTTCCTTTAAACTGGGTGCAAGGATGTTTAGCAAATATGCATAAGTTCTTTTTGGTTCCAATGCCTGTTTATGCTCAAAATATTGTAATAATTACATTATTATTAATAGGTACGGCATTTGGAGCCGGAGGTAGTTTTTTATCTATAAAGAAACACTTACAAGTATAGTATGAAGGGATTTTACAAATGGATAAAACAATTGAATTAGTTAATGCTATTAAAGATATTCAGGCTATGCCTACAGTAATCGTGAAAGTTCTAAACTTAATGAAAAAACCTACTGTAAGTATGAAAGAGCTTAGTGATATTGTTATGTATGACCAATCACTAACAATCAAGCTTTTAGCTCTTGTAAATTCAGCATATTACGGTTTCTCGCAACAAATCAGCTCTTTAAATATAGCACTTTCTCTTTTAGGAATGGTTAAAGTTAAAAACATTATTGTTGCGGTAGCAATGAAACCAATGATGTCAAACTTTGCTGATAAAGAACTTTGGAAACATGCAATCAGAGTTGCAGCGGGATGTGAATATCTTGCAAAATTAACTAAAATTATGGATGCTGATGAAGCATTTATAGCAGGGTTCATTCATGACGTTGGTAAAATTGTTTTACAAATGACGGATGCTAAATTGTACGCAAAAGTAGTTAGTGCAAGCAATGCCGGCGTTGATATATTAGATGCTGAGAAAAAATATTTTGATTCTGATCACGTTAAAACAGGCTCATTATTAGCAAAGAGATGGCAATTGCCAATTTTGCTGGCAAATATTATTTCTTATCACCATAATCCGGCATTGTCATCAATTCCTGTTCCATGCAATTTAGTCTGCTGCGTAGACAAACTAATGCAAGAAAATTTAAACCCTAGTTTATTAGATAAAGATTTCTTAAAAACTATGGGAATTGATCTGGAAGATGTTGAAGAATTAAGACAAGCAATCTGGCAAAAAGCAGATTTAATGATTTCAGAGTTAGCTTAGGATTATAGTTTTATGGCCGGTAGAATAGTTCTAATCTCTAATGATTCTAATTTCTTTGAATACATTAGACAAAAATTGGAAGCTAGAAAGAGTGATGAATTATTTACATTTTCATTTGACAATGTTCCAGAAAAACTACAATTAATTGATACTTCTGTATTAATTGTCAACAGCGAAAATGCTGAAGATAAAACTTTGGATTTATTAAAACTATTACGGGGAACACCTGTAATAGTTTTTGCTTACAATGAAGATGAAGTCTTTAGAAGAAAGTGTTATCGTTCAGGCATGTTTGATTTTATGACAATATTAACTCCTGATGCTGAATTTCGCGCTAGAATTATTCCGGCACTTACAGTTTCGTCCATATTAGAAAAAAACAAACAATATAGAGAAATTTTAGTCAATGATAATTATATTTCAAAAAACAATGAAGTATTTTTAAACTACGGGTATATTATTGACAAAGAGCTCGAAGTTATTAACAGCGGGAAGAAGAATGCTGTTTTTGCTGCAATTGCACCAAATGATAAAACAAAATTTATGCTAACAGCAAATATGATTGAAACAGTTATTTTAGATAATATTAGAAGAAATGATATTTTAATGAGTTATGCTCCTAATAAATATTTTCTTTTAATGTACGATACAAATATAAAATCGGTAGAAACACTATGGGAAAAAATTAGCAAAAATTTCCCTCAAAAAATATATGCCGGATTTGTAAATATTTCAAACCAGAAACGCCAGCAATTGGTAAATGAAGCGCTAAATAAACTTCATAGTGCTATTAATAATGATAAAAATATCCCCTTAGCTAACACTATTAATAGTATCGAGTCTTACACTAATTTTAAGTTATTCAGACAAGAATTCAGCAAAAAGTTTGAACAAATTATTACACCAGTTTTTTATCAAATACAACAAAAATATTCAGGAAAATTTGCGGGAATATCTTTGCAGCAAGAAATCTCAGACGGGCTTGGAGTTTTTTATATCAAGGATAAAGTATCTTCTTGCAGTTTTAGAATTACAACTCCGGGGTATTCAAAAATTAATATTGACATAACTTTTCAAAGAACTTCATCAAATATTGATGCCAAAAGAATTACATTAGAGCCTGATGAATTTGAAGCAGGAATGCTTGAAGATTTATTAGAACAGTTTATTTTAGAATATAAAAGAGGAGCCAATTATGACTAGCATGTTAATTATTGATATACAAGAAAAATTATTAAATGCGGTTTTTAATACATATAACGTTAGAACGAATTCTGAAATTTTGGCTAAAGCAGCAGAACTATTAGAATTACCTGTTTTTATTACAGAGCAATATCCTAAAGGACTTGGCTCAACAGTAATACCTGTAATTGGCAAAGTTTATGAAAAAACAGCTTTTAATGCTATTGAAGACATTAAACTTTTACAAGATTTAAAAAACAGTTCAAATAAAAAAGTAATAGTATTTGGAATTGAGACTCATATATGCGTACATCAAACAGTAACCGGTTTGATTGAGAACGGTTTTGAAGTTACAGTTATTTCTGATGCTTGCGGCAGCAGATTTCAGGAGCATTATGAGGCGGGTTTAGAATGTATGAAAGCAAACGGTGCACAAATAAAGCCGACTGAAATGGTTTTATTTGAATTATTAAAGAGTTCAAAACATCCTAAATTTAAAGAAATACAGAGTTTAATCAAATAGTCTGAATTTGATTAATGCGAAGATAGCCTGAACACCGTCTTTCCATCCGATTTTTTTACCTTCGTCATTAGTTCTCGCATTATATGATATTGGAAGCTCATGGAAACGAACATGTTTTTTTAGAACTTTTGCTGTAATCTCTGGTTCAAAATCAAAACGATTTGATTTAATTTCTACATCTTTTATGACTTCAGCTTTAAATGCTTTATAGCAAGTTTCCATGTCAGTAAGTTTTGTACCAAAAAGAATTTGTGTCATAAGTGTCAGAGTTTTGTTGGCAATAAAACTTAAAAATAAAAAATTACCTTTATTACGTTTATCTGCGAAACGCGAACCATAAACAACATCAGACTCGCCGTTTTTGATATGCTCAACCAGAGGAATATAGTCTTCAGGATTATATTCTAAATCAGCATCCTGTATAATTATAATATCTCCGGTTGCTTCTTTTAAACCTGTTCTAAGAGCAGCGCCTTTACCCTGATTAACTTCATGATAAAGAATTTTATGTGAAATCTGAGAATATAATTCCTTTGTTCCATCTGTTGAAAAATCATCAACGAGTATAATTTCTTTTTCTAAACCAAAGTCAACAGCTTCTACTCGTTTTAATAGTTCCAACAAAGATTTTTTTTCATTATAAACAGGTATTAAAATTGAAATCTTTTCCATTATATTCTCCCCTAAACGGTTGCCGTTTTCGCCATTTTGTTATATTATATAATAAAACATTAAATTTGTAGAGAGGGTTTAATGGGTCTGGAAAATTTTATATATGAATCCACGGAAGAGATTGTTAATGGTAAGTATGAAGAAGCTAAGGATCGTATAATTAAACATAAAGATATCTATCATGATGATACAGCGATTTGTTTTAGTTTACTTGCACTGGGAGCTTACAGAACCAAACATTTCAACGATTATTATCAGTTTATGAATGATGCTCAATTTCTTACGGAGCAATCAAGAGATTGTATTACCAATATTTTGCACGAAATAATTTTAGGATATATAAATTTTACAGAAAAAAACAGCTCTCTTTATTCAATTAATTATAATAAAGCAAGGAAATTTGCTATAAAAAATCAAAAAACCGCATTTTTTGAAAAACTAACATCAATGCTACAATGTCCTCCAATTACTCATCTTAGTACCCATGCTCAAGTTAAAGACCCGCTTATTGCACTGGTAAAAATTGGTCAGGCTGTAGCTGTAGAAAAAAATATTGATAATTTAATCAAAAATATAGCAGAAGAAACCAAAACTGCTTTGAACGCTGATAGATGTACTGTTTATCTTTATGATAGAGAGAAAAACGAGTTATATTCTAAAGTTGCAACAGGCATAGAAGGCTTTAAAGAGCTAAGAATACCGGCAAATAAAGGTCTAGCCGGTCATGTGGCTCAAACCGGTGAAACGATTAATATTAAAGATGCTTATAAAGACAAGCGTTTTAATCCTGAAGTTGATAAAAAAACCGGTTATAAAACAAAAACAATTCTTTGTATGCCTATTAAAAACTTTAATCAGGAAATTATCGGTGTTTTTCAGGTTCTTAACAAGTTTGATGAAACATTTACAATTGATGATGAAGATTTGCTTATTGCAATTTCATCCAGTGCCGGTATTTCATTAGAAAATGCCCAGTTATTTGAAAAACAAAACAAACTTCTTGAAGAACAGAAAATTATTTTTGATAGTTTTATTGAAACATTAGCTTCATCTATTGATGCACGTGATAAGATTACTTCCGGTCATTCATCAAGAGTTAAAATGTATGCAACGCTTATTGCACAAGAATTTGGAATGGAAAAGAATGACATCTATATATTAGAAAAAGCTGCTGCTTTGCATGATATTGGAAAAATCGGGATAAGAGATTCTGTACTCCAGAAAGAAGGGAAATTAACTCCTGAAGAGTATAAGCATATTCAGGAGCATGTAGAAATAACACACCATATTTTAGAAAAAATCCATATGTCTGAAGATTTTCAACAGATAACAGATATAGCCTGCTCGCATCATGAAAAATTTGATGGTTCAGGTTATTATAGGGGGTTAAAAGGAGAAGATATTCCTTTTGGTGGTAGAATTCTCGCAGTATCAGATGTTTTTGATGCAATCACTTCTAAAAGACATTACCGTGACAAAATGCCGATTGAGAAAGTAATTGATATTATTATGAACGGTTCCGGTTCACATTTTGATCCGCTTGTTGTTGAAAAATTCCTTGCTATTAAACTTAGTGCAATTGTAGAAGTATTTTTAACCGAAAACTTTATGATATTGGACAATGAAGATAGAAAAACATTAGAAAAATACAATCTGCTTGATTTATATTACTCAATTATTAATAATTGCAGCAACATGCTCTTGCAAGTCTTTAACAAATATTATGTAGGTATTGATTTAGAAAATGAATAAAATTATTGGAAAAACTTTAATATTATTAGCGACAATCAGCTTAGCTCCTCTATCAATGGCGGAGACTGTTCAGAAGCCTTTAATGCTTAGAGCAGAAACTAATGCAGCTAATATGGAAATGGTGATAAAAGATAATTTTATAAAAGCAAAATATGCTTCTGCTGATAATAGATTTTTGCAAGGCAATGTCAAAGCTTCTTATGATGATTTCGCAGACCTGATTTCCAGAGCGGTACATGATGATTATGTATTTTTGGTTTATGGAATGAAAATGGCTGAATATGGGTTCTTTGATTTATCAGATAGATTGATTAACAAACTTGATAATAATTTATTTACACAAAATTATGCTAAAGATATTCGAAAATTCTATTATCCGACAGGAATGGTTAATTCTAAAGATACAATTTATCTTGCAGATGCTTATGCAAGCATTGTTTATAACAATCTTGCAATAGAAACAACTTCTGAACTTTTAAACAGTACACAGGCTGCAGAAAGTGATTATAAAAATTATCTTATTGCACTTGGTTTTTATAAATCAAATAATTTACCGCAAGCATTAAAATACATTAATAACGCAATTATAGAAAACGATACAAATGTAAACTATAAGATATTAAAAACAAAAATTCTTGCAGACTCCAATAAATCAAAACAGGCATTAAAAGTTCTAGCCGAAATTAAAAAAACTGAATTTTTAACAGTTGATTTTCAAGAAAAAATCAGAGCTGTTGAGGAATATGTTGAATATAAGGTGGCAAAAGATGAACCTTTGAAGGATTATCATTTGTCATACTATTATCATTTACAAGAAAAGAGTCTTTTAGCTACAAAAGTTTTACAATCAGCTATTTTACAAGCAAAACAGTATGCACCGCAGATATTTGCACTCTTAGGTAAAATCTATTATGACAATAATGAAGCTCTAAAGGCGCAAGAATTTGCTCAAAGAGCATTTAAAGAAGATAACAGAAATTATTTAGCAGCGCTTACTCTTGCAGATTTAAGCTTTGATGAAAGAAAATACGAAGACGCCCTAAAATACTATAAAACAGCTAAAAAACTTACAAAAAACACTGCTCCTTCAGTAGGAATAGCAAAAACTTATCTTGCTTTAGAACAGGATAAAAAATCAAAAAAATTGTATGAAAAACTTCTTAAAAAACATGCTTCTGATGAAGATTTATTAATCGGTTCATTAATGGTATTTCCTCAAAGAGCTGATGATTACTTAGCAAGAATAGCTTCTGTTGACATTTCTAATAACGAGATATGGCTTGGATTGGCAAATCAGGCTATTAAAGATAAAAATTATTCAATGGCTGAAACTTACTTAAATAATTCATATTATATTGACGAAAATAACTTTAAATATTATTATTATTTAAGTGTGGTATTAAGAGCCAAGGGAGATATTGAAAAATCTAATCAATCTTTGGTAAGATGTTCCATCCTAAACTCTGATTATGCAGCAAATATTAATCCAGGACATAGTATCTATGAAGAGTAACATTTTAATCGTTGAAGATCATGAATTAACCAGATTTGGACTAAAAACAGCGTTTGAAGCCTGTGATTTTGTTGAAAATATTTTTGAAGCAGACTCTGCTGAAACAGGTATAGATATTATTGACAGTAAGTCTGTTGATTTGGTCATTATGGATTTAGGTTTGCCTGGTATGGATGGTATACAAGCAACAGAAAAAGTTAAACAACACGATAGAGATTTAAAAGTTATAATTTTAACTTCACATAACGATTCACAAGAAGTTTTAAATTCTTTGAAAGCCGGAGCGAATGCTTATTGTTCAAAAGAAATTAATCCTAAAAGGTTAACACAAGTTGTTCAATCAGTGTTAGACGGAGCTTCGTGGTTTGACCCTTCAATTGCGCATATCGTACTTGATGCCGCAGCTAAGTCTCAACAAATAGA
The DNA here is from genome assembly GCA_910579975.1 of uncultured Vampirovibrio sp. Classification (GTDB taxonomy): domain Bacteria; phylum Cyanobacteriota; class Vampirovibrionia; order Gastranaerophilales; family Gastranaerophilaceae; genus CAG-196. The sequence continues at coordinate 10,621 of CAJTWU010000016.1, forward strand.
AAAACCAAAACCTGAAAAGGATTATGGATTAACATCTCGTGAAACACAGATATTAAAACTAATAACAGAAGGATATAGCAATAATGAAATTGCCAACCAGCTTTTTGTAAGTATAAATACAACAAAAGCTCATGTTGCTAGTATTTTACAAAAATTAGAAGTTGATGACAGATTACAAGCAGCATTAAAAGCTCTTAAAGAAAGATTGGTTTAAAATGGGCGGAGTAGCTTCAATATTAGTAGTAGATGATAACCCTAAATTTTTAGCAGATGCACTTCCAATGTATGGATATGATGTAACTGTAGCTGAAGATGGCATTGAAGCTTTAAAAATTTTATTTGAAAAAGAAGAACATTTTGATTTAATGCTTCTTGATGTAATGATGCCAAATATGGATGGCTGGGATACTTTAAAAGCTGTAAGAAAAAATAAAAAAACAGAATATCTTCCTGTTATAATGATAACAGCTGTAAGTGAAGAACAAAAAGTTGTAACCGGACTTCGAACCGGAGCCGATGATTATATCGTAAAACCTTTTATTCTTCCAAACTTATTAGCCCGGATTGAAGCAGTCTTGAGACGTTCTCAGTGGCAAAAAGAAACACAGCCTAAAAAAGAAAAGACAATAAATAAAGGGGTCAATGTTGAGGCTTTAACCCCTAAAGAAAAAGAAGTTCTAGCTCTTGTTGCAAAAGGTGCCAGCAATCAAGAAATTGCAGACAAGCTTTGTGTAAGAGATGTAACTGTTAAAACACATTTGAATAGTATTTTTAAAAAATTAAAAGTTACAAATAGAACTCAAGCAGTGCTTTTGGCAATGGAAATAGACTTAATAAATTGATGAGGAATATAAATATGTTATCAAAAGAAGAATTAGCGAACTTATTACTAAAAGATACAGATACTTTTAACAGAGAAGCAAAAGATGCAGATTTAAGCGAAACCGATTTTTCAGGATGCACTATTGAAGGCGCGGTTTTTGATAATGTAGATTTAAACTCATCTTCTTTTGCAGATTCACAGCTTACAGAAGTTAAATTTATAAATTGTGACTTAACTTCTATTGATTTTAACCGTGCACATCTTGTTGAATGCGCATTTAATGAGTCTGTATTAAATGGAGCAGACTTTAGTTATGCAACAATTGATTATTGCAACTTTGCAGAAGCAGACCTTGCAGGAACAATTTTTAGAGATGCTGATTTATCAAATTCTGACTTAACAGAATCTGAAAACCTTAGTGCAAGCAGATTTGATGACTCAACTATTTGGCCTGATAATGAAAATCTTCCTGATGATTTTGACTCAAGCTACTCTGATGACTTATCATCACTTAAAGATGATGATGATTTTGCACCATCTGATTATTAGTCCAAAGTATCGTCCAGTTTTATTTTTTCAGACTCCAACGGGGTATAGTCAAAATTAAAAGGAAATTCTTTTAACTGCTCTTTAATTTTATGTTTATTGCAACGCATTTCTGTGTAATTAACAGAGCTCGGGTTCTTTTTAAAACCTCTGGACTCATATTTTTTTACGACATTAAAAGGTCCGTCTGTGACGGCTTTTAATTGTATGTCAGAAGCTCCAAAATCAGAAGCATCTTTAAATAACTGAAATAAAAGTGTATCACCTGTAAAAGGAATTTTTTTATTCTTTTCTTGAGGAATTGCACATAAACCTTCTAAATAAAAACTGTTCCCTTCAGTGTAAGTCATAATTCCACAAGGTTTACCGTCATGAAGTGCTACATATGTTTTATTATCAGGATCATGGGCACATGCTATACAATAGTCTAAAACTTTTTGCCAACGGCGTTGAAGAACTTCTGATAATTTAGGAAATAGTTTTTTATAATCCACTTTCTTGCCAAGTTTATCCAAAAAAGTTCTATCCTCTCGCGTTAGTATACAAATATCAATATCAGATTTTCCCCGGCCTTTTATTTCAGTCGTTACACGAGCTATTTTGTATGCTTGAAAGTTAATATTATTTTGAGATTGAATTTTCATACTATAAAAATCACTGTAATTATTAATTTTTGCCAAATTGTTACAATTAATTTACAATAATGCTTGTAAAAAAATCGGGTTTCGGGTACACTAATGTTATAATACACTGGTAGAAAGAAGGAAAAATCATGGCAAAACATTGTGAAGTATGCGGTAAATCAGCATTAAAATCATCAAAATTAACATTCTCTCATAAACAAATTCCTAACAGACAAACTCCAAATCTTCAAGAAATCAGAGTTAATGTAAATGGACAAACTAAGAGAATGACAGTTTGTACTTCTTGTTTAAAAGCAGGCAAAGTTCAAAAAGCTGTTTAACAAAAAATCGGTTTGCTAAGCAAACCGATTTTTTTATCTTCCCAAATCTTTTCTTACTTGTGCTTTTGCTGCTGCAAGAACTTTTCTTAAATGAGGATAAGCGGTCCAAAATCTTTTATAAAAACCTTTTTCAGTACGTTTTTCCTGTTCAGAGAGAGAAACTCCTCGAAATTTTTTCATTACAATAGCACGAACATAAGCTGCTTCACTCATAGCAAATTGAGTCATTGCTTCTTTTATTTCCGGACACAAATCCCAGGTTCTTTTATCAAATTCTGATATTTTTTCACGTCTTTCAGGATGAAGTTTATCATATTCAATCATACGAGCTCTTTGTGCAGACCTATATTCTTCTGTTTTACAAAATTGAGCAGCATGCCTGTTTCTTGCATACATTAATTCCTGATTTGCCTCATTATAAGCAGTCATTTTTTGAGCAATTTCTCTGTTTCCTGCTTCATCTGAAGCCTTTAATAACACTCTGTAATTAGGCATAAAGTAAACAAAATTTATTTGTTTCAAAGCCCAATCAAGAGAAGTTCTATTAGGCAACCCTAATTCTCGTGCTACTTCGTCCTTTGTTTTTAATTCTCCCCATAATTGCTGAAGCATTTTTAAAGAGAAATTTATATTACTTGTTCTTGCCTCAAATTGACGTTTGTAAATTGTATCTCTTGTAAAAGTAACATTATCAGCAATACCAGAGAATTCCGGATAGATAGATTTAACTTCATCTAATGTTTTGCATTTTAATAAAGGAGCATAAACAGAACAATGAATATCAAGTAATGATTTATCAGAATTAGATTTACGAGCTTCTTCCAGCACTCTCTGAGGAAGTAATTGACTACGTTTTTCTAGTATATATTTTAAATCAATAGCTTTACCTCGTCTCTGAAAAGACGGATTTTGATAATTAAAAGGGTTTATAGAATATATTTGCATACAATCTATAAACCCTCTAAAAAAATAATTTGTTAGTTGTTATTGAACTGAAGTTACAACTTTATCAATAAGTCCGTACTCAACGGCTTCAGCTGCTGACAAATAGTGGTCACGTTCACAGTCTTCTTTAACTTTTTCAAATGGTTGACCGGCATTTTCAGCCATAATTCCAATTAACATATCTTTCATTCTAAGAATTTCTTTAGCTTCAAGTTCAATATCAGTTGCTTGACCTTTAGCACCGCCCAAAGGCTGGTGTATCATAATACGAGCGCTTGGAAGAGCCATTCTCTTTCCTTTAGCACCTGCTGATAATAAAAATGCACCCATTGAAGCCGCTTCTCCCAGACAAATTGTTTGTACATCAGCTTTAATCAAATTCATAGTGTCATAAATTGCCATACCGGCTGTAATAACACCACCCGGTGAATTTATATATAACATAATATCTTTTTCAGGATTTTCGCTATCCAACAAAAGAAGCTGCGCAACAACAGAATTTGCTACTTCATCATCAATTTCTGTACCCAGAAAAATAATTCTTTCTCTAAGTAATCTTGAAAAAATATCAAAAGATTTTTCACCACGAGAAGATGATTCAATAACTGTAGGCACATAGCTCAATATTTTTTTCATATCTGACATAAATCTCTCCTTTATTAAGGATATTCTAACGCAAATTCAATTTTGGTGCAATCAACCAAAAACATTAGCTATTGATTGTTTTTCAAAGCATTTTCTAAAGCTTTTTCCAGAACTTCAATCTTTTGTTCAAGCACTTTAACTTTTGAAGAACTTTCATCTGCTGCGATAGACTCTTTTTCAAGTTCACGTTTATAAGAGTTTAATTTATCGTTTTTCAAACTTAATTTAAATCCGACTATAGACATCCCCAAAATAATACCGCATAAAAAAACTATAAGTAAATCATGTTTACCGCTTACAGAATGGAAACCAATCATTGCAGCTTCTACAGCAGAAAGTATAACTAGTACAATATACAATAAACTTTTTTTCATAAAAAACTCCTTTGTTTTTACATCTTATCTCAAAAGGAGTTTTCATGCTACAATATGGATATAATCCAACTAAGGTGTAAACATGGGTGATGAAGATAAGCAATATGATGCCACCCCCCAGAAACTTGAGAGAGCAAGAAAAGAGGGGCAGGTTGTAAAATCAAAAGACGTGTCAACAGCATTGTCTCTTCTTGTTATGTTTACTTTCATAAACCTTATGGCACCAATCATTTGGAAAATGATTGTAGGCTTGTTTAAAACATTATATGAGCAAATACCAAATCATACTCTACAAGAAATAGGTCTTACATATATCCTAACGGTGACCGTTATTCCAACAGTTGTAATAATTGGTTCTATTCTTTTTGTTGCAGCATTTGTCGCCATTTTAGGAGACTTTATGCAAGTAGGTCCACTTGTAGCAACAGCACCATTAGTTCCAAAGTTAGATAAACTTAATCCTACAAAATATTTTAAAAACCTTTTTCAGGTAAAAACATTGTTTGAACTGGGGAAAAATATTGTTAAAGTTGCAGTGCTGGGATTAGTAGGCTGGTCTGTTTACAGCGCCCATCTGGAAGCAATTCTTGGGTTAGTTGCTATTGATAATAATTTTGCAGTAATGATTGAATTCGGTAAATTGATTGTCGAGTTTATATACAAAGCCTGTATTGCATTCTTAATAATTGCTGCAGCCGATTATGGTATGACAAAATGGAAATTCTTAAAAGACCAAAAAATGTCATTCAAGGAAATCAAAGATGAATACAAAAACTCAGAAGGTGACCCGCACGTAAAAGCAGCACTTCGTCAACGTCGTATGCAAATGCTTCAAAGAGGTGCAATGGACTCTGTTCCAGAAGCAGATTTTGTTGTAAGAAACCCGACCCACGTAGCATGCGCAATGAAATATGATGCAGAGACAATGCAATCACCAACTCTTACTTGCAAAGGAACAGAATTAATTGCAAAACAAATTATTGATATTGCAGTAAAGCATAATGTTCCTGTAATTGATAATGCACCGGTTGCACGTGCCTTATTCAGAATGGTAGATATTAACCAGCAAATTCCTCCAGAATTATATAAAGCTGTTGCAGAAATACTATTATTTGTGTATGGATTAAAAAACAAGCAAGGTTAAAGACTCCGAAATCATCTTTTTGATGGAGGGAAAAACCTTGAAAAAAACAAAAAATCAAGGTAGAATTGACATAGGTTAGTTTAGATAAGAGAAGATGGATAATAAAACTTTAATCAAACAATACGTTGGTATTGTACAAAAAGTAGCTAGAGTAGAGCATAGACGTATGCCTAACCATATGATTGAATATGAGGAATTGGTTAGCATAGGTATTATTGCTATTCAAACTCTTATTAAAGGAAAAACAGAAGAACAACTTGAGCGTTATAATGATGCCTACATAGGAACTGCTGTTCGTTGGGCTATTAGAAATGAACTTCGTCACAGATATAAATGGTATACTCTCAAGCATAAAAAAGATGACTCCGAAGATGCTTACTTATCTAATCCTAATAATACAGACGACTCATCTGAAGATATGGGATTTACCATATCTCCTGCAAAAGTAAGAGAAGCTGTTTATGAAACAATTTTATCTATTGATGGTTTAGCAGCTGCCGCTACTGACAATGCTTCTCCATTTGATTTTATCAAAGATCCATCTGCCATGCCTGATGAAAAAGCTGAAATAGTTGAAATGAGCAGACTTGTAAAACAGGCAATTGCTACATTACCTCAAAAAGAACGTACCGTTGTTGAATATCGTTTTTATAGAAATATGCAAGCAAAAGATATTGCAACAATGGTTGGTCTTTCTCCATCCAGAATAACAAGAATTATCCAATTCTCACTTAACCAGATTAGAGAATATTTAAAAGCTCGCGGTAGAGAAGATTACTAAAAAAAAACGCCTTTTCAGGCGCTAAGATAATTGGTTAATTAATAAGGTATTTTAATAAGGTTATTTTTAAACTTTTTTCTTTTTGCCTTTGAGCAAGCAAAATAAAGTACCGACCATAATCCCGCCTGCAATCAAACCTTTAACAAATGTAGGCGCATTATTAAACCCAGATGCAGTAGATTTTGCACTTTCAACTAAAGACTCTCTAAAACTCTTACCTTCCTGACCAACCGCATTAACTTCAAAATCTGCATTCTTACCAACACCATCATTTATTCCAAAGGCACTTTTGGCAAAAGAATACTTTTGACTCTGCTTATTATCAGTATTATTTCGTTTAACAAATGTATCCGGTGAAGTATAAGTATCATACAAAAGACCCTGTTTTGCCTGATTAAGATACTGACTTCCATTAACAGGCGCTGACCCATACGCCTCATAAGGAATATGGTCAAGAATACCATTATAATATAGATAATCTAATGAACCTGGCATAACAGTCATTTATAAAAATACCTTTTCACTAACACACATATATATAAAAACTTTTTATTTTTAGAAATTGCGTATTTTATATTATTTTGTTAAGATTTATAAAGATGATTAAATTTTTAAAAAATAACTGGCAATTATTATTTATTGAAAGCCTTATTCTTCTGGCTTTTATAATATTTTACGGTCAATTTGGGGATGTTAATGTAGATTCGTTTAGAGAAGCTTATATTCCAGAAGAAATCCTTTCAGGGAAAATTCTTTATAAAAATATTTTTACAATCTACGCTCCTCTTGCATATTTAATAAACGCTTTGCTGTTCTTAATTTTTGGAACACATCTTAAAACATTGTATTTTGCCGGACTTGTTGTAACTATGAGTATTTTTTACCTTACATACAAACTTGCAAGAAGGTATTTAGACCCTAACTTAACTCTAAGTATATGTCTGTTTATTATTTCTGCATTAGTTTTATCTCCAAATGTATTTAATGCTTTTTTTCCATATTCTTATGGACTTTTATATGGAATATTTTTCATACTATTATCTTTTAATTTTGCTTTAAATAAAAACTTCACTCCTGCATACTTATTCTATTCTTTAGCCATTTGCTCAAAGTATGAGTTTTTATTTTTACTGCCTCTCTTAATTTACACCGAAATAAAAAAAACTAAACACTTTAATTATAAAAAGAATATAACAACTTTATTTTTGCCTTTGATAGTTTCCATAATATCTCTCAAAGGTGCAACAATCGGAGATTTTTTCACATCACTTGGCTTAATTATTCAAATGGGTGCAACTAAAACTCTTCACTGGTTTTATTCTTCGATGGGGCTTACTTTCAGATTAGAACTAATACCGATTTACATAGTTAACTTTATAAAATTCCTTATACCTGTTTCTTGGGTTAAATATCAGGAAATTTTAGTCTGGACAATGCCTGCTATTTTAATATTACTGATTCTTAGATACAATAAATTAAATTTCAATAAAAAATTCTTTATATTTGGAACTTTATTAGTTTCAGCCAAAGTATTCTGTGCATTAACACTACAAGCTTACGGCGTATTTTTCCTTCCTTTTGTACTTATATCCTTAGGTATACTTACTCCACACAAATTTAGAAAAGTACTTGCTTTTCTATTATTAATCTGGGCAATTGTAGTTGGTGGACAAAATATTTCAATACTCAATCAAAAAGATATAGAAGTAAGTACACAAAAAGGAATTATTAAAACAAACAGATATAATGGAAGAGCTCTTAATAAATTAATAAATTATATTGAATCAACTGATAAGAACAGTAAAGTAGTTATTTACCCTGAAGGTCTTTGTGCTAACTTTTTAGCAGATAGAAAAAGCGACTCAAAATTCTATTCATTAATCCCGTTGTATACAGAAACCTTTGGAGAAGATAATATAATAAAACGGTTAGAACTAATTAAACCTGATTATATAATAATTAGCGACTACGACACATCCGCTTATTATTATACAAAATTTGGTCAAGATTATGCTATAGAAATCTATGACTGGATAAGAAACAACTATAAACTTGATACAACAATTGACGGCGGTATGTTATTTGAAATATTTATTCCCCGTCATCCTTCTCCATAGCGCGTTTTAAAATATTTCTATCTAGCTTTTTGGAAGAATATTTTTTCTTAGAAGCTTCCATTAATTTTTCACTAGGCTTTTTCTTAACAGACTTAGATGGAAGCGAACCGTTTAATTCTTCATACCACATTCCCCATAAAATTGAACGAAGAGGTAAAGTATATTGAATAAATATTTGAGCAATTGTTGTTGTAACTGCAAAAGCTGCTATATCTTTAACCTGAATAGCCGGTATATATGCTAATGCAAGAGCTGAATTTAATTCTGCAACAGGAAGCTCATCAATAAATGGCATAATCATATTAACAAAACAATCTGAAAGTTTTATAACTTCAAAAAGTTTATTAGCTATTTGAGGTACAAATACATATGTTAGAGCTCCAACCAGAGCCATCAACATAAAAGTTGAAGCGAAATGTCCTTTGACAAGCTGCATGCTTTTTTTAACACAGCCAATCGGAGAAAGTTCAGGTTCATAAGTAAATACTTGAAATACAAGTACACAAAATACAGCAATTACACCTGCGGGAACCCAGAATAAAGGAAATACAGCAAGTAACGAAAAAACACCAAACAAAAACCACAAGCCAATAAAAGGAATGCTTCTTCTTTTAATCAACTCTGTATGAGCATCAAAATCATAAACTTTACCCGATTTAAGCATATTGTCCAGCATTGAATTTATTGCGCCATAAGCAACAAGATATTCCCAAAATGCTTTCGTAAAAATTAAAAGACCGGGAAGTGTTACTAATATTGATAAAAGTATTAAAATATTAATATTATCAATTTGTGGAATATGTTTTGTATAAATCAATGTCAATAAAAGAACAAGAAGCAAACCGCCAACTTGACCCAGAACAGGAAATGTCATATATTTTATAAATTTATCAAAATTAGAAAAATATAATCCTATTGACTCTACTAAAATTCCTAAAGGTGTTTTATTTTTTTTTGCCATAACACAAATCTTTCTGCTTTACCCATTTACCCCCTTTATTGTATTATAAAATTATGAGAAATTTAACAGAAGACGATTTTAAGAATAAAAAAGTTGATTTACATATACATACAACCTTTTCAGACGGGAAAGGTGAATATAAAGAAATTGTTGAAAACGCAAAAGCAAAAGGTTACAAATTGATTGCTATTACTGACCACAATACAGTTGAAGCACACAAGAATATTCAGGATGATATTTTAATTACCGGTGTAGAATTTGACTGCTGGTTTGGTTATGTTTTTATTCATTTACTTGCTTATAATATCGATATTAACCACCCTTCATTACAGCCCTTTTATGCTAAAAATAGAACTGAAACAGAAGGTGTTTTAATTCGTCTTTTACCAAAAAGAAATGTAAAAAAATTAATCAAAGCAATTCATGAAGCCGGCGGTATAGCAGTGCTTGCTCATCCGGCATGCTGTTGGGCATTGAGTCTTGAAAGATTAGTAAAAAATTTAGTTAAAATTGGATTAGATGGAATAGAAACTTATTATCCATATCCTCGTTTTAGAAAATTTGCAAAATTCCATTCTGCAAAAGATGTATTAAAAATAGCCGAAAAATACCCTGGATTAATTAGAACAGGTGGAACGGATTTTCATGGAGAAATATTCTAGGATAATACATTAACCACCCGACACGATAATTTTTTTTCTTCCTTTATATGAATAAAATAATTAAGTAATTTAAGGAGGAGATATGAATAACATCTGTACGGCACCAGTCTATAAACTTGAAGAATTAAATAATATTTTTATTGAACTAACTGCAAAAAATTGCAACCAAAGATGCCAAAATTGCTATATTGACTTTGGCAGTAAAAGTCTTACTAAACTTGTTAAAGACTTTATTTCAATAGATAGAATTAAAGAAGCTCTTGATGACACACGCAATGAAAATATTCATTGTATTTATCTTACAGGTGCTGAACCGATGACACATCCTGATTTCAATACAATATTAAGACTATGCTTAAAAAGATGTAATGTTTGTATTTGCACAAATGGAAGCTTTCTTAATGAAAAGAAAATAAGATTTTTAAAAAAAGTTGAAGACGAAGGTGTTAATCAAATTTTCTTTAAATTATCTCTCGCACATTATGAAGAACTGGAAAGCGATAAAATCAAATACAGAGGACACTATAGACAAACTTTTTTTGCATTAAAAACATTATCAAGATATAATTTTTCATCAGTACTATCAATACAAAATCAGTATAAACTAGATAAAATTTTAATTTCCGAAATGTTTAATAAAATATTTAAAGAACACGAGATTTATAATACAGATTTACAAATAATATGTTCACACCCTGATTTTGAAGATGAAAATTATTCAAAACCATCATTCAAAACAGATTGCATGTTCGGTAGAACTCTTTCAGAAAATGGAATTTACGCCTGTCCGTTTGTATCAAATGACTACAGAGGCCGCACAGGAAGTTCATTCAAAGATTACTCAAAAAACATTACAGCAGAGACCGATTTTTGTGCAACATGCTCAAAAAATAACAATTTTATGTTTAGCATTGGATAACTTTACACTATATAAATCATATATAACCCACTGCTGAAGCGCAAGTGGCGCAATGATAGTAAACAATTGTAACATTATTCATATTAACTAATACTTAAGAGTTACTTTTCTGTTAAGATTATGTTATAAATAATAATGTAAAAATATATATTCTCAGAAATGGAGGCAAAAATGTCAGTAGGACAATTCGTATTTATGTTACATAGCCACCTGCCTTATTACAGAAAAGCAGGGATGTGGCCATTCGGTGAAGAAAACCTTTACGAATGTATGGCTGAAACATATGTACCTCTTCTTAATGCAATATCTGAATTATATGAAGAAGGTATCAAGGCTAAGTTAACAGTAGGTATCACTCCAATTCTTGCCGAACAATTAGCAGACGAGCATCTACAAAACGGGTTCGTTGAATATATTGATTCAAGAATTAAAGCAGTTTCTAAAGATTTGGAACGCTATCCAGATCCTAAAGTAGCTCATTCACAACATTTAAAATACTTAGCTAAATATTATTTTGATTTGTGGAACAAATTACGTAATGATTTTGTTAACAAATACGAAAAGAATTTGATTAAATACTTTAAGAAATATCAGGACCTTGGTTGTATTGAAATTACAACATCCGGTGCAACTCATGGTTTTTCACCATTATTGGCAACAGATAGCAACTTAAATGCTCAATTCAAGGTCGGACAAGATACTACAAAAAGATTGTTCGGCAAAAAAGGTATGGGTGCATGGCTTCCTGAATGTGCTTACAGACAAGGTTATGAATATGTAGGTAAAGACGGTAAAAAACACTGGAGACCAGCTATTGAAGTTACTCTTCAAAATAATGATATTCATTACTTCTTTACAGAATCTCATGTAATAGAAGGTGGTAACTCTATTGGTAACAGACGTGTAATTGGTATGTATGGAAATATTGAGTATATTCCTCTTCCAGAAAGACCGGCTACAGGCTATGACACATACTCTGCTTACTGGTTGCCTGATGCTCAAGTAGCTGTTATGGGACGTAATGATAGAGCCGGTTATCAGGTTTGGTCTGCCGCTGACGGTTATCCGGGTGATGGATGTTTCAGAGAGTTTCATAAAAAAGACGATAAATCAGGTATGCACTACTGGAGAATAACTTCTCCAACTACAGATCTAGGCGACAAAATGCTTTATGATCCAGTGCTTGCAATGAATAAAATTAATGAAAACTCAGACCATTATACAACAATGATTTATCATCTGCTAAATGATTATAAGATGGCTAAGAATAAAGAAGGTCTTGTAATGGTTTCATTTGATACAGAGTTGTTTGGTCACTGGTGGTTTGAAGGTGTAGAATTCATCAAACAGGTAATCAAGAAATTCCACTCATTCTTACCAGAAGTTGAAAGACTTACTGCTGGAGAATATGTTACTAAATATCCTCCAAAAGAAGCTATTCAAATTCCTGAAAGCTCTTGGGGACAAGGTGGTCATTTCTATGTATGGATGAACCATTTAACAGAATGGATGTGGCCGATTATTCATTCTTGTGAAAAACGTATCAATTCTATTGTAGATGCTCACTCTGAATTACCTGAAGACAAATTAATGCTAAGAGCTTTAACTCAATTAGCAAGAGAGAACTTATTACTTCAATCTTCAGATTGGCCATTCTTAATTACAACATGGCAAGCAAAAGATTATGCTACAGATCGTTTCAATGAACACGTTGATAGATTTAGCTTAATCGCTGATATGATTGAAGCAGGTTCAATAGATGAAGCTAAATTAAAAGAAATTGAAGAAATTGATAACTGCTTCCCTGAAATTGATTACAGAGTTTATCAGTCAATCGAAGAAGGGGTTATCCCTCAGCAAGAAAAGAAACTTGCACCGTTGTATACATAGAATTAAAAACAATAAAAATAGTGTAACTAATAGTTACACTATTTTTTTATGTTAGAATACATTTATGAAATTAAAAATTTTCAAACATATAATAATTAGTTTTTCTGTAATATTTTTAATTCCTCTTTGTTTAATAAAATTATCACCACCAGTGTGGGGAATGGTCTTAGCAATAATTATACTTTTGCTAATCAATCCTATTTATTTTATTGCATCTCCTTGGATTTTTCCAGGCAAATCAAAAGATATATTTTTCATTTCAATCATTGATATAACGTTGTTTGTAATATTTACAGCAACAATATTAAATAACTCAGCATATGAATATTTATATACTTATATACCATTATCATGTTTGTCTGCAATAGTAAAAATTTTATACAAAAAAAGAAGCAACTCTTAGGAGTTGCTTCTTTTTTTATTTACTTGACTCTACACTGCGTAAACAGAAACTTGTTTTCTATCACGTCTGTGTGATTCAAACTGAACTTTACCATCAATTAGAGCAAATAAAGTATCATCTGATCCAATACCAACATTGTTACCAGGGTGAACTTTAGTTCCTCTTTGACGAACTAAGATGTTACCAGCTTTAACGATTTCTCCGCCGAATTTTTTAACGCCTAAACGCTTCGCTTCGGAGTCACGACCGTTACGGGTAGAACCCATACCTTTCTTATGTGCCATTTCTATATCTCCTTTTTTTATAATATTTGGTCGGTTGACATTAGTAAAACTACTAATTCATATTATACCTACAAGTCAACCTCTGCTGCGTCTGTTCCAAATTGGATGAGCGCGGGTACTATGCTTCTGTTGTTTCTACAGCTTTTTTAGAAGCAGTTGTTCTGATTTTATTAATCATTACACGAGCAAAACCTTGTCTGTGACCTTGTTTTTTTCTGTAACCTTTTTTAGGTCTTTGTTTGTAAACAATGATTTTCTTTGCTCTATCAAGTTTAATGATTGTACCTTCTACTGAAGCTTTTTCAACGTATGGTTGACCAACTTTTGATTTAGCACCGTTAACAATCATAACAACTTTATCAAAAACAACCTTAGCATCTTTTTCTTCGCCTAATAATTCAACGTCTACATAACGTCCTTCTTCAACCTGGTATTGTTTACCACCTGTTTCGACAATAGCGTACATTGTATTTCCTTTCTTTTTGAGGAGTAGCAATCCTTTATTGCAAGAATATTTTTTCACTACTAACCTATCTAATACTATTTATACATCATTTGTACCATAACCAGAATTATAGTGTCAAGCAAAAAACTTGTGCTTGCAAATTTCTTTAAATTCTATTAAGATATATATATTAATATTAAGAAATTAAAAGAAATGTAACATAAATAAAACAAAGGTGATAACATGGCGGAAAATGAAGAATTACAAGAAGAGATGAATGAAGGTGAAGCTCGTCAAAAGATTTTAGTAGCTGATGACGAAGCCAGTATCAGAAGAATCCTTGAAACTCGTCTTAAAATGGTCGGTTATGATGTTGTTGTTGCTGAAGACGGCGAAGAAGCTGTTGATGTATTCAATAAAACAAACCCGGATTTAGTGGTTTTGGACGTCATGATGCCAAAAATGGATGGTTACGGAGTTACGCGTGAAATCAGAAGAACATCTGATGTTCCTATTATCATATTAACTGCTCTTGGTGATGTTTCTGAAAGAATTACAGGTTTGGAACTTGGTGCTGATGACTACGTTATTAAACCTTTCAGTCCTAAAGAATTAGAAGCTAGAGTTAAAGCTGTTCTTAGAAGAACTATTTCAAAGGATGTTATTATCCCGGCGGGTTCAAATGCCGCTGCGGCTGCTGCTTCTGGAAAAGGCGCTAAAAATGTCATTACAACAGGTTGTATTAAAATTGATACAGCTAGACGTCAAGTTTACAGAAAGAATGAACGTATAAGACTTACTGGAATGGAATTCAGTCTTCTTGAATTATTAGTAAATAACTCCGGTCAAGCTTATTCAAGAAACGAAATTCTACAACATGTTTGGTCATATCCAGCAGACCATAGAATTGATACACGTGTAGTAGATGTTCATATTTCAAGATTACGTTCCAAGCTGGAAGCTGATCCAACAAATCCAGAGTTAATATTAACTGCTCGCGGTATTGGGTATATGTTCCAAAGAATTAATTAGTTTTTAAAAGGTCGACTTAATTAAGTCGACCTTTTAGTTTACCGTGCTCGGCTATTGCAAGCAATAAAAATTTGCTCAATTATTCTATTATGAAAAGAATTATTATAGCACTTATATCTTTATTATTATGTCACCCTTGCTTTGCTTACGATAGGGAAGAACAGGCAAATGTTAATTTATACAAAAAAATTAATCCAGCGATTGTATGTGTAGACTCGCAAATTTCAGATGGCTTATCTTGTGGAACAGGCTGTATTATTGATAAAAGAGGAATAATACTAACAAGCGCTCATGTTATTGAAAGTGATAGTGTTGTTGTAACAATGGCTAACGGGCAAAACTATACCGCAAAAGTCTTGAAAAAATTTGGCGAGAAAAAAGATATAGCGCTTTTAAAAATCAATGTACCGCAAGAATTAAAAACAGTTAAACTTGGCGACTCTGAAAAAATTAAAGTTGGTCAAAAGGTTCTTGCAATTGGAAACCCTTTTGGATTTAATGGCACATTAACTCAAGGTATAATATCAAGAATTGATTACTCAAAAAACCGTATCCAAACTGATGCAGCAATTAACCCGGGTTCATCAGGTGGCCCGTTGTTGAACAAACGCGGTGAGATTATCGGAATAAATCAGGCAATTTATAACCCTGATAATAATATTTCAAATATTGGCATTGGCTTTGCAATTCCTATCAATCTTGTTAAAGAGTACTTGAAAGAAAGTAATACAATATAATTTTTATGATATTATTGAATTGGGGGTATTGTTAATGAAATTTTTACACACAATGATTAGAGTTAAAGATATTGAAGCCTCTTTAAAGTTTTATACAGAAGTTCTTGACATGGAACTCGACCACAAGAAAAGACTTGAAGATTGCTGGTTATATTTTTTAACAGATAGAGAAAAAACTTGCCAAATTGAACTTACTTATAACGATGAAACACCAAAAGAAGGTTATCAAATCGGTTCTGGTTTTGGTCATTTTGCGTTTTCTGTTGAATCATTAGAGGCGTTTACTGCAAAAATTGCAAAGCTCGGTTATGATTACCTTTATCCGCCATTTGACTTAAATGGAAAAGGTTCTAAAATAGCTTTTTTGAACGATCCTGACGGATACGAAATAGAACTGATTGAAAAAGTAAACTGGAACTAATAAACAATCTGTACAGTAATGCTTCTTGAACGCGGCTTATTGTCAAAGTCAAGAAGCACTATTTGCTGCCATGTCCCGAGGTTCAAAAGCCCGTCTACCAAGGCTATTGAAACAGAGCTTCCAACAAGTGCTGCTCTAACGTGCGCATAACCGTTACCATCATGCCATATTTCATCGTGATGATATTCTTGACCAGTTGGAGCAATTCTTTCTAATGCTTCTTTTAAATCTTTGACAAGTCCTTCTTCATACTCAATTGTTGTAACAGCAGAAGTACTTCCTTGAATTGACACACACACAATACCATCTTTTAGGGCATGTTGATAAACACAGTTTTGAACATGTTTTGTGATATCAATGATATCGTTCATCCCTTCGGTATTTATCGTAAATTTTTCGTTAACTATTCCCATGTTTCTTAACCTTTTTATAAACTATTACGCAGAAAATTACTATAACAACTGTAACTGCAAGAATTACCAGTTCCAGATATTTCTTTACAGCTTCACCAAAAAACATCAAAACAAGACTCACAAGGAAAAATCTTGCACCACGACCAAAGAAGCTTGCGATAAAGAATTTAATAAAATTCATCTTCAATATACCGCTTGCTATCGTAAACACTTTATAAGGAATTGGAGTAAAAGCGGAGAAAAAGACCGCAAATGAGCCGTATTCAGCATACATTTTTTCTACAGCATCTAATTTATCTCGTTTTTTTCTGAATAAGAAATTAAAAACAGGTCTGCCTCCAAACAATCCAATAAGATAGCCTATAACACCTCCAATTGCTGAAGCAATTGTACAAATTAAAGCATAATATAAAGCTTTTTCAGGTTTAGCCAAATCCATTGCAATCAAAAGAAAATCAGGAGGAGGGACTAAGAAAAAACTCTCAATACAAGAATTAATAGCCAACCCCTGTACTCCCATTGTCTGAAACCAATTATTCATACTTACAAAAATTTCATGCATTATTCAATAACCTTATACAATGTAGATGAGTCCTGAACACTCACATTTCCTGTGGGTATAATAAGGACTTCCACTTTTTCTATACGATTTGAGTATTCAATCTCAATAACATCTCCAACTTTCAGCTGTTTTGCCGGTTTTGCCGGATTACCGTTTACAAAAACTCTTCCCATTTCAGAAACGGTATTAGCAACAGTTCTGCGTTTAATTAAACGAGACACCTTCAAAAACTTATCCAAGCGCATTTACAACCTCTTTAACAAGAACCTTAAATCTTTCCTTAGCAACACTTGCAGCATGAATAACATCAGCGTGAGATAGTGCAACAGTACTAACACCGGCTGCTGAATTACAAATACAGCTAATCCCGATTACATTCATACCCGCCCATTTAGCAACAATAGCCTCTGGAACTGTTGACATACCAACTGCATCAGCACCAACTATTCTTGCCATACGAACTTCTGCCGGAGTTTCATAAGATGGTCCGGTTAGTGCCATATAAACACCTTCTTGAACATCAATTCCTAATTTTGCAGCAGTTTTCTTTGTAAGCTCAACAAATTCAGGAGAATAAACTTCGCTCATGTCAGGAAATCTATCGCCCATTGAATCGTCATTTGGACCGATAAGCGGATTAACATTCATATGATTGATGTGATCAGTAATAATCATTAAATCAGATGGATTAAATGCAGCATTAACACCGCCGGCTGCATTTGTCAAAATTACAGTTTTAACACCAAGTTTTTTCATTACTTTTATAGGAAAAACAACTTTCTGAATAGGATGTCCTTCATAATAATGAAATCTTCCTTGCATCATTACTACTTTTTTCCCATTAATTTCTGCAAAAACTAACCTGCTTTTATGACCTGAAACAGTAGAAGCTTCAAAACCCGGGATTTCTGAATAAGGAATTGCAATATCACAATGCTCATCTGCTAATTCTCCTAGTCCTGAACCAAGAACTATACCAATTTCAGGATTAAAATCCTCTATTTTGCTCCTAATAAAATCCACACTTTTTTGCAGCATAACTACTATCTCCTAAATACCCATATAAACCTTATTTATTCTATTATAAAAAAAGTTTTACTGCAAATAGCAAATTTATTTTTCAGGAGGTTTCTGTTATTATTAACCAAAAAGAAAGGATTTGCATGAACGGTATAAGTAATAATATCACTTTTAAAGGTGCGTTGGGAGAAAAATTTGTAAGAGAAATTACAATTAATCATAGAACTGTTTCTGCTAATGAGTTATTACAAGCTTCCAAAGGCAAGGTAATGGGTTTAGATACAACAAAAGTTGGTGATATCTTTGAAGCATTTACATCCAGTTTGATAAAAGAAACTAAAGAAAAATTATCTATGAAAGAACATATGGATAAATTAGCACAGGAACTTCCTCAAAAAATCCAAGATACAATCAAAAATACAGAAGAAGCAATTTTTTCGAGTATAAGACCTATTCTTGAACGCAAAGATAAGGAAATAGAAGCGAAAGATAAAATCATTGATGAATTAAGAAAATATGAATCGATGGCAAAAGTTAAATCAATCGAAGAATTGGATGTTATTATGCCTAAAACAGCAATTTTAACAGCTCAAGAAATGAAAGAACACTCTGAAGAAGCACGCGAAAGTATGCTTAACTATCTCCTTACCGGGAAAGGTCAAGAAGCTGTATTAGCTCAAACTGAACGCAATAATATTCTTATGAAAGCAATGCAAGATGGAATAACACAATTACCTGAAGTAAATGAAGCAATTAAGGGCACTGACTGCGCTGATACACTTTGGTTTTTAAGCTGTTTAATGGAAAATGCCCTCAAAGATAAAAAAGGCTCTATTATTGTTGCACCTGTTGTTAGACAACAGATTAAAACAAATATTATAGGATTATTAGCGCCTTACTACGATAACAGATATACAAACACCAACGAAAATGGTGTTAGTAAAGATATTGATAATCGATTGGAAAAAATAATTACTTTTCATAAAGAGCAAAATAATATTATATAAACTCTGCTAAAATATTATTACTCAACAAAACACCTTCTAGTGTTAACTTATAGCCATAAGGTGTTTTTTGAATATAGCGAGGCATATATTTATCTAAAACAGATTTATATTCAACATCAAAATCAATACTCATATTTTGAGTATTAATTCCTTCAGCTTTACGAAAACCAAGAAAAATTTCTTCTTCAATCTTTTCTTTATCTGTTACTTTATGTTCCACATTAAACCCTGATGGATTATTATAATATCCTTCTAAAGTTTCAAATTTAGAATACCTTATACCATCAACATAACCGTGTGCTGCAGCGCCAAAGCCATAATATTCTTTATTATTCCAATAATTCATATTATGTCGTGATTCAAAACCTTTTTTAGCAAAATTGCTGATTTCATAGCGGCAATACCCTTTTTTTTCAAGAAATTCATTTATTTCAATATACATATCAGCTTGCATATCATCATCAGGAAGATTATCAGGAGGATAGTTATAAAAATATGAACCTTCTTCTATTTTTAGTCCATACGTAGAAATATGCTGCAAATCCAGAATGGTAATTATTTTTAAATCCTCAGCTATATTTGTATCAGGAAGTCCATAAATCAAATCCAGACTAATATTTTCAAAACCAGCGTTTTTAGCCGTTTCTACAGCCTGTATTGTATCTTTTGCTCTATGACGTCGTCCAATTAATGTTAAAACATTATCATTAAATGTTTGAGATCCCATACTTATACGATTAATTCCAATATCATATAAAGAATTTAAATAATCCCTTTTAGCATCATCAGGGTTCATTTCAAATGTAATCTCACAACTATTAGAAAGATTAAATTTAGACATAATCTTAGCAATGACTTCAGGACAAATCAAAGAAGGAGTCCCGCCGCCAAAATAAAGAGTATCAAGGACATCTCCTTTATAATTTACATCAATATCATTTAGCAAAGCCTCAAAGTAACTATCTTTAACACCGACAAATGAAATAAATGAACAGTACTTGCATTTTGATTGACAAAACGGTATATGAATATAAGCACTTTTCGGCATACTACTCATCCAGCTTTATATAATTAGAATCCCATCTTAAATCAATGTATTTAACCTTTTTATTAATCATTTTTACCTGTGGTAACAATGAAGGTAAACGCTGAATTTTATCAAATGTCGACGGATTAATGCTTCCAAGACGAATATTTGCAGTAGGAATTTTTAAATAAACATCTTTAGGGTTTCTATAATCAATGTATTCTAATGTTTCACCTGTTTCTCTTTCAACCAGCATAGCAAGTTTTTTGAAATTATTAACCTTCGTAACATCCCAGTTTCGGTAATCATCACCAGTACCGTAAGTAACAACCAGAACGGTTTTATAATCCTCTGATAAAGGCATATATTCTCGTCCAATTAACTTACCATCTGATGAAAAGAAAGCAATCGGGGCTACATCTGTATTTGGAGAAATAGTAACAATTGGAGTACGTTCAATTACAATTATCTGCAAGCGCGCAGGAAACCAAAATCTCCTTATATAAACATCTTGTATTGGTTCTAACTGTTTTATACTCTTCTTTAAATTATCAGTTTTTACTAAAAATATAGGCTTTTTAGGAACTTGATTTCTTCTTAATGCAGATAATATTTTTTGAGAAGGAACTATTCTATTATTAACTATTTCCAGTTGTGGATTATTCAAACTGTCAAAAGCATTTGAATGCAGTCTCCATTGCGGCATTTTGAGGATAAAAAAGCCAATTCCAATAAGCATAATTATTAAAAAGAACTTATACCAGGCACGTAATAAACCTAATCGGCGTTGAGAACGTCGTATTTGTCTTTGCATTTTAGCCTGTTTTAAACGTCGTGCTTGATTTGCTCTTGGTGATTTTAATTCTTCATCTGACATTATTTATTAAGTCCCGCACTTTTTAATATCATTTCTACAAGATTATCGTAACTTATTCCGCCTACAGCTGCCTGTGCCGGTAAATCACTTGTATCAGTCATGCCCGGATTTGTATTAACTTCCAAAATATAAGGAATGTCATCAACTATATGAAAATCTACCCTTGAAACACCTGAACAACCGCATACTTCAAAAGCTTTTACCGCATATTCTTTAACCTGTTTAGTCATATCCGGTGACAATTCAGCCGGTAAAACAAATTCTGTTAATCCTTTTGTATATTTACATTCATAATCATACCATTCATTTTTAGGTCTTAGTTCCAGAATTTCTGTTGCAAAAGCTTTGCCGTCCTTTTCTAAAACACCCACTGTTGCTGCAATACCAACTAAATATTCTTCAATTAAAACCTGTGCATTATATTTACGCGCTTCTGTAACCGCCTCAATAAGTTCTTTCTCGTTACACACTTTATTCATACCAAAACTTGAACCTTCTGAAACAGGTTTAATCATTAGCGGATACTTAAGTTCTTTAACTTTCTCTACAGGATTTTCATCAGATAAAAGATAAACAGATTTTATCAATGGAAGTCCCACTGTAGCCATAACTTTCTTAGTGTATTCTTTATTCATACAAATAGCACTCGCCATAACACCGCAACCTGTATAAGGGATTTTTAAAATTTCTAAAACACCTTGAATACAACCATCTTCGCCATATTTACCATGCAATGTATTATATGCAAACTCAAAGCCTTTCAAATCATTCATAATATTTTCTGATACATCAACAATTTTAGCATTTTTATAACCCAGTCGGTGAAGAGCATTAAGGCAATTTTTCCCAGAACGTAATGATATTTCACGTTCAGATGACATTCCACCGCATAAAACGGCTATTTTTGACTCTTTTGATATAGTATATTGCATAATTTTTCCTCTTTTTCTGTTTTATCCCCGATAAAAATTACTTCAGGCTTTAATTCTATTGTATAAATATCTCGGACAGTTGTAAACATTTTTACCATAAGCTCCAGAACATCTTCCGATGTTGCTTGACCTTTGTTAACAATAAAGTTCGCATGTGTACCCCAGACTTTTACATTTGGCATATCAAAATCCTTGGCACCGGCTTTCTCTAAAAGTCTGCCGGCAGAGTCGTTGGGAGGATTTTTAAATACGCTGCCAGCATTTGGAGTTTTCAAAGTTGGCTGAATTCCTTTTCTGGACTCCAAGTTTCTATGCATTAGAGTTTCTATCTCCTGTTTCGTAGATTTTTTTAATTCAAACTCTGCTCCGAGAAGGATATATTTTTCGTCCTGTAATATAGAGGTTCTATATCCAAATCCCATTTCAGATTTCTCTTTATAAACAACCTCTTTTTTTTCTTTATCAAATACACAGCAACGAACTAAATTATCTGATATACATTGCCCATGACAAGAGGCATTCATATATATTTCACCGCCAATTGTTCCAGGAAAACCAATCATAAATTCAAACCCGCTAAGAGAATTTTCACAAGCTTTTTGAGAAAGTAAAGGTCCTTTTACCCCGCAAGAAGCAGCAACAAAATTTCCATTAATAAAATATTCTTTCATCTGCGTAGTTAGAATTAAATTACCTCTATATCCATTAGAAGATATCAAAACATTT
Source organism: uncultured Vampirovibrio sp. (assembly GCA_910579975.1). Taxonomy (GTDB): domain Bacteria; phylum Cyanobacteriota; class Vampirovibrionia; order Gastranaerophilales; family Gastranaerophilaceae; genus CAG-196. Next base: position 33,278 of record CAJTWU010000016.1, read on the forward strand.
GAACAATTACCAAGAACTAAATAATCATCCAATTCAGTCAAAAGCTGTACAAATTCAGATTGGTTTTTTGGCAAATATAACTTATCAATTTTCCCCCCAATCTTAAATGTTGTAAGATTTTTTATCTCAAAATTTTCTCTAACTTCTATTACCAAGATATTTCCCCAGATTAGTAATTGTACCTGCTCCTAAACCGATTACTACATTGCCGTTTTGCAATGTTGGTAATAAATTTTTCGCAACATTTTCAATTGAACCGCCAATGTATTCTGCTTTAACTTCAGAGGCAAACTTTTCTCCATTTATACCTTCTATAGCCTCTTCTGAAGCTGCGTAAACATCAGTAACGATTAATCTTCCTATATTATCAAATGAGCCTTTAAAATCATTCCATAAACCTTGTAATCTTGAATATCTATGCGGTTGAAAAACAGCTACAATATTCTCTTTGCCAAATCTGGAAGCTGCGGCTTCAAGTGTAGCTTTGATTTCAGTAGGATGATGCGCATAGTCGTCAAAAACTGGTATACCGTTAATTTCACAAACTTTTTCAAAACGTCTTCCCATACCTGTAAAAGGTGTAAATATGTCTTTAATACAATCTAAGTTAACTCCGGATTCATTTAATGCTGCACAAACCGCAAGAGTATTATTAACATTATGCACTCCAGCTATTGTAATATACATATCAGTTAAAAAGTTATCAGTATGATAGATTTCAAAACTTGTACCTTCTTTTGAGTATTCAATATTTTTAGCTGTATAATCAGCCTCATTAAGACCAAATGTAATAAAATTTCCTTGTAAAAGTTTTATCCCGTCATTATCGTTATTTACAATAACTTTCTTTGATTGAGAAATGGCTTTCCCAAATGTTTTAACCAAATCACTCATTCCATTTTTATAAAAATCAAGATGATCTTCTTCCAGATTATTAATAACTAAAATATCCGGATGATATTTAACAATAGTTCCATCACTTTCATCAAGCTCTGCTACAAAATGCTCTCCGCTTTTATGCTGTGCATTGGTATGTAGTTCAGGAACAATACCGCCATCAACAAAAGATGGAGCTAAACCGGCTTTATCTAATACAAAAGAAGCCAGCCCGCTTGTAGTAGTTTTGCCATGTGTTCCAGAAAAACCTATAAAACACTTTTCTCTATCTTGAGCTGATTTTGCAATTTCTGCTAACAAATCAGAACGATGATAAATCTTCATCCCAAGATTACGTGCTTTAATTAATTCTGGATTATTTTCTTTAATTGCTGTACTGACAACAACCACATCTGTATCATCAGGTAAATTAGTTTCATTATGTCCTATATTTACTTCTGCACCCAAACTTTTTAAAGCATCTATATACTTACTATCAGCTATATCAGAACCTGTAACAGTATACCCGTCTTCCAGAAGATACTTTGCAAGCCCGCTCATTCCTATTCCGCCTATTGCGATAAAATGATATTTTCCCAATTTCCTTACCTCGTAAAACCTTATGTTTATTATAGTATAAAGGTAAAATTTATGCGCATGTAAATTTTCTTAACAATCTAGTCAAATTTTGCCATTTTCCTGCTTTAATATAAATGTGTAGTAGTTTTGGAGTGCATATATGACATCAATACAAAGTGTAGGGGCTAATGTTCATCAACCAATGCAAATGCAGCAAATGCCTGTTGCTCAATCTCAATATTATCCGGAAGTTTTGGACGTAAAAGAATTCCCGGATCATTATGTTTATACAATTAAAGACGAAGCTTCAACCGGTAAAAAATGGGGAGTTGGTATCGGTTCATTCTTCTTACCGGGATTGGGACAAGCTATTAATGGTCAATGGGGAAAAGCAGCAGCTTTCCTTGGCGGAGCTGTTGCAACATCATTCCTAACAAAATCCAACCGACTACTTGGTAGTTTAACAGGAATTGGTATTAGCGTCTGGTCAATAGTAGATGCTGTTAAAAACGCATCTAGCAAAACAAAGCAAATTGTACCTAAGAATTAATCTTTTCCTTTAAATCCTGTATTTCGTATTTTAAACGATTTAATTCACATTTTATCGGATCAGGTATTCTGTTATGCATTAAAATCCCATCTGGGCTTATAAAATGCTGATGAACAATCCGTCCTGGAATACCTACTACAGTACAATTTTCAGGAACATCATCAACAATAACAGAACCGGCTCCAACTCTAACATTATCACCAACGGTTATATTACCTAAAATTTTAGCTCCGGCTCCAATAATTACATTATTCCCAATGGTCGGATGTCTTTTCCCATGTTCTTTTCCTGTACCGCCCAAAGTTACCTGTTGATAAATTAAAACATCATCACCAATAATAGATGTTTCTCCTATTACTACACCCTCACCGTGATCAATAAAAAATCTATTACCAATTCTAGCCTTAGGGTGAATTTCAATACCTGTAAATATTCTTGTCCAATATGCCATAAAACGAGGAATAAACGGCACACCCCAATATGCAAGTTTATGAGCAATCCTATGAGAAATTAACGCTTGCAATCCCGGATAACAAAAAAGTACTTCTGCTAAATTATTAGCAGCCGGATCATTGTCATAAATAACCTTTATGTCTTCTTTTAATTTATTTATTGCACGTATTAGCATGATAAATACCTTTCACCGGTATCAGGAATTATTGCAACAATTAGCTTATCAGGATATTTTTGTGCCAACTCCTCTGCTGCACATACACTAGCACCTGAAGAAATTCCACAAAAAATACCGTGTTTTTTAGCTAATTCTTTAGACTTATTAATAGCATCATCACCCTCAACAGTCAAAATTCCATCCAATTCTTTACCTTGACAAATTTCTGGAATAAAATTAGCACCAATACCTTGAATTTTATGAGGTCCAGCTTTACCATCAGTAAATAAAGGACTTTCAGCCGGTTCTACGCCGAAAATTTTTACATGAGATGGAAGATATTCTTTTAAACCAAATGCCGTTCCACCTGTTCCAATTCCTGCTACTACTATATCAACAGTATTACCTGTATCATCCACAATTTCTTTAGCTGTTTGTTTATGAGATCTCAAATTATCAGGGTTTGCAAACTGCATTGGTATCCAGGCATTTGAAGCAGCATTTTTAAGCTCAATTGCTTTTTCAACAGCTCCTCTCATCCCTTCACTTGCAGGAGTCAAAACAAGTTCAGCACCATAAGCACTGATAAGTTTTCTACGTTCTTCAGACATGCTTTCAGGCATGCAAATAATGAGTCTCAAACCCATTACAGCACAAACCATAGCAAGTCCAATCCCAGTGTTACCGCTAGTTGGTTCAATTATAACCGTTCCTTCATCAATATCACCGCGTTCAAGAGCTGAAATTATCATTGAATAAGAAGCTCTATCTTTAACAGAACCAGACGGATTAAAATATTCCAATTTTAACCAGATATTATCTCGATAAACAACTGTTGGAGTATTACCTATGCAATCAAGCACATTATTATATATCATACTAATTTTGCGAACTTTCTTTTACCTGCTTGTAAAACTTTATTCATTGCCGGCGTAATAATAAGGTTCATATCAGAAATTTTTTCACCATCAAGTTTTACACCACCGCCCTGGATAAGACGTTTTGCCTCACCTTTACTCTGAACAAATTTTAGATTTACAAGTAAATCTAAAATATTTGTATCAACTTCTATATTAACATCTTCAATATCATCAGGTATTCCCTTATTGGATACCACGTTAATAAAATCTTCCTGAGCCTTATCTGCACCCTCCTTACCGTGATATTCTTCTGTAATCATGTGAGCTAAGCGCATTTTAATATTACGCGGATTCACTACACCTGAGTCAATCTGTTTATCCATCTCAACAAGTTCTGCTTGTGGTACATCAGTTAAAAGAGAATAGTAGCGTGTTATTAATGTATCAGGAATACTCATAAGTTTACCAAACATATCTTTAGCACTATCTGTTAATGAAATACAGTGTTCAGGATATGTTTTTGACATCTTAACAACACCATCTGTTCCTTCTAATAAAGGTAACAACATAACATGCTGCGGGTATTTTTTACCATAAGCGGACTGAATATCTCTTCCTAAAAGAGTATTGAACCTCTGGTCTGTACCGCCTAATTCTATATCAGAATCGATTGCAACTGAATCATAAGCTTGCATTAATGGATAGAAAAACTCATGTATAGCTATTGGTCTTCCATCAGCATATCTTTTTGCAAAGTCATCTCTTGTCATCATTTGAGCAACAGTAATTTTAGAAGCAAGTTTTAACAAATCAGTAAAACTCATCGGATGCAACCAATCTGCATTATTAGTAACTTCTGCATTGGTAACATCTAAAACTTTTGACATTTGTTCAAAATAAGACTTAGCATTTTCTTCAACCTGTTCCTTAGTCAAAGCCGGTCTTGTATCAGATTTACCGGAAGGGTCACCTACCATCGCAGTAGCTCCACCAACAATAAGAACAATTTTATGACCAAGCTCTTGAAACTCTCTTAACTTTCTCATAACAACCGTATGACCCAGATGTAAATCCGGACGAGTCGGATCCATACCTAATTTAACCCTAAGCGGTGTATTTGTATCATGAGCGTGCTGTAACTTAGCAGCTAAGCCTTGTGCTCCATCCGGTAAAAATTCAGCATTACGCGTTAACTGCATAGCCTGTTCTATAAATTCTTGTCTTATTTCCATTTTTATACTCCCTTATTGACTCCATTATAACATAAACTATTCTTTCATAAGACTTTTTATTACATTGTATAAAATATCGAGCTTCTGTGGATTTTGGGCTATGTATTATTAAAGTTTCAAAAAATATGCCATTATATGTTCTTGTAAGAGATAAAGTGCAGAGACGAACAGAAAGGAATGGATATCCAAGTTTTAGCAAGAAAAGAAGAGGGTGCAATATTAGTATCAGCAACTCAAGAAAAACAATTGTTTGGCAAGTGTTGGTTAAAACTGGAAGAAGTAAAATAATAGAATAAGTCTCGAACTTTTTTCGAGACTTATTTTTATACTCTCTTTATCTTCGAAATTCATCCAACTGTTTTATTACAAATTGTAAAGCCGAATTTTTCTTGAAAATTAAGAGTTTTGGCAAAAAGATAAAAAGTATATTAAAGTTTTTTGAAATTTTGCCGTTATATATAAAACAATATAAACAATTTTTATGGAGATATATTTTAATGTCAATTATGAGTATTATTAATTTTGGACAAAGTTTTAAAACAAAGACAAAAACAAAACAGGAACAGGGGCTGGAATCTGAAAAAGATAAAACTACAGCCCGTGAAGAACAAGAACCTTTAACAGATAAACCTGTGGCTAAAGATAAAAAAACTGGTAAAGAATTTGATTTAAGTCTTTTAGGATATAAAAATGTATTGCTAAATATTAATTTAGCACCAAAGCCAAAAAAGTTTACTCTAGCTTTGCAGGGACAAGAAATAAAAGTAAAAATAAAAGAACAAGAATTCTATGAGAATGGTACTGTGAAATATGAGCTTTGTACCGGCTGTTCAAATGGAATTCAAAAAGAATATAAATGCTGGTATAAAGAAGATGGTACTCTTTCTAGAGAGTATATTTCTTATATAAGTGAGGATGGCAGAAGAGCTACTGTAGAAAGAATTTATAATGATGACGGAACCAGTATAGAAACTACAACAGAAGTTCATTCAGACGGAGCTACAGAAGTTACTATTATAAAACGTGATAAAAATGGAAATATAGTTGACATAGAAAAGAAATAGTAAAGGTTTGTTTATAAAATAAAAAAAGGCGCGGGCTTTACCCACGCCTTTTACGTATTATTGATTATACATTACCGTAGTAAGCATCAATATAGATTTTCTTGATATCTTCCATCAATGGATATGCTGGGTTAGCACCTGTACATTGATCGTCAAATGCAAGTTCAACCAATTCATCTAAGTTGTTCATAAATGTTTCTTCATCAACACCAAAGTCTTTGATTGAATTTGGAAGTTCAATTCTCTTCATCAAGTCATCAACTGCATTGATTAATAATTGAACTTTTTCATCATCATTATTTCCACCCAATCCTAATTCATCAGCAATTTGACCATATTTAGTCTTAGCACATGGGAATTTGTATTGAGGGAATATCGCTTGTTTATGCGGTGCATCAGAAGCGTTATATTTCATAACTTGTCTGATTAATAATGCGTTAGCAACACCGTGTGGAACATGGTACATTGCACCAAGTTTGTGTGCCATTGAGTGGCATAATCCCAAGAAAGAGTTAGCAAAAGCCATACCGGCAATTGTTGCTGCATAGTGCATTTTTTCTCTTGCGATAGGATCATTAGCACCTTCTCTATATGAACGTTCTAAGTATCTGAATACCAACTTAATAGCTTCTAAAGCATTTGAATTTGTAAAGTTTGTAGCCATACAAGAAACATAAGCTTCAATTGAGTGAACTAGCGCATCAATACCAGAAGCTGAAGTTAAACCTTTTGGCATACCGTCAACAAAGTTAGGGTCAACAATAGCCATATTTGGTGTTAAAGCGTAATCCGCAATTGCATATTTAACGTGAGTTTCATCATCAGTAATAATAGCAAATGGAGTTGTTTCAGAACCTGTACCTGAAGTTGTAGGGATAGCAACCATTGTAGCTTTTTTACCTAATTCAGGAATAGAACAAATTCTTTTTCTAATATCCATAAATCTCATTGCGATATCTTCAAAGTTTGTTTCTGGTTGTTCATACAATAACCACATGATTTTAGCAGCATCCATTGGTGAACCGCCGCCTAATGAGATGATTACATCTGGTTCAAACGGTTTCAATACAGCCATAGCTTGATTAATTGTTGACAATGTAGGATCCGGTTTAACATCAAAGAATACTTCGTGTTCAATACCGATTTCATCAAGAACCTTAGTAATATTATCAACTGCACCTGAATTAAATAAGAATCTATCTGTTACGATAAATGCACGTTTTTTACCTGAAAGTTCTCTTAGAGCAAGGTCTAGTGCACCTCTCTTGAAGTAAACTTTAGGTGGAACCTTAAACCATAACATATTTTCTCTCCTTTCAGCAACAGTTTTGTAGTTAAGTAAGTTTTCAACGCCTACGTTACCTGAAACAGCATTACCGCCCCAAGAACCGCATCCTAATGTTAATGATGGTTCTAGCTTAAAGTTAAATAAATCACCAATACCGCCTTGAGATGAAGGTGAGTTAATTAACACACGGCAAGATGGCATTTTTTGAGCATACTTGTCAATTCTATCTTTTGAGCGTTCATCAGTATAAAGTACTGAAGTATGACCGGCACCGCCATGTGATACAAGATAATAAGCTTTTTCAGTTGCATCTTCAAAATCAGAAGCTTTATATAAAGTAAGAATTGGAGAAAGTTTTTCTCTTGAGAATGGATCTTCCCAATTAACTTCTGCGCGTTCTGCAAGAAGAACTTTAGCATTTTCAGGAACTGAGAATCCGGAAAGTTCTGCTATTCTATGTGCAGATTGACCAACGATATCAGGGTGAGCAGTACCGCGTTTTGGATCAATAAATGGAAGATCAATCATTTTTTGTTGTTCTTCTGCATTTACAAGGTAAGCACCTCTGTACTGGAATTCATTTTTAACAGCTTCATAAACGCTATCTACAACTACAACAGATTGTTCTGAAGCACATATCATACCGTTGTCAAAAGTTTTTGACATTAAAATAGAAGAAACAGCCATTTTAATATCAGCGGTTTCATCGATTACAGCTGAAGTATTACCAGGTCCTACACCTAAAGCCGGATTACCTGATGAATAAGCTGCTTTAACCATGCCCGGACCGCCTGTAGCTAAGATACAATCAATTGAATCGTGGTGCATTAATGCATTTGAAAGCTCAATTGATGGAACATCAATCCATCCAATAATATCTTCTGGAGCACCAGCTTTAACAGCAGCTTCAAGAACTAATTTTGCAGCAGCAATTGTGCATTCTTTAGCTCTAGGGTGTGGTGAGAAGATAATTGCATTTCTGGTTTTTAAAGCAATTAATGATTTAAAAATTGCAGTTGAAGTAGGGTTTGTTGTAGGAACAATACCTGCAATAACACCAAGAGGTTCAGCTACAATCTTAATACCGTTAGCTTTATCTTCTTTTATAATACCGCAAGTTTTTGCGCATTTATGTTTGTTATAAATGTATTCTGAAGCGAAGTGGTTCTTAATAATTTTATCTTCAAGAACACCCATTCCTGTTTCCTTAACAGCCATACGAGCTAAAGGAATACGTGCTTTGTCAGCAGCAGCTGCAGCAGCTTTAAAAATAGCATCAACTTGTTCTTGAGAATAAGTTGCGAAAATCTTTTGAGCCTTTTTAACCTTAGAAATAAGTACTTCTAACTGGTCAAGTGTTTCAACAACACTAGGGGCATTAAGAGATTCTTCAAGCTGTTCAACAGTTTTTTTTGTTTTTGTTGCCATGATTTGTGTCTCCTATCTTGTGTACAAGCATACACTAATATTACAACACAAGGGTTTAAGAGTGTCAATAAACGGGTGTTTCAGACAAAATATTGGAAAAATGGCTGTATGCCTTAGCCTGAAATGATTTAGCGAGTGTATGATATACACTCGCTAGCAAAAACTTAATAAAATCTTTATATTTAAAAAAGAGAGGATAATATCCTCTCCTATTTGGGCGATACGTGACTCGAACACGTGACCCCCACAATGTCGATGTGATGCGCTACCAACTGCGCCAATCGCCCATACAATAATACTAACATAAATATCCCTTATTGCAATAATAAAAAGGGATTGAATAAATCAATCCCACATATAAGTACATATCCCAATCAACAACAAATTTATTATTTATATTATATTAAATTCAAAGCTATACTTGGCAACTGATTTGCTGTAGAAAGCAGCGTTGCAGAAGCCTGCTGTAATATTTGAGCTCTAATATAATTTGAAGATTCTTCTGCCACATCAGTATCTCTAAGAGTTGATAATGATGAAGTTAAGTTCTGTGATTGAACATCAATAGCCGAAATTGCAGATGATATTCTGTTTTGAGCTGCACCAATATTTGTAGCTCGAGAAGACAATGTTTTAATAGCAGTATCTAAGTTTGTTAATTCAGCCGGCGCTGTGTCATTAGCTGAACAAGCCGTAGCCATAGCACTTATTTCTTTTCCTAACAAATCTTTTACAGTAGTTTTAGCAAATAAATCTTTACTTAAAATAATTTGAGAATTTGCATCAGCATATAAACCTACTTGAAGTTTAATATCTGCTGTAATAGCACCTGTCATTAATTTTACACCATTAAACTCTGCATTAGCGGCTATACGGTCAAACTCCTCTAAACGTGCTGTTATTTCAGCTTTTATCGCCTCTAAAGAAGATCCGCCGTAAGTACCATTTGCAGCCTGTTCTGTCAAATCTCTTACTCTCTGAAGATGATCAGCCAATAATGAATATGTTTCTTCTGTTGTTGTTAACATATCATTTCCTGTAGAAGCATTATCAGCTGCTACATCCAATGAACTTAGCTGTGTCGCCCAGAGCTTTGATATTGCATAATCTGCAGCATTGTCTTTTGCATGGTTAATCTTATAACCAGTAGTCATTCTTTCAATAGAAGTATTTAGCGCGTTCGTTGCATTGTTCAAATTTCTTTGCGCAATAATTGAAGATACATTTGTATTTATGGTAAGAGCCATGCCTTAAAAAACCTTTCTGGAACAGTCATTATAATGACCGTCATAAATAATCCCTAATCTATACTATTTTGATAAAAAACCCTTTATAACTCTCTCTAAGGGTTTATATATATATCACATATCCTTGTATACACACATTATAGATTAACTGTATAAAAATTACACCATGCTAATTTGATATTTTTACATTTGTTTACATTAAGCAGCAGTTATGTCTTTATAATAAAATAATATTAACAAGGAGGATTATTAATGCCTAAAGTTATTACAATCGGCAGCGCTACAATGGATGTTTTTGTAGAATGTGATGAAGCTAATATCGTATCAGTATGCTCAAAAAATAAAAGTTCTGATTTTATGAGCTACCCTTACGGTTCAAAAATTGATATCTCAACATTTTCTTCTAATGTTGGCGGAGGCGGTATTAATACAGCTTGTAGTTTTGCAAAATTAGGTCTTGAAACTTCTGCTATATTCAAAATAGGAAACGATATCTATTCAGATGGTATATTAGAGTTTTTTAAAACACATAACGTAAATTTGGATAATATTATACAAAAAGATGGTACATCCACCGGTTTTTCAATAATTCTGGTGAGTTTTCAGGGAGATAGAACAGTCTTAGCCCATCGAGGAGCAAATGCTGAAATCAGAGAAGATGAAATCCATTTTGAAGCTATAAAAGAAGCTGATTTAATTTATATTGCACCTTTAAACGGCGAGTCTAACAAGGTTCTTGAACCAATTGTAGAATTTGCGCATGCCAATAATACCAAAATATGTTTTAACGCAGGCACAACAAGTATTAAAAGAGGGTTTCAACACCTAAATAAAATTCTATCATCAGCACATGTTGTCGTAATGAACAAAGAAGAAGCTAGTATGACAACAGGTATTCAGGTTCGTCCCGATACAAAAACAGAAAAATTTTCACATGAACTTATTCATAAAGATATCAAGCAAATGCTTCAATCTTTAAAAGTTAAGGATTATCAAATTATCGTAATAACCGATGGTAACAAAGGTGCTTATGCTTATGATGGAGAAAATTTCTATTTCTGTGAACCTTACCCTTCTCCAGTAGTGTCAACTCTTGGAGCCGGAGATGCTTTTGCTTCTACATTCTGTGCTGCACTTAACAGAACTAATATAAACATTGGAAAAGCTCTTATGTATGGTTCTGTAAATTCAGCTTCTGTTGTATCCAAATTTGGAGCAACCGAAGGCCAACTGAGTTTTGATGAAATAGAAGAAAGGCTTAAAACCTCTCCTGATTATACATATTTGATAGGTTAAAATGATACAGCAATTCTCACCTAATATGTTAAAAACATTTATACTCTGTCCTAAAAAATTTGAGTTTAAATATATAAAAGGAATTTCCATGCCTGTTAATGATGAAATTTTTGAAACAGGTAAGAATATCCATGCTCTTGCCTCTTATTATTTACGCAAAGAAAATATTGATAAAATGGAATGTTCACTCAATCAAAATGAAAAAATTTTATGGGATTATCTTAAAGGTGTCCGGTATTTAAGCTATGAGTGTATAAATACAGAATATAATCTTGCAGTTAAAATAGGAAATCATTTTTTCGGCGGTAGACTTGATGCACTGGTAAAAAATAATAACCATTATTATATATTAGATTACAAAACAGGATCTGCACCAAAAAATGCAGCATATGATTTCCAAACAATGATTTATTTGCTTTGTGTAAAGAGTTTTTTCAATACTAAAAATGTTTCTTTTGTATATCTGGACTTAAAAAACAAATCAGAAGTTGTAATCGATTTAACCGAAACTTTAGTAAAAGAATACGAAGATAAATTGCTTGAAATTACTAATAAGATTGATAGAGGAGAATTCATCCCAAAAACTTGCTCTAATTGTGAATTTGATATTATATGCTATCATTAACTTATGAAAGATTACTTAATTGACACTCATGCACATATTGATATGCTTGATGACTTTGATATTGATGGTGTTGGCAAAGTCATCATACCTTCTGTTGAAGAAAAAACAATGGATAAGGTTATTGAAATAGCGCAAGCACCCAATATTTATGCAATGGTTGGGATTTTTCCTTCCGAAGCAAAAACTTACTCTCAAGAGATTGAAGACAAAATGATTGAGCGGGCTAAAAATCCAAAAGTTGTAGCCGTAGGTGAAATCGGTCTTGACTATTATTGGGATAAAACTTTTAATGATATACAAAAAAATGTTTTTATAAAACAAATAAATATGGCAAATAAACTTGGATTACCAATTGTTGTTCATGATAGAGAAGCCCATAAAGATACATTTGATATTCTAAAAGAAATAAATAAAGAGTCTAAAGTCTTATTTCATTGTTTTTCCGGTAGTGTAGAGTTTATGAAAGAATGCACTCGTGAAGGTTGGTTTATAGCTCTTGGCGGAGTTGTAACCTTCAAAAATGCAGTCAAAATGAAAGATGTCGCAAAAGAAGTGCCTCTTAATAAGCTGGTACTGGAAACTGATGCTCCGTATTTGACACCGGTTCCTTATAGAGGTAAAGAAAATAAACCGGCTTATGTTAAATATGTGGCTGAAGAAATAGCTTCTTTAAGAAACATGCCTGTTGAAGAAATTATTGATATTACAACTACAAATGCAGAGGAATTCTTTAATATATGAAAAAAGAACGTCTAGATAAAGTTTTAGTAGATTTAGGATATTTTGAAAACAAAAGTAAGGCTTCTGCTGCTATTTTAGCCGGTAATGTCAAAATTGGAACAGATGTTGTAACAAAAGCCGGATTTCAAATTGATCCGTCAAAAGATTATGATTTTCATGTTAAGGCTATGCCATTTGTATCCAGAGGTGGTTTTAAATTAAAAAAAGCACTTGAAACATTTCCTGTTCAGGTAGAAAATAGAATTTGTTTTGATGCTGGAGCTTCCACAGGGGGGTTTACAGACTGTCTGCTTCAAAATGGAGCTAAATATGTTTATGCCGTAGATGTTGGATACGGTCAACTTGATTGGAAAATCAGAAGCTCTGAACAAGTTAAAACAATCGAAAAAACAAATTTAAAAATATGTTCTTTCAGCGATATTTATCAAGAAAATGAACCTGTTGCAGATTTGCTTGTATCCGATTTATCATTTATTTCCTTAGAAAAAGTGATTCCAAATCTAAAAGAACTTTTAAACCCTGAGTTTCATGAAATGATCTGTCTTATAAAACCTCAATTTGAAGCTGGTAAAGAACAGGTTGAAAAAGGCGGAGTCGTAAAAAACAAAACCATACACGCCGAAGTTATACAAAACGTAATAGATTGTGTAAAAGGACTTAACTATACAATAAAAGGTCTAACTTATTCATCCATTAAAGGACCTGCGGGCAATATAGAGTATCTGATATGGTTTGCAACATCAGGTAATGAAATAGAAGTCGATATTAATTATATAGTTAATGAAGCTCATCAAAACTTATAGTTGTCTTTGATGTATTGAAGCGCATTTCTTACATTATTATATGCTTTGTCTGATAGCTCACCATATACATAATCCCAATCATAAGCCCATTGTTCAAATATTGACAACTGTTCTTCCTTAGTAGAAAGTTTGTGCTTATATTGATTTATCTCAGGAATTCCATATTCTTTATTAGAAACTGTTGCAAAAAAGCCATCTTTTTGCCCGTAGTTTAAAGTAAGATTGACATTCTCCAACTTATCCAGATTACGTGCTTCTACAGCATTTCTTAATGTTTTATAAGCGTTTCTGAATTCTTGCGGACAATCTTCTTTTCCCAAACGATTTATAATTGTTCCACCGCAGTATACTTTTCCAAAATATGTTTTATTATCTATGCTATTTATTTTCATAAACTTATTCTAACATAAACAAAAACAGAGTCAAAATGACTCTGTTTTTTAATAATAGTTGTAATTAGTTATTTTTTTTATAACTAAACTTCTTCGCCTTTAGGTCTAATCATCAAACCACCCAGAGCTAATAGTGCAGCGCCGATTGCTGCTGTTTTCCAAGTGCTGGTTTTTTTACATTTACCTAATAAGTCTTCAGTTAATTTTTCCTTAGCTGTATTTTTAGCAGAAACTAAGCCTTTTTTAGCATTACCATAAGCTTCTCTAATACCACCAGCTAAACCTTTAGTATCTTTATTTGTCAAAGCTTCTTCTGCTGTATTTAATGCTTGCTGTGCAGTATTCACAGCTTCTTTTTCTGCTTTTGCAAAATCTGCTTTACCAATTGCTTCTTTATAGCCTTGAGTATCCTTTACTAATTTTTCAACAAGCTGCTTGTCTTCCTCTTTTGTTGAATCAAGTAATTTTCTGAAGTCTTCTTGAGAGTATTTTACACCATTGTATTCATATGGTGCCTCTGCCTTGATTTCCAATTTCTTTAAATTTGCTAATTCTGTTTCAAAAGCCGCTAATTCTTTCTTTTCAACAGCTTTTTTGGCATTTTCTAATGCGATTTCTTTTTCGATTACAGCATCTAATTCAGCCTTAGCCTCAAAACCGTCCGGCATTTTAATATCTGTTACAGCTTTTTCTGCATCTTTAACTGCTTTTGCCTGGGTTTGAACAGCTTCCCAATTTGCTTTGTTATCTCCGCCCTTTTCAACTTGTTTTTTAACAAAAGAATCGTCTTTGTTTACATCAGCAATTGCATCTTCCCAAGAAGCATAAGCTGGAGCTTTTATACCTACATTTGCTGCTGCTGCACCGGCACCGGCAATACCGCCTAATGCTGCACCGCCTAATACATAAGGTAAGGCTGATGGTCTTTGTGCCTGTACTGTCATTTCATCTGTCATAACTAATTACTCCTATATTTACAACTTACTACTATTATTGTCTGTACTAAATGTAAAAATACAATAGACCTTTACATTTTCCTTCCACTGATATAAACACTCAAATAAAATAAAAATTGCGTTTTTTTGATAAAAAGCTTAACAAATCGTAACATATTGTGTATAATGATAAACATGAAAAAAGAATTACAAACTATTAAAGATGAATTAGAACAAAGAGAATATGAGACTCTTAGTGAATATGCAACAAAATGCAAAGAGTCAAAGGGAAGAAAAATTCCTCGTGAAGATGCTTATCCTATAAGAACAGAATTTCAGCGAGATAGAGATAAAATTCTTCACTCTAAATCTTTTAGAAGACTAAAGCACAAGACTCAAGTATTCTTATCTCCATATAACGACCATTTTAGAACAAGATTAACTCATACTCTTGAAGTCTCACAAATAGCCCGAACAATGGCTAGAGCACTTAGATTGAATGAGGATTTGGTAGAAGCAATCTCTTTAGGACATGATCTGGGTCATACTGCTTTTGGACATTGCGGTGAAGCAGCGTTGAATGAACTTTTACCAAATGGATTTTATCATAATTTGCAGAGTGTAAGGGTTGTTGAACACTTAGAGAATATGAATTTATGCAAAGAAACAGTTGACGGTATTCTAACCCATTCCTGGGGATATAAACCTAAAACTCCGGAGGCTCAAGTTGTTCAATATGCAGATAAAATTGCTTACATTAACCATGATATAGAAGATTCTGTTCGCGCCGGAGTTATTACAGAAAGTGATTTACCTAAAGATTGCAGAGAGTATTTTTCATCTAACCAGTCGGAAAGATTAGGTAAAATGATTTCTGATATTATCAGAACATCTATGGGAAAGCCAAAAGTTGCAATGAGCGAAGAAGGCTGGTTTTATGTTACAAAACTCCGAGAATGGATGTTTGAAAATGTTTATTTGGATCCGGTTACCAAAGCAGAAGAAGTAAAAGCTAAAAACATTATTAAATCATTATTTGAGTATTATACAGAAAAATTGCAAGCTTATTATAAAAATGAAGACATTCCTCAGTTAATAACCGATTATATTTCAGGAATGTCAGATTCATACGCAATTAGAAGGTATCAAGACTTATTTATACCAAAACCGCTTGCTGATACAACAAGCGACGAAGCTTTGTTTAGAAAGATTAAAGATGAAATACATTAAATTTGGCACCTTTACCGGACAAGAAAACATGCAAATCGACTCGGATTTGTTAGATAATGCCATTTTACTAAAGGAAAAAGAACCTGTATTCAGACTTTATGCCTGGTCACCAAAATGTATTTCTTTAGGACGTAATCAAAAAGAAGATTTCATACAAAATACCAATATTGATGTTGTTCGCCGCTTAACAGGAGGAAGAGCATTACTGCATGACAATGAAATCACATACAGCTGTGTTATGCCTGCTAAAGAAGGAATAAGTGTAAATGACTCATATAAAGAAATTTCAAAAATTTTAATTGATTTTTTTAAAACACTTGGTGTGAAATTAGATTTTGGCGAAAACAAAAAGATTTCAACAAAATTTGATTATTGTATGTTAATTTCGACAGGAGCAGATGTTTGTTATCAGGGTAAAAAAATAATAGGCTCCGCTCAATTTCGAAAACAAGGATATATTTTACAGCACGGCTCCATTTTATTTGACTATGATAAAGAATTTTTAGAAGAACTTTTTGGAGAAAAAGTTCAAGGAATTACAACAGTTAAAGAAATTTTACCTGAAATGACAAAGGAAATGTTCGTTAAGGAGTTGGAAAAATTTATATTAACAATTTTTTAATATTTCCTTCTTGATTAGAAAACGTGTTTGAATTACAATTATCACGTTAAAGAAAATATTTTACTAATAAGAAGGAGTAAAAAATTATGAGTAAAAGAAAAGTAGCTATTAACGGCTTCGGAAGAATTGGTAGAAATACTTTAAGAGCAGCTATCAGAGAAGGTATTTTTGAAGAATTAGATTATGTTGCAATCAACGACCCGGGTTTAACACCTGCAAATGCAGCACACGTTTTCAAATATGATTCAGTTATGGGTCAGTTCTGTGGTACAGTAGAAGTTGCAGAAGACGGTCTTATCATCAACGGCCACAAGATTTTGTTCTTTGCTGAAAAAGATCCTGCAAACCTTCCTTGGGCTAAACTTGGCGTGGAAGTTGTT